>JAZSPS010000068.1:0-12378 GCA_045537595.1 Eubacteriales bacterium
TCAGAATGACACGAAATGAGGAAAGTGCGACAGATCAGCTTTCATTCTGGCGCAAGCTACCGTACGTGTCATCCAGAGCGTAGCGAAGGATCTTTGCCGGCGAAGGAGGCAATCCTATATCAAAGTAACAATGAATACGAATTGATGCTAACGCATCAATTTGCCTCGCAAGCTCGGCAAGGATTCTTCGCCTTCGGCTCAGAATGACACGAAGGGAGGAGAGTGCGACAGATCAGCTTTCATTCTGGCGCAAGCTACCGTACGTGTCCTCCAGAGCGTAGCGAAGGATCTTTGCCGACGAAGGAGGCAATCCTGTACCAAAGTAACAATGAAAAAGAATTGATGCTAACGCATCAATTTGCCTCGCAAGCTCGGCAAGGATTCTTCACCTTCGGCTCAGAATGACACGAAGGGAGGAGAGTGCGACAGTTAAGCCCTGATTCTCGCACAAGCTTTCGTACGTGTCATCCATTCTTTTTCTCTGCCAGCATGGCGATTTTTTCCCGAAGCCGTATCAAATACTCCCCGTCCTTCGGATAATGGGCAAAGGTCAAGCTTCCATCCGTATCCTCCAGTATCAGCCGTTCGGTGTACTCACGTCCGTAAAGCGACTCACAAAGCTCCAATGCCCGCATGTCATCCATAGCCTCGCGCATGGCGTTCAGACGAAGGGATTCCCACGCCTCTCCGTTGCTTCCCGGATATACCAAATACATGTCTCCCGAGGGAGCGAAATATTCTCCGTCGGAGCATCCGAAGGGATCGATGGCATCATAAGACTGATAATTGTTATAAAAATTATAGCCCCAGTGCAAAAATCCGCGAATGCGGTTCAGATAGAGCTGTACCCCCAAAATTCTCGCTCGGGCTAAGCTCATGGCAAAATATCGGTTGGTGTAGGTCTCGCAGCCATTGGCTCCGCAATAGTACACCCATAGGTCGGGAACCTTGTTCTCCAAAAAGGGATCCGCGTGTTTCATGGCGGGCACAGGCCTTTTCAGAGCGCCGCTTTCATAAAAAGCGTAATCCGACAGGGCATCAATAATGGGATATCCCTCCAAATGCTGTCCGATCAGATCTCGGCAACGGGCATAGTGCTCAAGATCCTTCATACGAGGCTCGTCGGAGACGTGAAAATAACAGCGTTTGTCCAATCCTCGTTTTTTAAACACCTCCAAAAGCGCGGGAATGAACGCCCCTAAAAACTCGGCGTATTCCTTCCCCAGAGCATCGGTCTCCCAACCAAAGATCCTCTTTTGACGTCCATTTACCTTTGCCATGATCTTTGGCGCGTGATTGGCGCCCCATTGGGTAAAGAAATGGGGGATCTCAAAATATTCCACGCCGCAGCGAAGGCACAGATCGATCCACCGCTCCAGCTTTTCAAATCCGAATCGGTAGGTTCCGTCCGTCTCTACCGTAATGTCGGTAAGCTGTGTGGTCAGCCTCTCGCCTCCAATATATGTATCAAGCTCGGGAGTAAAGACGGGGGTCAGAATCATATTGATCCCGTTTTGTACCGCCGTCCTCACGAAGGACTCTATGCTCCTCCAATGCTTTTCCGAAAAAGCGCGGGTGCCGTAAAAATTTGCCAGACAATCGGTATAGAACCATTCGGTATGGATCAGCCGCTGAGGAGGCAGGGCGGCGGCAACCACTTGTACCTGAGCCGTTGCCGAAAAAAGCGGTGCCTCCTCTTGAGGATTCTTTTGATCTTGATAGCGCAGAGAAAGGGTAAGCTCGTAGTCTCCCGCGAAAAAATTTTCGGGAAGGGAAATATCGATCCAAAGGGAGCAAAGCCTTTTTGAGGGCACGAGAACAGCGCCTCCGTAGTGAAGGGGACGGAGAAGATCGGGATAAAGACCGGGCGTGATACGGAGATAATCCTCATCCATCTTTTGCTCCTCGGCGGGATGCGCGGAGGGGATCGAGACGACCTCTCGGACCGTTGCGTAAGGAGCAAGGCTTCCCGAGCAGGACACGGTATATCTTTTGGCTCGCTCAAGCTCGGTATTAATATAGGCGACCTGAAAGGACAGCTTTTCATTCTGAAGCATAACAAACCGCTTCTTTTCTTTTTTTGATCCCAAGTCTTCATCTAAAAAGCATTTTTCCAATGAGGACAGGATTTTCATTTGAATATTGGACATGGTTACCCTCCGTGTTTCTGTTTTGTTCGTGTTATTTTCAGCACGCTCTTGTCTGCCATTTTTTTGCGGCATTTGCCGCGGCAAATGCCGCATTTTCTCGATTATATCACAAATTCCGGAATCTTTCAATAAAAAATGCAAATTTCCAGTGGTTTTTCACTTAAAATCCATGAAAAATTTGTGGAAAACCACCGATGAATTTGATATATTTTATTGACAATAATTTTCCCTTGTGATATAATATTTTCATATTTAGTTTTATAATGCGGAGTTTTTTCTTTCGCGAAATTCAATCACTTCGGAGAAAACAATGGCACTGGATTACATTATTTTAGCACTTTATGCCGCCGCGATGGTAGCGGTGGCGATCTACACCAAAAACCGTTCCGGCTCGGTAGAGGATTTTCTGCTTGCCGGCAAAAAGGGTCTGAATGGCTGGATGACCGCCTTCGCCTACGGTACGACCTACTTCTCGGCGGTTATTTTTATCGGATACGCGGGTCAGTTCGGACGCTCCTTCGGTCTGGCGTCGGTCTGGATCGGTATTGGCAACGCCATCATCGGAACCCTGATCGCTTGGCTTGTTCTCGCCAAGCGCACCAAAAATATGACAAAGCGCTTGGGCGCGAAAACCATGCCCGAATTTTTTGAGAAACGGTATGGAGACAAGAACATCAAGCTGGTCTCCGCCATTATCATTTTTGTATTTCTGATCCCTTATTCCGCTTCGGTCTATAACGGACTGAGCTGTCTGTTTGAGATCGTGTTTGGCATTGAGGGCTGGATCGTTATGATCGCCCTTGCCGCTCTGACCGCGCTCTATCTCTTCTTTGGCGGCTATTTCGCCACCGCCCTTTCGGATTTCATTCAGGGAATCATTATGATCGTCGGCGTTGTATTTATGGTTTTCTGCTTTATGAGCTCCAAGCAGGTCAGCTGGGATATTTCCAAGCTCGTCAGCGATCCCAATCTTACCTGGTTTACCTTTAACTCGGACAGCACGGGAATCTACGGAAGCACCGTATCCCTTATCTCTCTTATTTTGCTCACCTCCCTTGGCGTTTGGGCGCTTCCTCAGACCATCCACAAATATTACGCGATCCGTGACAGAAAGGCGATCACACAGGGCGTGGTTGTCAGCACCGCGTTTGCTCTGATCATCGGATTTGCCGCTTATTTCACAGGCGCTCTCAGTGCCTTTTTCCCCGAAACCG
This sequence comes from Eubacteriales bacterium, assembly GCA_045537595.1. Lineage (GTDB taxonomy): Bacteria > Bacillota > Clostridia > Oscillospirales > CAG-272 > HGM12713. The sequence continues at coordinate 3,365 of JAZSPS010000068.1, forward strand.
CGGATGTTGCCCACGCGCAGGTCATTCCCACCATGCTCAGCGTCGCCATCCCCGTAGGACTGACCGGTGTGATCGCCGTATTGATCCTTTCCGCCAGCATGTCCACCCTTTCCTCGGTATCCCTTGCCAGCGCTTCGGTCATCGCCGTGGATATTTACAAGGGCTCGGTAAGGAAGGACGCCTCCGACAAGAGGGTCAACACCGTCATGAGACTGCTTTGTCTTGCCTTTGTGGTGATCTCGGTGGTTTTGGCGCTATTGAATGAGAAATTCGGCATTGCCGCCATCGCCTACATGATGGGTATCAGCTGGGGTACCTTGGCGGGCTGCTTTATGGGTCCCTATGTTTTGGGCGTTATCTGGAAACGGGTGACCAAGCCCGCGGTATGGAGCTCTGTCATCAGCTCCTTGGTTCTGACCGTGACCCTGATCCTTGTCTTCGGCTACGACAAGAACGATTGGAGCTGTAGCCTTGCCACCGCTCTGAAGGACGGGGTGGCAACCTCTCCCCTCGTCGGCGTGATCTGTATGATCTTCTCCCTGATCATCACGGCGGCAGTCAGCCTCCTTACGAAAAAGCCCGACGACGGTATTCTTTACGACGCCTTTGACAAGCCTATGGAAGGCGAGATAAAATAAACAAGATAAAACAAAGCTGAGGTATTTACATATGATTTGGTCAAAAGAAGAAACTCTTCCGAGAGAGGAAATAGAAAAATTACAGCTGGAGCGCTTGCGGGAAACGGTAAGCCGTGTTTATGAGAAGGTAGCACCCTACCGTGAGAAAATGGACGCGGCGGGAGTCAGACCTGAGGATATTCAAAGCCTCGCGGATCTCTCAAGACTTCCCTTCGTAACAAAGCAGGACATGCGGGACAACTACCCCTTTGGTCTTTTTGCCGTGGATCGGGACAGCCTTGTGCGGATCCACGCCTCCAGCGGCACCACGGGAAAGCCTACGGTTGTGGGCTATACCCAAAGGGATCTGGAGACCTGGACCGAGTGTGTTGCCCGAATCGCCTGCATGGGCGGGGCAAGCTCCCATGATACGGCGCAGATCTGCTTTGGCTACGGAATGTTTACAGGCGCCCTCGGTCTTCATTACGGCTTGGAGAGGATCGGTGCCGCCATCGTTCCCTCCTCCACGGGAAATTCCCAAAAGCAGATCATGTATATGCAGGATTTTGAGACCTCTCTGCTGGTGGCAACGCCCTCCTACGCCTTGCGCCTTGCCGAGGTAGCGAGAGAGATGGGCGTGGATCCCGTAAAGGATCTGAAGGTCAAGATCGCTCTTGTGGGAAGCGAGCTTTTGACCGACGCTATGCGTGAGGAAATGCATAAATATTGGGGAGAGGACCTTCTGATCACCTCCAATTACGGTATGAGCGAGCTTATGGGTCCCGGCGTTTCGGGCGAATGCACCGAGCACTGCGGCATGCATATTAATGAGGACTTCTTTATTCCCGAGATCATCGATCCCAAAACAGGCGAGGTTCTTCCCGCGGGAGAACAGGGAGAGCTGGTGATCACCTGTATCCAAAAGGAGGGACTGCCTCTCATCCGTTACCGTACCAAGGATATTACACGGCTCTTCTACGAGAAGTGCAAGTGCGGAAGAACCTTCTGCCGCATGGAAAATCTCTCGGGCAGAAGCGACGATATGTTAAAGATCCGAGGCGTGAATGTATTCCCCAGCCAGATCGAGGAGGTGATCCTCAGCTTTGAGGAGCTGGGTCCCCACTATGAGATCATTTTGGAAAGGGAAGGATATCTGGATAAGATGACCGTTAAGGTCGAGCTGGCTCAGAGCACCGACTCCTTCTCGGTATTGGAAAGGATCGCGGGCAACGTGCGGAATAAGCTCAAGGTGGTTCTCGGTCTTGACGCCAAGGTTCTGCTGGAATCTCCCAATACGCTTCAGCGCTTTGAGGGTAAGGCAAAAAGAGTCAAGGACCTGAGAAATAATAAGTGAACTTCCTTCAGGATAAAGAATAAATAGGACAAATAAGGATAAATAAGGACAAAAAGACAAAATAGGAGTAAATAAAAAATGGGAAAGAAAACAATTATGCTGGGCAATGAAGCCATCGCGAGAGGAGCGTTCGAGGCGGGTGTGAAGGTCTCAAGCGCTTATCCCGGAACACCCAGTACAGAGATCAGCGAGTATCTGGCGAAGTATGAGGAGGTCTACACCGAGTGGGCTCCCAATGAAAAGGTTGCCGCTGAGGTTGCCATCGGCGCGTCCATCGCGGGGGTAAGAAGCCTTGCTTGTATGAAGCATGTTGGCTTGAATGTTGCCGGCGACCCTCTTTATACCTTCGCGTATACCGGTGTTACCGGAGGCTCGGTTTTTGTGGTTGCCGATGACCCTGGTCTGGCAAGCTCTCAGAACGAGCAGGATACCAGAATGATCGCCCGTGCCGCCCATGTGCCGGTTCTTGAGCCCTCCGACAGTCAGGAGGCAAAGGATTTCATGAAGTACGCGTATACTCTCAGTGAGGAATACGACACCCCCGTTATTCTGCGGACCACCACGAAATTGGCGCACTCTCAGAGCACAGTGGAGCTTTGCGACCGTGTGGAGGTCGAGGCGAAGGAATACAACCGCAACGTGGCAAAATATGTGATGATGCCCGCCTCGGCGATCGGCAGACATCTGGTGGTAGAGGAAAGAGAGAGACGCATGGCGGAGGACAGCGCCGCCTTTTCGGTGAATCAGATGGAGATCAACGACAAAAAGCTCGGCTTCATCACCTGCGGTATCGCTTATCAGTATGTCAAGGAGGCTTTTCCTCAGGCAAGCGTGCTGAAATTCGGATTGGTCAACCCCATTTCCAAGAAGCTGGTGGAGGACTTTGCCGCTCAGGTAGAGACGGTCTATGTCTTTGAGGAGCTGGAGCCTGTCATTGAGGAGCAGGTGAGAGCGTGGGGCTTTGATGTAAAGGGCAAGGAGCTATTTACCCGTCAGGGCGAGTACAGCGCCAATCTGCTGAGAAAGGTCTTGTTGGGTGAGGACGGAGCGGTCTTTGAAAAGCAGGATGCTCCCAACCGTCCTCCCATCCTTTGTCCCGGCTGTCCTCACAGAAGCGTTTTCTCGGTTTTGAATAAGCTGAAGATCCACGCGTCGGGAGATATCGGCTGCTATACCTTGGGCGCTGTGGCTCCCCTCAGCGTCATCGATACCACCATCTGTATGAGCGCCAGCATTTCGGGCTTGCACGGAATGGAAAAGGCGCGCGGCAAGGATTATGTGAAAAACTGGGTGGCTGTCATCGGAGATTCCACCTTCTTACATACGGGAATCAACTCTCTGATCAACATGGTCTACAACAAGGCGACGGGAACCGTTATGATCCTCGATAACCGCACCACGGGAATGACAGGACATCAGGACCACGCCGCCACAGGAAAGACCCTGAAGGGAGAGGAGACCAATGCCATTGATTTCCCCACGCTCTGCCGCGCGGTCGGCGTACAGAACGTGATCGAGGTCAACGCCTTTGACACGAAGGAGCTGGAGAGAGTGATCAAGGAGAGCGTCAACAGCGATACGCTGACGGTTATTATCACAAAATCTCCCTGTGTTCTCTTAAAGGGACAGAAATTCCCCAACCGCTGCGCGGTAGATCCCGAGCGCTGCAAAAAATGCGGTATGTGCATGAAGATCGGCTGTCCCGCCATCACAAGAGGCGCTGACGGAACCATGCGGATCGACGAGACCATGTGCAACGGCTGCGGACTGTGCAAAAATTATTGTAAATTCAACGCGATTGAAACGGTGGTGAAATAATATGACAAAGAATATTATGATCGTGGGCGTAGGCGGACAGGGAACGCTTCTGACCAGCAGAATTATTGGAAAAACAGCCTTGGAGCAGGGATATGACGTAAAGATCTCCGAGGTACACGGTATGGCGCAAAGAGGCGGAAGCGTGGTAACCTTCGTTCGGTTTGGCGAAAAGGTTTGCGAGCCTGTGGTGGAAGAAGGACAGGCAGACGTGATCATTGCCTTTGAGGCACTGGAAGCCCTGAGATATTCCCATTTCTTGAAAAAGGATGGGGTTTTGGTGGTAAACGATTGCCGCATCGATCCTATGACGGTGGTGATCGGAGCCAGGGAATATCCCGAAAATATTCTTGAGACGCTGAGAGAAAGCCACGAGGTCTATGCCGTGGACGGACAGAGAATCGCCAAGGAATTGGGAAACAGCAAGGTGCTGAATTCGGTGGTTCTGGGTTACGCGGCGAAATCCATCGGCTTTGATCCCGACGCTTGGCTGGGCGTGGTGGAAGCCACGGTGCCACCCAAGACTGTGGAGCTGAATAAAAAAGCCTTCCTGCAAGGGTATGAGGCGAGAAAATAAGGGAGATACTATCTATGATCTGGAACGAAACAAAGGAATGTATGAGCCGAGACGAAATGACAAGGCTGCAAAGCGCGCGGCTTGTTAAGCTGGTGGATTATGTTTATCATAACGTGGAATTTTACCGTAAAAAGATGCAAGCCATCGATCTGATGCCCGGGGATATTCGCGGCATTGAGGATATTACAAAGCTTCCCTTTACCACAAAGGACGATCTGAGAGATACCTATCCCTTTGGGCTGTTTGCCGTGCCTAACTCCGAGATCGTGCGAATTCACGCCTCAAGCGGAACCACGGGAAAGGCTACGGTAGTAGGCTATACCCGATATGATCTGGATATCTGGGCAGAGTGCGTTGCCAGATGTCTGAGCATGGCAGGGGTCACGAAGGACGATATTATTCAGATCGCCTATGGCTACGGCTTGTTTACCGGCGGCTTGGGTGCCCACGGCGGCGCGGAAAAGATCGGCGCCACGGTCGTTCCCATGAGCACAGGTAACTCGAAAAAGCTGACCACGATGATGGTAGACTTCGGCGCCACCGCCATTGCTTGTACACCCTCTTATTTGCTTCACATTTCCGAGGTGCTTCAGGAGGAGGGTCTGCTGGATCAGATCAAGCTGAAGGCGGCGATCTGCGGAGCGGAGCCCTGGACCGAAAAAATGCGCCATGAGATCGAGGCGCGCCTGAAGATCAAAGCCTATGATATTTACGGCTTGAGCGAGGTCATGGGTCCCGGTGTGGCGTGCGATTGCGAATATCATAACGGCTTGCATGTTTGCGAGGACCATTTCTATCCCGAGGTACTCAATTCCGCAACCCTTACTCCCGTAGCGGACGGCGAGACAGGCGAGCTTGCCTTTACCACGCTGACCAAGGAGGGAATTCCCCTCATTCGCTACAGAACCAAGGATCTTACCAGCATTGACCGTACTCCCTGCGCCTGCGGAAGAACCAGCGCTCGGATCTCCCGATTCAAGGGAAGAGTGGACGATATGCTGATCATTCGCGGCGTTAACGTGTTCCCAAGTCAGGTTGAGGCGGCTCTGATCGATGTGGAAGAGGTAACCCCCCATTACATGATGATCGTTGACCGTGTCAACAATATGGATACGCTGGAGGTACAGGTGGAGATTGATCAGAAGTACTATACCGACGAGATCAGAGCCATCGAGGCGCTGACCAAGAAGATCTCCCATATCATTCAGCAGGCATTGGGTATCAGCGCCAAGATCAAGATCGTAGAGCCTCAGACGCTGGTACGCAGTCAGGGGAAGGCAGTTCACGTAATCGATAACCGTAAATTATATTAATTATTTAGGAAAAGCAGGAGGAATTACGATGTTTGCGAAACAGTTAACGGTATTTATAGAAAACAGAACCGGCAGATTGTGCGAGGTTTTGAATGTATTGAAAAATAATCAAGTCAACATTTTGTCTTTGAGCCTTGCGGACACCACGGAATTCGGATTGCTCCGACTGATCGTGGATAATCCTCAGCTTGGTAAGGAGAAACTAACCGAGAGTGGATTTTCCTCTCTTCTTTCCGATATTTCCATTATCAAGATCCCTCACAAGGTGGGAAGCCTGCAGGAGCTGTTGAAGATCATTGACCAAAACGGCGTCAATATCGAATACATGTACGGCTTATCCATCGACGGAGAGCAGGCGTATGTGGTGCTGAAGGCATCGGATACGGCAAAGGTGGATGCCATATTGACAGCCAACTCTGTGGAAACCATTTCGTGTGACGGTCTGGCAAGCTTATAAATACATACGGCGGAAGCGAATAAGCGATCAGCCAAAAGAAAATAATTCGAGGTAGCCATGATCATCGATTTTCACACCCATATTTTTCCCGACCGAATCGCGAGGAAAACCATTGATTATCTTGCCGAAAAGGGAGGGATTCCGCCCTTCTCGGACGGTTCGGTTCAAGGACTGCTTGACGAAATGGAAAAGGGAGGCGCCGATCTTGCGGTGAATCTTCCCGTGCTGACCAATCCCACCCGGTTTGACAGCGTTAACCGTTTTGCGGCGGAGATCAATCAGATATTTTCGGATCGCGCGGAGGGAGAAAAAAGACTGATCTCCTTTGCGGGAATCCATCCCCTGTGTGAAAATATTGAGGAAAAGATGGCGTGGATCCGAGCCAATGGCTTTTTGGGGGTGAAGATCCATCCCGACTATCAGGAGACCTTCATTACCGACGAGGGGTATATCAAAATACTGGAAAGCGCCAAGGAAAATGACCTGATCGTGGTGACCCATTCGGGTGTGGACGGCGGATATCGGGGCAGACCGGTCCGCTGTACCCCTCAGCTTGCCAAGCAGGTGATCCAAAAAGTCCGCCATCATAAGCTGGTGCTGGCGCATTACGGAGCCAATGAAATGGCAGAACAGGTGCTGGAGGAGCTTAGCGGCGAGGATGTGTATTTCGATACCGCGTATATTCTGCGGTTTATCGGAGAAGAAAATTTTAAAAGGATACTAAAAAAACACGGAGAGGATCGGATCCTATTCGCGACCGATTCGCCGTGGAGCAGCATTCGGGGGGACGTGGAGATCCTGCGTTCCTTTGGGCTGGATCAAAAAACCGAGGAAAAGCTCTTTTGCGAAAACGCGAAGAGGCTGCTCGGAATTTAGGCATTGAGGTGGTAAGCTATGGGATATAATCAGAAAATGTTCGGGCTGGGAAGCAAGCGCTCGATCATCAGAGAAATTTTTGAATACAGCAAAACACGCTCACAGGAGATCGGCGCGGAAAATGTTTTTGACTTTAGCTTGGGAAATCCCAGTGTTCCTGCGCCCCGTGAGGTCAATGAGACCATCGTTGAGCTGCTGCGCACACAGGATTCCGTTCTTTTGCACGGATATACCTCTGCCCAAGGCGATCTTGGGGTACGGAAAGCCATTGCGGACAGTATCCGCTCCCGCTTTGGAATTGAGGGAATCACGCCCAATCATATTTACATGACCTGCGGCGCCGCGGCTTCTCTTTCCATCTGCTTAAAGGCGGTGATGGAGGAAGGCGGAGCTGACGAATGTATCGTGTTTGCTCCTTTCTTTACGGAATACAGAGTATTTATCGAGAACGCGGGGGGAAGGGTTGTGGTTAGTCTTCCCGAACCAAAAACCTTTGCGGTAGATATTGCTGATTTTGAAAGCAAAATCAATGCCAACACAAAGGCGGTAATTATCAATTCTCCCAACAATCCCAGCGGAGTTGTGTATTCGGAGGAGACGGTCCGCGCGGTTTGTGAGGTTTTGAAAAAGAAATCCGAGGAATACGGACATGTGATCTATCTGATCGCTGACGAGCCTTACCGTGAGCTGGTCTATTCGGGAGTTACCGTTCCTTATTTCATGAATTATTACAAGAATACATTGGTATGCTATTCCTATTCCAAGGCGCTGTCCCTGCCCGGTGAGCGAATCGGTTACATAGCGGTCAGCCCCGACATGGAAGAGGGAAGCAACGTTTATCTTGCGGTATGCGGAGCGGGACGGTCCTTGGGATATGTCTGCGCGCCCAGCTTGTTCCAGCAGGTAATCGCCCGTTGTATTGACGCGAAGGTAGATATTGATGTATACCGAGAGAACAGGGATCTGTTATATGACAATCTGACGGCATACGGATATGAGTGCGTAAAGCCGGACGGAGCGTTTTATCTGTTTGTCAAGGCACTGGAGGAGGACGCCTACCGTTTTTACGAAAGGGCGAAGGCGCATGAGCTTCTTGTTGTACCCTGTGATGATTTTGGAATTCAGGGATACGTCAGAATCGCGTATTGTACAGACAAAGCGCGGGTCCTTGGAGCGCTTCCCGCATTTGAGGCTCTGGCGAAGGAATACAAGGGAAAATAAAGTAAGGAGCTGTCGCGGTTCTTCGTGACAGCTCCTTTTTGTAAGACGAAAACCCCGCCATAGTGGCGGGGTTCTGTAAAGGCTATGCCGATGAGCAGAAAGCAAATAAAAAGTCAGTGCAGAATGTTCTCATGTCAAAGGCTCCCTTGTGTAAAGGGAGCTGTCAGCGAAGCTGACTGAGGGATTGTGTAGCACTAATGAATAAGAATTGATGCTCCGCATCAATTTGCCTCGCAAGCCCGGCAAGGATTCTTCGCCTTCGGCTCAGAATGACACGAAGGGAGGAAAGTGCGACAGATCAGCTTTCATTCTCGCATAAACTATCATACGTGTCATCCAGAGCGTAGCGAAGGATCTTTGCCGACGTAGGAGGCAATCTCATATCAAAGATTCTTCACCTTCGGCTCAGAATGACACGAAGGGAGGAGTGTGCGACAGATAAGCTTTCATTCTCGCACAAGCTTCCGTACGTGTCAACACGCAGCGAAGCGGAGTATGGAGCGTAGCGAAGGATCTTTGCCGACGGAGGAGGCAATCCTGTATCAGAGATTCTTCGCCTTCGGCTCAGAATGACACGAAATGAGGAATGTGCGACAGATAAGCTTTCATTCTCGCACAAGCTTTCGTACGTGTCATCCAGAGCATAGCGAAGGATCTTTGCCGACGTAGGAGGCAATCTCATATCAAAGATTCTTCACCTTCGGCTCAGAATGACACGAAGGGAGGAGTGTGCGACAGATAAGCTTTCATTCTCGCACAAGCTTCCGTACGTGTCAACACGCAG
>JAZSPS010000007.1:0-5345 GCA_045537595.1 Eubacteriales bacterium
AGGGTCCTTGTATCCCGTACGCACCCGCTTTGTCCATAGGGTCTCCGCTGTCTACGTACTTTTCAAGCTCCGCCTCGGGGATGGTGTCCACATGAACCACCGTGACACAGGAGGTGGTGTAGGTCACACCGCCCATGGTCAAGCCGATTCCCGTCACCACCATATGATGACCTCCGCTAAGCATCCGAAGCATACGGAGCGCGTCCGCTCGATCCTTGGGCTTTCCCAGAATCGCGTGATCCGTCGCCACTACCGTATCCGCGGAAATGATCACGGCATCGGTCTCATCCCTGCCCTCCTTCATCATTTGCTTGATCTTCGCCCACACCGCCTGACCTTTTTTTCGAGCCAGCTCCTCTGCGTAAGCGTCGGGCATTGGGATGGAACAGCTTTCGTCCGTATCGGCGGTAAGCACAGTAAACTCTATCCCCATTTCCCTGAGAATATCCCTCCGTCTCGGGGAAGCGGAGGCAAGAATAATTTTTGTCATAATTTCATTTCCTGTTTTTGTTGAATTTCCGTTTAATTTCCGTTTGATTTCGCTTAAATTTTGCTTCATTTTAATTCGATTCGTAGCATTTAACTCATTGATCGATCGAATTTATCCTTCGGCGCTCCCAAAAATGGGTACACCACACCATTATCCATTATAATTATATCACATTCCCCCTTTTTTTGCAAGGATTATCTTAAAACTTCAAAAAAAATCATCAGAAAATCTTAATGTTTTTTCGGTTATTTCTCAAAAGCTCTTAAAATCTCTCAAGATCTCTCTTTGATAGCTACCCGAGAAAAACTTGACACTGTTAAAAAATTATGTTATAATTTTTTAACACGAAAGCATGACAAAAAAAGTCAACCAAAAGCAGAATAACACGCGAGGAGTATCTTACCATGTACAAAATATCTGTCCCTCTCATGAATCATAGCGTTACTCCGCAAACCAGGGAATTGTTTTTGGAGCAGTTCCGCGCCGCGGAAGCTGACCGAATCTTTTTGGCGATCCAGCCCGTGATCGCGAAGGGATGTATCGAGGAAGAGGAGCTTTCCTCTTTGCAAAATAATATTGCCTTTTTTAACAGCCATGGCTTTGAGACCGATATTTGGGTGGGAAACACCATAGGTCACGGAGGACTGCTCCACGATCTTCCCTCGGAGGAAGGCTCCGAGGAAGCTATTACTCCTCTGATGAATTTCGCGGGGAAGGAGGTTCCCGATACCTATTGTCCTCTGGACCCTGTATTTCAAAAAAAGCTGACCGCCATTTTCAAGCAGCTTGCCTCCACAGGCGCAAGGATCCTTTTGCTGGATGACGACTTTCGTCTCTCCATGCACACGCAGGAATACTGTTGTCTGTGCCATCGACACATGGAGCGGATCTCTGAGCTTTTGGGCAAACGGATCACGCGCGAGGAGCTGAGAGCCAACGCCTTTTACGGCAAGCCAAACCGATACCGAAATGCCTTTTTGCAAGTCTCGGGGGACTCCCTTCTCCATTTGGCAAGGCTTTTGCGTGAGGCGGTGGATTCGGTGGATCCCAATGTGTCCCTTGCCCTTTGCTCCTGTTATTGCATGTGGGATGTTGACGGCACCGATCCCCTGACGCTTACCGAGATTCTTCGAAGCAAAAGCCAAACGCCCCTGCTCCGTCTGCAAGGAGCGCCCTATTGGGCAACCTCCCCCACAAACGATAAACAGCTGCCCTTTGTTTTTGAGATCGCGCGCATGTTTGCCTCCTTCTCCCGAAATCGCTCCTTTGAGCTGATGGATGAGGGGGACACCTATCCGCGCCCTCGCTATTACACGCCCGCTTCCTATGTTGAGCTTCACGAAGCGGTCATGCGCGCGGACGGCTCCACCCAAGGAAATCTTAAATATATGTTTGATTACGCTTCCACTCCCCTGTACGAAACAGGCTATCTGGAGCGCCATTGCCGCAATTTGCCCATCCAACGCCAACTGGAAAGCATGTTCGCCGAGGGCGAGCAAACGGGCGTTCGCGTGGTGATCCGTCGCGGTCTCTTAAAGGACACCGATTGCGATCTGACCCCGCCTACCATGCACTCTCCCCTGCCTGTGGCGGGAGAATTTCTCGGATTTTGCGGAATCCCCTCCACCTACACCGAACAAGGGATCTGCCGTGCCGTATTTGGGGAAAGCATCCAAGATATTCCCGACGACCGTCTGGGCGGAGGATTGATTTTGGACGCGGTTTCGGCGATTCTGCTTACCGAACGGGGCGTTGATGTGGGTCTTGTCGCCAACGAAAGGCTTCGCCGCTTTGTTACAGGAAAAGCCCCTTTGATCTCGGAATCAGAAAATGTATACGCGAACAGCACCGATACCGCCGAAAAAACGCTGTTGCGGCGCGGCGGCGGAAGCTTTTTTGACGGAGATACCAAAGCGGAAATCACCCCCCTTTTGTATACTGCCGTAAACGGTAGCTCCCGTCTTCTTGCGTACCGATATGAAAATAAGCAGGGGCACAGATTTTTGGTATACCTCTTTAACGGTATGACCTTGGAAAACAATTCGGGCTTTTTGGGAGGATATTTACAGCAGAGAGTCCTTCATGACGGAATCGAATGGATCAGCGGAAAAACGATTCCCGCCTACTCTTCCAAAAACCCTTCCCTCTACCTTCTCTGTAAAAGACAGGGAGACGCGTTGTGCGTGGCGCTGTTTAATTGCTTTGCCGATTCGGTCCTTCACCCCGAGATCAAGCTGGACGGAAGCTATCGGAAAATTGAGTTTGTAAACACATCGGGCACTATCGACGGTGACACCGTTCATCTGCGGGAGCTTCCCGCCTTCTCCTTTGCCGCGTTTCGTGTCAGTAAGGAATAACCTCTACGGCATACCTGCCATATGGTAAGCAGCGACAACGAAGGAATATTCCTCAAGCCATCTATCTGTCGGGAGGCTTTGTCTGTCCCCATCATACTCAATAAATATGGAGTCGGCTCAAATGCAAAAAGGCACCTGTGGCAATTTGCCACAGGTGCCTTTGCGTACTTTTATCACTTTCTCGCGGTAACTCTTTTGCTTAGCATAACCTTATGCCTTATATTTCTCCAAAAACTCTGCGCTCATTCTCAAGCTCTCAAAGGGAGTATCGCACCAGTTGGTATCCTGCTCCACCACATAGTGCTTTACGCCGATTTTCTCTGCCGCTTGCATGATCCGATCCCACGCCAGACCGCCGTTTCCAACCTCGGTAATGCAGGGAATATAGTGCTTATCGTCCTTATCCTTCTGCAAATACATATCCTTAAGGTGCAAAATATCAATTCTGCCCGCCAGCTTTTCGATCCAATCCACCACGTCTCCGCCTCCCGCGGCAACCCAACAGGTATCAAGAACAAACGAGGTGTTCACAGGATCCAGCTCCTCGTACAAAATGTCCATAATGGTCTTTTTTCCGTCAATACGCACAAACTCAAAATTGTGATTATGATAGGTCAGCCGAAATCCCTGCTTCGCGTACTGCTCAGCTGCGGTGTTGAAATCATGAATAAAGGCTTTCAATTCGTTCAGATCCTTTCTGGCAGGCGAGGGCATACCGCCAATACCGATATTGGTCGTTCCCCAAAGATTATGAACCTCTATGGTCTTTTCGGGATCGGTCAGGATCGTATTGTAATCAAAGTGCGTTCCGATAATGGAGATCCCGTGCTTTGCGAGAAGATCTCTGAACAATGTCTCATCAAACGCGTTGCCCGCCGTATGAGCCTCGGTATATCCAAGCTCGGCAAGTCTCTTGAAGGCGAGATCGGCAAATTCGGGATCCTTCATATACTCCCGAATGGTATAAAGCTGTACACCCAATTTTTTAAACATCTTCCTGTCCTCCGTTTATGTGTGTTGTAAGATAAGGCAAGGTTTACCCTTATAATAGAATTGTACCATAAATTTTTCCAAAAAGCAAGTCCTCTTTGCGCTTTTTTATTTGAAAGATTGATTTGAAATGATTTGAAAGATTGCAAAAATTCATTGACAATTATTTTACAATGTGTTATACTATCTTTATATATGTAAACAGGCAAAGGATTGATTTGCCTGAAAATGCCCGTAAAAATGCTTACAACATACCTATAAATTACTTACAATATTTTCAATAAGAAAGGAAATCAACAAATGCAGGAAAAATTTGATACAAAGTATTCCTTTGTTGAGAACGAAAAAGAGATCCTCGGCTTTTGGAAGGAAAACGATTGCTTTAAAAAGCTGAAAGCAAAAAACGAAAACGGTCCCAAATACCGTTTTATTGACGGTCCCATAACCGCCAACAACCCCATGGGTATTCACCATGTATGGGGCAGAACCTTAAAGGATACTTTTATTAAATACCACGCCATGAAGGGCTGTGACACACACTATCGGAACGGCTTCGACTCCCAGGGCCTTTGGGTAGAGGTAGAGGTGGAAAAGGAGCTTGGCTTTAAGACAAAGCATGACATCGAGGCATACGGACTGGATAAGTTTACCGATAAGTGTATTGAGCGTGTGAAAAAATTCTCCTCTGTGATTACCTCTCAGTCCGAGCGGTTGGGTCAGTGGATGGATTGGGATAACTCCTACTATACTTACACCGATGAGAACATTACGGGCATTTGGGCATTCCTTAAAAAGTGCCACGAGGGCGGCTGGATCCGTGAGGTCTATAAGCCTATGCCTTGGTGCTCCCGTTGCGGAACCTCCCTCTCCGAGCATGAAATGACAGGCTCTTATAAGGAGATCGAGCATGAGGCGGTCTTCTTTAAGCTTCCCATTGTGGGAACCGATGACTATATTCTTGTCTGGACCACCACGCCCTGGACCCTGTCCGCCAACGTTGCCCTTGCCGTCAATGCCGAAATGACCTATGTCCGCATCAAGGTAGAGGGTGAGACACATAACTTTATCACCTCCGAAAACTACTATAAGCAGAAGTTTGAGGGAAAAGAGGGCGTTACCCTGCTGGATAAGATGACAGGTAAGGATCTGGAAGGCAAGGAATATGAGACCTGCTTCCCCGAAATGGAACAGCAGAACTTCCCCCACAAGATCGTCCTGTGGGATGAGGTCGATGAGACCGAAGGCTGTGGCGTGGTGCACATTGCGCCCGGATGCGGTGCCGAGGACTTTGCTCTCGGTGAGTCTATCGGTCTTCCTAAGATCATTCCCGTTGACGAATACGGTATATTCTATAATGGCTTCAGCTTCCTTTCGGGACTTGACGCACAGGACTGCCGCCAGCTTGTTTTCGACGAGCTAAAGAGTCGCGGCAAGCTCTTCTACACACACAAATATAAGCACAGCTACCCCGTTTGCTGGAGATGTAAGAAGGAGATAATCTTCCGTCT
>JAZSPS010000095.1:0-24663 GCA_045537595.1 Eubacteriales bacterium
GCTTTTTGGTGGGGGATGGTGGATTCGGACCACCGAAGTCAGTGACAACAGATTTACAGTCTGCCCCCTTTGGCCGCTCGGGAAATCCCCCATAATCGATCCCGCTGTTGCGAAACCGATTGGAGCTGGTGAACGGAGTCGAACCATCAACCTGCTGATTACAAATCAGCTGCTCTGCCATTGAGCCACACCAGCACATCGCTCGGTTCATCACCGGAACGTTATAGATTATACCACATTTCAAAATGATTGTCAACCCTTTTTTTGAAATTAATTTAAAAAAATATATATTTTTTTTGTAGAGAGAAGAAGGATAGTTTTTTTATGAAAAATGTTGACAAATCAAAAAAAGCAGCTATAATAAAATTAAGGAATTGATTTAAAATCGTATTTTTTTATCTTCTTTTACTGATAACTGAAACAAAAATGAAGAAAAAACATAGTTTATTTATGAATTGTGATGAAATATCGGATTGAATAATTTTTGGAAGATGCTATAATGATTGTGTAAGGCAGATCGCGGTAAGCTTTTCCGAATGATTCGAATGGGAGGAAGAGTATGGGTGGATTTCTTTCAAATATGGGAGAGGATTTTGTTTTGGATCATTTTATCAAGCCGGCTGTAATGCGATATACCCATATCCACCCTCAATATGAGATGTACTTTTGTCCCGAGAATTTAGCGCAAACCTCTGTTATTAACGGCGTAGAATATTCTTATCGTTATCCTTGCGCTATCCTGTCATCACCTTATACGGTTCACTCTATGTCCTGCAATGATGAGACCGCGAAACAATATGACCGATATGTTTTCTATTTTCACGAGAAAACTCTGAATTTACTGGGTGAGCCGATGCTCCCCATCGGCTTGATCAAGAAAAATACGGGCTTGCTGTTTCGTTTGAGTGAACAACAGGCGGGTTATTTAAAAAGGCTTCTCGTCCTCGGGGAAGAAATGCCTATGACAGTTACGCAAAAGGAACTGATATTCGCGTTGTTTATGAACAAGCTATTTGAATTTTGTCCCGAGGAACATCGTGTCAGCGTGGGGACCCCTTCCATGTATATCCAAGAGGTTCTTCGCCATATTTCCGAGAATATGGGGGCACAGTCGGATTCCGATCAGCTCGCCAGAAAATTTTCGGTCAGCCGATCTAAGCTGGATCGAGATTTTAAGCGCTTTACGGGAGTAACCGTCCATCGGTTTCTGGAGATATGTCGGATCAATCAAGCCAAATATCTGCTGCAATTTCATAAGGAGCTATCGATTGGAGAAATTGCCGAAATTTGCGGCTTTGAGAGTGAGACAT
The DNA here is from genome assembly GCA_045537595.1 of Eubacteriales bacterium. Lineage (GTDB taxonomy): Bacteria > Bacillota > Clostridia > Oscillospirales > CAG-272 > HGM12713. The sequence goes on from JAZSPS010000095.1 coordinate 1,311, forward strand.
ACTTTTTTCCGTTTTTCAAAAAGCATACGGGACAGACCCCAATAGAATATCGGAAGAACAGTGTGCCAAAACAAAATTCCGCCGGCCTGTTGAGAATTTCCGAATGTTGAGAGATGAACATTACGAAAAATCCATCGCCTGCGAGTGGTGGCGTATTATACATTATTATGCAATAAAGACACAATGAAAAGTAAAAAAAGGAGAAAATGTTATGGGAAAAATCACATTTATGGGTGCCGGAAGTACGGTGTTCGCTAAGAATGTAATGGGCGATGCTTTGCTGACAGACGCGCTTCGGGATTTCGAATTCGCGCTGTATGACATTGATGCCTCCCGTCTGGAGGATTCTTATCAGATGATCTGCGCCCTGAACAAGAATGTCAACGAGGGAAGAGCCACGATCAGCAAATATTTAGGCGTGGAAAATCGAAAAGATGCCCTTCGCGGTGCCGATTTCGTGGTTGACGCGATTCAGGTGGGCTTGTACGATCCGTGTACCATTATTGATTTTGAGGTTCCGAAAAAGTACGGTTTACGGCAGACAATCGGGGACACCTTGGGAATCGGCGGTATTTTCCGCGCTCTTCGTACCATTCCCGTGCTACAGGACTTTGCGGATGATATGGCGCAGGTCTGCCCCAACGCGTGGTTCCTGAATTACACGAACCCCATGGCAATGTTGTCGGGATATATGCAGCGGTATACCGATATAAAGACTGTTGGTCTTTGCCACAGTGTGCAGGTTTGTAGCAACAGTCTTTTGAAGAAGCTTGGAATGGCGGATACCGTCAAAAAACCGATTCGAGAGAAGATTGCGGGGATTAACCATATGGCGTGGCTGCTTGAGATCGAGGACGCGGACGGAAATGATCTCTATCCCGAGATCCGACGCCGCGCGTGCGAGATTCTGGAAAATCCTCCCGAGGATTTTAAGGATTTGGTTCGCTTTGAGTATATCCGCCGCTTTGGATATTACTGCACCGAATCCAGTGAGCATAACGCGGAGTATAACAATTTCTTTATTAAATCCAAGTATCCCGAGTTGATCGAGCGCTATAGAATTCCGTTGGACGAGTATCCCCGCCGCTGTATCGATCAGATTGAGCGTTGGGAAAAACGGAGAGAGGAATATGTAAGCGGAACCATTACCCATGAGCGTTCTCATGAATACGCTTCTCGCATTATGGAATCCATGGTTACCAATATCCCCTATCAGATCGGAGGAAATGTGATCAATACAGGTCTGATCACGAACCTGCCTTCCGACGCGTGTGTAGAGGTTCCTTGCCTTGTGAACAAGCTGGGAATCCAGCCAACGGTTGTAGGAAAGCTTCCTATTCAGTTGGCGGCTATGAACATGACCAACATCAATCCTCAGCTGTTGACCATCGAGGCGGCAAGAACACGGAAAAAGGAGTATATTTATCAAGCGGCAATGTTAGAACCGCATACCTCCTCTGAGCTGTCCATTGATGATATTATCGCTCTTTGCGATGACTTGATCGAAGCGCATAAGGGCTGGCTTCCCGAATATCATTGATCACCGGAAAGGACAGGGAAATAAGCAGGGCTTGCGAAAAAAAGAAAAAGCAAGTGAACTTAGCTTTCATATGATTAAGGATTAGATAAAATCAGATAAAATCAGATAAAAGGAGAGGGTGTCTCACAAACCGATGAGACACCCTCTTTGTCTATTTTATGTTTTTACAGGATGAATGTTGTTTACGGCATAGTCGCCAAAATTGCAATCCTTTAATTTGCCGTCATAAATTTTTTGAATATTGGGGATTTTGATAAAATCGTTGGGAAGCATTAGATACGGATCCTTGGGAAGCCGGATCTCCTCCGAGCTATGTAAAATCAGCGCTACAAATTGAGAGCAGACCAGTTTAAATTTTCTTGGGATTCGGATTCCGAGGCGCAAGGGAAGGATGCCGATAAAATTATATTTGGCTTTATGATAGTTTTTTAAAAAATATTGCATTTTCGATTGCATTTTTTCATACGCCTCATCACTGACCTCTAAGGTGTACAGGGCACAAGGACAATCGGGATAAAGGGCGAAAACCAAGGTGTGGATATTTTCAATAATGATTCCCGCGTTAAAGGGATTATGTAGGGTTCTTCGGGCATAGCTGTAAAACCGATCGGTCTCGGGTGTCAGCGCCAAAGAGGTGTGGGTAAAGGTTCCCCTTGTCAGCTTGTGTATAAATTTTGACGGAACGGTTCCCGTTTTGGAGAGGAGAATATATACTTGTTTCAAGGAATTCCTCACAATTCTTAATTCATAACAGTCGTAACAGAATTAAATTTTGTAAAATATTCAAAGGATTCATCTTATTATAGCATATTTTGTCACACAAATCAAGAAATTTTAAAAAGATATTGCGCATTTTTCAGTTTTTAAAGAATTTTTGAATATATTTTTGTAATTTTTTAAATGTTATTCCTTTTTGAGGTGTTTTGTGATATAATAAATTATATATCAGTCATGTTCGGAAGGACGTGATATGGATTCGCGTGCCGAAAACAAAAGAAACAAAAGAATGAAAGAAAGGGGAAGTGCTATGAAAAAAACAGTTGCGGTATTATTGCTTATTATATGGATGATTTCCTGTTTTGTTCCTATGGTATCCGCAGAGGACGCACTCTCCGAAATTCAAAATACGGAAAACCAAGAGTTCCAATATGAAGCCTTACGGAATAATGCGGTAACATATAACTGTCAGTATGACAGAGAAGCGTCGGTAATGAGAATCAGCGGAAGCGTGAGCCACGACGTTATGATTACCTACAGTAAGTATTTGATTGAGGTCTATCGGATTTTGCCTCAATCAAGCTTTGAGGAGGTAATCGGAAGCCCTGAGGAGAATCCTCCCTTGGCAAGCGTGGCAATTTCCGTTAAATTTGAATTTGCCGTGGACGTGGATCAAACAGCGGAGCGATTTTCTCGGTACGCGATCGCCCTTCGTTCTCCCGAGGGTGAGGTGATTTTGGCGGCTGAGCCGCAATACGCGGGCGTAGTCTCCGAATATGTCTATTCCGGCGATGATCGGTCATCCTATAAAGGAATAGAAACCGATTACACCTCCTTGGGTGGCGCTGTGGGCTGCGGAACCGCTGTAATTCCCGTGTATTTGAACCAATTGCTGAGCAAGGTTTCCAACGGCTACATTTATCCCATTGAGCAGTCTTACCGCTATTTTGACCGAGCTTATATTGACGAATTGGATGTTAAGATCCGAACCTATTCCGCTTCGGGATGCCGCGTGTATTTGCAGCTGTTGCTTCCCGCGGTAGGCTCCGATTTGGCATGCGCTGACGGAAAGGAGTCCATGGCGGAATACGATATGCCTAATGTTCTTTCTGGTGAGACCATGCCCTTGTTATGCGCTTTTTCGGAGTTTTTAGCACAGAGATATGATAGCTATCAAAGCGGCAGGATCAGCGGATTGATCATAGGTAAGCAAATTGATCAAAGAGGCATGAACTATTGCGGAGAGCTAACCTTGGAGGAGTATTCCGAGCGGTACGCGTTTTACGTAATGGTTATGGCAAACTCCGCACGAGACTGTAATCCCCAATTGGATATTGTTCTTCCTTTCGGAAATACCAATTCCTATTCGGTTGCCGATCCATCCATCGGTGTGCATGATTATGATCCCGCCAAATTATTGGAATCTGTATTGATGTTCTTTGACGAAAAGGTATCATTTGCCTTTCAGTGCAGTACGATGATTGAGTCGAAGCGGGTCCCCTTTGATATCAGCGATCAAACGCTAAGCACTTTTATGGACGGTGAATATACCGTATCGGAAAAATTATTATGCGCGGAAAATCTGGAGGTATATTCTTCGTATTTAAATGGGCTTCCCTACGAAAGCGCTCCCGATCATTTTATTTATCTTTGGAGCGTGCCTGATAACCTTTCGGGTAACGCGCTTGCGTGCGCATATGCCTATACCTATTACACGTTGCTCAATCAAAAGATGATCTCATCCTTTACCGTCTCCTTTGCCGCAATGGAAAAGAAGGAATCGGATGTTTTCCTTGATCTGGAAAATATCCTTCGCTATATCGATACAGCGGATAGCCTGAAGGTGACGGAAAATCTTCTTCCGTATTTTCATGCGGAAGCATGGTCTGACGCGGTACGGAATTTTTCGACGAACAACCTGTCCCAGCGTTTGATCTACCATCTATACTCACAAAATTTGGCGGAAAAAGCGTGGACGGGAGCCTTCTCCTATTTTGATTTTTCCTTGGGAAATACAGAGGAGTGGTTTCTTGGCTCGTACGGTAAGGATCTGAGAACTGACTACGCCGAGGAGGATTTGCGTGCGCTGTGCGCTCTCTCGACCTCGCCTAGAAATGGAGAATACTCGGATTTGCTATGTCTTTATGAGTATCCCGAGAATCTGATCTATACCCCCTTTGTGAAATTTACCGTCGCTTTTTCCGATACCTCCGCTCAGGATACGAATTTATACGAATTGGTAATAAGCATGGGGAATGACCAAGCCCTTTTGACCTCGTCCTATATCATCCCCGCCAATGAGAAGACCCAGATCATTTTGGATCTGAGCAATTACAACACAGCCAATATGGTGAATTATATTAAGCTCAGCACTCGTTCCGTAACGGGAGACAGTGAGGAATATACGCTAAGGCTGTACGAGATAACGGGCTACAGTACCGTCTATTCTTCCGAGGATCTTGCGGGGCTGATTGAAGCGGAACGATTGAAAATACGAAATCAGTTGGCAGAATCAGAGCAAGATGAGGAAAAACAGGGGTTGATCTGGATGATATTCGGCATTTTGTTTGCGGTCACGGCAATCGTGGCAGGTTTGTATATGGGGTTGAGAAAAGAGACGGAGCCAGAGGTAAGTGAGGAAAAGAAAAATGATCCGTCGGATCAACCATAGCCGAATAAATAATCAATAAAAAATCAAGCGGTAGCAGGAAACGGAGGTTTTGTATGACAGATTTTGTCCATCTTCATTTGCATAGTGAATATAGTCTGTTGGACGGAGCATGCCGTATTGAGGACATCCCCAAGCGGGTACTGGAGTGCGGGCATAAAGCGGTTGCCCTTACCGATCACGGAGCTATGTACGGTGCGGTGGCTTTTTTCCGTGCATGTAAAAAGCTGGGTGTTAAGCCGATTATCGGCTGTGAAGTCTATGTAGCGACAAAATCTCGCTTTGAACGGGGAACAAGCTCCGACGGAAAATATCACCATTTGGTTTTACTGTGCGAAAATGAGATCGGATACCGAAATCTGATCGAGATGGTTTCCAAGGGCTATACCGAAGGCTTTTATTCCAAGCCGCGGGTGGATATGGAGCTGCTCCGCGCCCACGCGGAGGGGTTGATCTGTCTGTCGGGATGCCTTGCGGGAAAAATCCCATCCCTTCTGTTAAGAGGAGAATTTCAAGAGGCGGTAGCGTACGCGCGTACGCTGTCGGAGATTTTTGGAAAGGATCGTTTTTATATTGAGCTTCAAAATCACGGCTTGGCGGAGCAAAAGCAGGTCCTTCCCGAGCTTGCGCGTCTTGCGGAACAGTGCGCTCTTCCTATGGTTGCTACCAATGACTGTCACTATTTGCGCCGTGAGAATGCGCAGACACAGGCGATTCTGATGTGTATTCAAACCAACTCGGTAATTACCGACGGAAGACCCATCGGATTTGAGACCGATGAGTTTTATTATAAGAACGGCGACGAGATGAAGGCACTGTTTGGAAAATATGAGGGTGCTATCGAGAACACCCTGCGGATCGCCGAACGCTGTCAATTTGAATTTGAGTTTAGTGAACCTAAGCTTCCTACCTTTAAAACACCGCGGGGAAAATCCTCCGCGGAATATCTTCGTGAGCTGACCTTTGAGGGAATGGAGACACGGTTGAGAAACGGCACGCTTTCCATGACCGAACAGCAGAGATCGGTCTATCTTGAAAGAATCGAATATGAGCTGGGTGTGATTCTCCAAATGGGATACTCGGATTATTTTCTGATCGTTCAGGATTATGTCGGCTTCGCGAGAAAAAAGGGAATTCCCGTGGGCCCCGGAAGAGGCTCGGGCGCGGGAAGTCTTGTGGCGTACCTGACAGGTATTACCGATATTGACCCCATTCGCTTTGATCTGCTGTTTGAGAGATTTTTAAATCCAGAACGTGTCAGTATGCCGGATATTGATGTGGACTTTTGTTATAACCAACGCGACGAAGTGATCGGATATATGTTTGAAAAATACGGCGCGGATCATGTTTCACAAATCATCGCCTTTGGTACCTTGGCTGCCCGTGCCGCTATACGGGACGTTGGAAGGGCATTGGGAATGGCATATGCCGATGTAGATCCTGTTGCGAGAGCGGTTCCCCAAGAGCACGGGGTTACCTTGACGGAGGCGTTGAAGCAGCCGCCGCTGCGGACACTCTATGAAGCCTCTGACACAGTGAAAAAGTTGGTCAATACAGCAATAGAGATCGAGGGAATGCCGAGAAATATTACCGTTCACGCCGCGGGACTTGTGGTGACAGACCTGCCGGTCTCCCGATATGTTCCCTTGGCGGTCAGCAATGATACGGTGGTTACTCAGTTCGATATGGATACCATTGCAGATATGGGACTGTTAAAATTCGATTTTCTTGCCTTGCGGTATTTGACCATCATTCATGATGCTTGTCGGACAATACAGGAGAAGGATCCGTCCTTTGATATAGAAAAGATCCCTCTTGACGATAAAGAAACCTTTGATATGATCTCCGATGGTTCTACCTTGGGAGTGTTTCAGCTGGAATCGGGCGGTATGCGGCAGACCCTGATGGAATTAAAGCCTAGCTGCGCGGACGATATTATTGCGGCAATTGCCCTGTACCGTCCGGGTCCCATGGACTCTATTCCTCAGTATATTCACGCCCGTCATAATCCGAAAAAGGTGAACTACGCTCATCCTCTGTTGGAGCCAATCCTGAAATCCACCTATGGCTGTACCGTTTATCAGGAGCAGGTAATGAGTATTTTCCGTGTGATCGCGGGATATACCTATGGGCACGCGGATATTGTGCGGCGTGCTATGTCTAAGAAAAAAGCAGACGTTCTGCAAGCGGAGAGAGATAGCTTTTTGCGGGGGGCGGAGCAAAATCATGTGGATCCGGAAACAGCGCAAAAGCTGTTTGACGATATGGCATCCTTCGCGAACTACGCTTTTAATAAAAGCCATGCGGCAGCATACGCCGTGATCTCTTACCGTACGGCATATCTGAAAAAGCACTATACCTGTGAATATATGTCAGCTTTGATGACCTCGGTGCTTGGCAATTTAACAAAGCTGGCGGAATATATTGCCGAATGCTCAAAATACGGCATAAAGGTTTTGCCGCCGGATATCAATGAAAGCCGTTTGTATTTCCATCCTAAAGAGGGGGATATTGTATTTGGTCTTTTGGCTTTGAAAAACGTGGGTAAGCAGTTTGTGGAAGCCATTCTTCGTGAGCGAGCGTCCTCGCCTTTTCATGATTTTGAGGATTTCGCGCGCCGTATGGCACCCTATGATATCAACAAACGAATGGTAGAGGCTTTGATCAAAGCGGGGGCTTTTGACCGCCTCGGCGTATACAGAAGCCAATTGCTTGCCTCTTACGAGACATTGATCGAGACCATTCAACAAAAGGACCGTAATAATATCGCGGGGCAGCTGGATATGTTTTCGGCGATCCCCGAGGCGCAAAGCATATCTCCGCGGTTCGAGTATCCCTCTATTCCCGATTTCACCTTGCGGGAAAAGCTTCTTCTTGAGCGGGAGGCTTCGGGAATGTATTTTTCGGGTCATTTGATCGAAAGCTATGAGCTCCACTGCAAGCATTTGGAGGCTTCATCAATTTCTGAAATTATGGGCTCTGATTCTTTGCGGGAAAAGGAAGCGGTATGTGTTGCCGGTATCGTATCATCTGTGACCGTTAAAACTACGCGAAAGAATGAAAAAATGGCATTTTTTACGGTGGAGGACCGTTACGGTGATATAGAATGTATCGCGTTCCCGTCCCAGTATCGGCGGCTGTCGCACCATTTGCGAATGGAGGCACCCTTGTTCATTCGAGGCAATATTTCCGCGCGGGACGGCGATGAGGAGGCACCGAGGATTTTGGTGTCTGAGATTACGGAATTGATGGAAAATGCTCAGTTTCAAAGGATCGATCTTTCCACGACGACATCGGAAATGAAAAAGCATGAGGGAAGGGAAAGCCAAAAAAAGGAGACGCCCGAGCTAACAGAGGATGGACGTCTGCCTACAAAGCTATTTCTTCGTGTTCCGAATTTACAGTGCGAGGTCTATTTAAAGGCAAAAAATTTAGTGGAGATCTTTGACGGAAGCCTTTCGGTTATATTTTATGACAGCTCATCGGCAACCTATGTTCCCCATTCGACGGGGCTTGGGTTGAGTGATTTTGTTCTGCAAGAGCTTGTTACGCTTTTGGGAAAAGAAAATGTGGTGATGAAATGATCAACCGGTATAATCCTCAATGATCGCGTTGAGCTGCGCTCTTGTTTCAATATAAATTCCCTCTCCAAGCAGTCTTCGGTCTGTTTCGGGGAGGGTTTTTACATAGGTGTCCAATACTTGAACCAAGGTTCCGTCTTGCGTAAAGATACCGATTTTTTCGGAATATTCCTTTACGATCCATCCGGACACCTCGGTCTCGTCGGCAGAATCGCTTTCGGCGTTATCTGTTACGTAGATATAAATATATTCCGTATCCTTCGGTAACGGTGAGGGCGTTTGCCCGCGGCGAAGCGCGCGGATCAAAAAGACACAGGAAAGGATCAGAATCAAGAGCATACATAGGGCATAAACAGATGTAAGGCTCAATATGGTTTTCTTTTTCATAAAAGGGTACCTACTCCGATATTTTTTTATATTATTCACCTTGGGATGTTTATTTATTCGCTTTGGGAGGAATAATACAGGTGTATTCTGTAATCGGGAGGTGACCCTGAAATTTGAGCGAGAGAAAAACAACACGGTCGAAAAAAAACAAGAAGGAAAAAGGGAAGGGAAAAAGCCGGCAGGGCGTTCTAAAGCTCCTTACCATAGGTGCCTTTTTTTTGACGGTTTTTGGGATGATCGTGGCAATGGCGTTTGCTATTTACGTCAATAAAAAAATTGAAAAAAATATTGACGAAAGCCTGTTTATGATGATCGGCTCTGATTCCGCGACCACGCTGTACTACTATGATGAATCTGAAATCACAGGCGAGGTTGAGGCGGTGGAGCTAAGTAGCGGGGCGCTATACGGCGGATACCGATGTAAATACGTAGATTATGAGCAACTCCCCGAGGATCTGATCCATGCGTTTATCAGCATTGAGGATAAACGTTTTTACAGTCATAAGGGCGTGGATTGGAAACGAACACTTTCGGCAGGACTGAACTATTTTTTAAAATTCAGAGACAGCTATGGCGGCTCGACCATTACCCAACAGCTGATCAAAAATGTTACCGATGAGGATGATTATACCTTTCAGCGAAAAATTCAGGAGATCTTTTGGGCGCTGGATCTGGAAACCAAAATGGATAAAAAGGAGATCCTCTCTCTGTATTTAAATATTATCAATTTGTCTCAGGGCTGTTATGGCGTACAAGCGGCGTCGGAGTACTACTTTTCCAAGGATGTATCTCAGCTGACACTGAATGAATGCGCTTGCATAGCGGCGATTACCAACAGCCCCTCCTATTACGATCCCATAAGAAATCCCGAGCATAATAAAGAGCGAAGGAATTTGATTCTTCGCCAGATGTATGAGCAGGGATATATTGACCATGACACGATGGAGCGAAATATTGAGAACGATATTGTGCTGAGCATTAATGAGGAATATCGGAATACCGAAATCAACTCATGGTACGTGGATATGGTGATTGAGGATGTTCTCGATGATCTGATAGAGAACAAGGGATACAGCAGAGCCATGGCAAATCTGGTCCTTTATACGGGCGGCATAAGGATTTATACCGCCATGGATCCCGAAATACAGGAGATCATGGAGAGCTATTATAAAAAGGAGGGCAATTTTTACAGCGCCCAGGGAGAAGAGACACCTCAGTCCTCCATGATCGTAATCGATCCCGAAAACGGAGATATTTTGGGCGTTGTGGGAGCCATTGGAGAAAAGAAAGCCAATCGAATCCAAAATTTCGCTACTCAGACCCTGCGTCCGCCCGGCTCGGTGATCAAGCCGTTGTCTGTCTACGCGCCCGCTTTGGAGCAGGACTTGATTACCTGGTCAAGTGTTTATGACGATGTGCCGGTTAATTTCGGAAGCTATAATCCGGACATGTCAAAGGGAAAGCCCGTCGAGCCTGTGGCATGGCCCAAAAATTCAAACGGCATTTACAGAGGCTTGACAAATATCAATTACGCGATCGAGCATTCTATCAATACCGTTACCGTTCGGGCATTGGAGGATTTGGGGCTGGAGACATCCTTTGAATTTCTGTACAACCGTCTTCATATGGAAAGCCTGATTGCCTCGGGATATACCGCGGACGGTATGTATATTACCGATATGGATGTAGCGGCACTTGCCTTGGGACAGTTGAATTATGGGGTAAGCGTAAAGGAGATCACAGCCGCCTACTCAATTTTCGCGAACCAAGGAATCTATAACGCGCCAAGATCCTATTATAAGGTTACAGATCCTTTGGGCAGTATTATTTTGGAGAATCAATATCACGGCGAGGCGGTGCTCAGTGAGGATAACGCAAGTATTATGACCATGATGCTTGAAAACGTAATAAAAAACGGAACAGCCAATACCATAGCCCTGCAAAGCAAGGTGGATTGCGCGGGAAAGACAGGAACCACCCAAAACAATTATGATCGATGGTTTATCGGATATACTCCGTATTTTATCGGCGGCGTTTGGTACGGATACGAATATCCCAAGGCGTTAGCGGGAACCAATCTTTGTATTGATATTTGGGAAGATATTATGGAGAGGATCCATGAGAGACAGGTTTTCAGCGTGAAATCGGGAAACAATGGAGGAAAATCAGTGGAGAAATTTGCGGTAGGGAACAATGTAATGGAGTATGAATACTGCGCCGATTCGGGGAAACTGGTAACACAGGCATGTCTGCATGATCCCAGAGGAGCTCGCACGGAAAAAGGATATTTTGTCAGGGGAACCGAGCCTGTGGAATACTGCGACTGTCATGTACCTGTGGCATATGATACAGCAGAGGGAGGCGTGGCGTTTGAGGATGAATGTCCCAAGGAAAATGTAACATATGTGGGGCTGATTCATGTCAGAAGGAGCTTTCCCACAGAGGTATATGTTACGGATGCCCAATATGTGTGGCGAGAGCTTGGTGGGGAGATCCTACCCGAAACCTCTCCCGGCTTGCCCTTTTTTAACAATATATTGAAGGAAAACGAATATTGCGGTATCTCACGGGGAGAAACGCAGTACAATCGTTTTTGCCAAGCCCATTTTAACTATTTTGTGTGGAAGGATAAGCAAAAGGAATAACGAAAAAGAGAAGAGAAAAGAGAGAAAAGAGAAAGGAGAACGGTTTACGCAGCGTATACCGTTCTCCTTGATTTTATAAAATTTCTCGGGCTATTCCCCTTTGGCAAATTGGCTGTTATACAGCTCGGTGTAAAATCCATTCTTTGCGAGAAGAGAAGCATGGTTGCCCTGCTCGATAATGTTCCCGTCTTTCATGACCAAAATAATGTCCGCCTCTTTAATTGTGGACAGTCGATGGGCGACGATAAAGCTGGTTCTGCCCTTCATCATGACAGAAAATGCCTTTTGAATACGGATTTCGGTACGGGTATCAATGGAGGATGTGGCTTCATCCAAAATTAACATTTCGGGCAGGCAGAGCATAACCCTGGCAATGCACAAAAGCTGCTTCTGTCCCTGTGAAAGACTGCCGCCCTCCTCCGAAAGCTCCGTATCATACCCCTTGGGCAAACGGCGGATGAAGCTGTGCGCGTGGGCTGCTTTGGCGGCGAAAATAATTTCCTCCTCCGTGGCGTTTGGCTTTCCGAAGGCAATGTTATCCCGAATGGTTCCGCCAATAAGCCAAGTATCCTGCAGGACCATTCCGTAGGAGCCTCTTAGCTTACGGCGAGAGTATTCTTGAATGTTTTTTCCATCCAGCAAAATATCTCCGCGATCTACATCATAAAACCGCATTAAAAGATTGATCAGCGTGGTTTTTCCGCAACCCGTGGGACCTACAATGGCAACGTGCTGACCTTCATAAGCCTTCAAATTAAAATTTTGTATCAGGGGATGCTCAGGCGTGTAGGAAAAGGACACATTTTGAAATTGAACATTGCCCAAGACCTTGTTTTCCTCTTGTCCGTTGGCGGTATCGGGCGATTGAACAGGCTGCTCGATCAGCTCAAAAACACGGTTCGCGCAGGCAAGAGCGTTTTGAAGCTCGGTGATAACACCTGAAATTTCATTGAAGGGCTTAGTGTATTGGGTGGCGTAGGAGAGAAAGCCTGTCAGCTTTCCGATGGTCATGGCACTGCTTCCGCTCAGGCAAAGTAACGCGCCGCTTAACGCTACCAACGCATAGACAACACTGTTTACAAATCGGGTAGCGGGATTGGTTGTGGAGGAGAAAAAGACAGCGCGGAGGGAGGCTTTGGAGAGACGGGAATTGATCTCATCAAAATTCTTTTGTATCTCTTCCTCCTGTCCAAAGGCCGCTACGGTTTTTTGGCCGCTGATCATCTCGTCAATCAAAGAGGTCTGCTCACTTCGGATTTCGGATTGCAGCTTAAACATCGAATAGGTCTTCTTGGCGATAAAAGCAGCCACAAAGAAAGAAAGAGGCGTAACAAAGACAACGATAAGAGTAACGGAAGGACTGATAAGGAGCATAAAGATCAAGGTGCCGAGTATGGTCATGATCCCATTAAATAATTGGGTAAAACCCATCAGCAGACCGTCCGCGAACTGATCTACATCGGTGATGACACGGCTGATGATCTCTCCTGTTCTATGAGAATCGATAAAGGATACGGGAAATTGCTGGATCTGTGTAAACGCCTCTTGTCGAATGCTTTTGACCATTCCATAGGTCATACGGTTGTTCAGAACGTTGATGCTCCATTGAAATATACCGGTGATAAGAACGGATACCAAAATTTTTAACAGAATAGCTCCAATAGCGGAAAAATTAACATTTTCAGCACCGATGGCGTGGTCAATGGCATTGCCTACCAAAATCGGTATATACAGCGTGAGAGCTACAGCGGCAGCGGTCAATAAAAGAGAGAGAATAAAGTGGATACGGTATAATTTTAAATGGCGAAGGACCGTCCCGAAGGTTCGCATGTTTTCTTTTGCTTTTATTTTCATTTGCTCTCACCTCCCTCAAGAAATTGGGAATGATAGATCTCGCGGTAGATCTCACAGGTATCTAAGAGCTCCTTATGGGTGCCCTTGCCCACAAGCTCGCCGTCATCCAAAACCAAAATAAGATCGGCATGCATAATGGATGAGGTTCGCTGAGATACAATAAACAGAGTGGGGGAGTAGGGAAGCTTGGTTATGGCGGAACGCAAATGGGCTTCCGTAGCATAGTCAAGAGCCGAGGCAGAGTCATCAAAAATCAAAAATTTTGGCTGGCGAAGCAAAGCACGGGCAATGGTAAGCCTTTGCTTTTGTCCCCCCGAGAAGTTGCTTCCGTTTTGCGAAACGGGCTCATCCAGCCCCAATGGTTTTTCCTCGATAAAGTCTTTTGCCTGAGCCGTTTGTAAGGCATCCCAAAGCATTGTCTCGTCAGCGGATTTGTTGCCCCACAACAAATTGGAGCGGACAGTTCCCTTGAAAAGTCTGGCTTTTTGCGGAACAACGCCAAACATGGCGCGAAGCTCGTGCTTGTCATAGAGATTGGTGTTTTTTCCGTTAACAAGAACAGATCCCTCCGTAGGAGAATAAAAGCCGGGAATCAGGTTGATCAGGGTGGTTTTGCCCGAGCCCGTACCGCCGATAATACCAACGGTTTGTCCTTCCTTCACAGAGAAGCTCACATGGCTGATTGCCTCGTCACCTGAGGAGTGATAACGGAAGGAAACGTTTTGGAAGGTAACCGCGTTGCCGTCGGAAAGCTCTTGAAGCTCTGTTTTCTTCGGCATGTCGGAAGGGGTGTCCATAATGTCGGAAATGCGGTGAGCGCTTGCTGCCGCCTTGTTAAGGGTAATGATAAGGCTTGCCAGCTTGATCAGCTCCACAAGAATTTGAGACATGTAGTTGTAGAGGGCGATCAATTCACCTTGGGTGATCACTCCGGAATCAACAGCCAAAGCGCCGTTTTGAATCAAAAGAATGACAGCGAGATTGATAATCACATAGGTCAGAGGATTCATCAGCGCCGAGATACGTCCGGCGAACAGCTGGATCTTGGTCAGTCGGGAGCTGTGTTGATCAAAGCTTTCTGTTTCGCTTTGTTCTTTATTAAAGGCGCGAATCACACGGGTGCCGGTATAATTTTCCCGAAGCTTGTTTACAACACGGTCAAGCTGAGCTTGGGATTTTTTATGGAGGGGAATAGAAAAAAGCATGATCCCAAACACCACGATGGCAAGAACCGCAATGGTAACGGCAAAGATACCTGCCAATTTTACATGGATGGTAAATGCCATGATCATGGCACCGAATACAATAAAAGGGGAGCGCATAAAAAGCCGCAGAAACATGTTGACGCCTGTCTGTACCGAATTCACATCGGAGGTCATACGGGTAATAAGGGTAGAGGTGCCAATGGTGTCAGTAGCGGCGTAGCTAAAGCTTTGAATATGCGAAAAGAGATCGCTTTTGAGCTTAGCGGAAACGCCCACAGCGGCACGGGCGGCGAAATATTGAGCGCTGATGGCGCAAATAAGTCCAATAACGCCGAGAGCGATCATAACACCGCACATGGCGAAAACCGTGGAGCGGTCGCCTTGCCGAATTCCGTCATCAACGATTTTGGCAACTGCCAGCGGTACCAACAATTCAAAGATAGCCTCCAGCATTTTGAAGGTGGGGGCAAGGACCGATTCTTTATAAAATCCTTTTAAATATTTTAAAACCAATTTCAAGACTGCCTCCTGTCAACAGTAAATGATCAAGAAAGATTCATGGATCGAAACATGTCATACGAAATATATTATAATATGGAATGAAAAAAATTTCAACCATTTTTAAAAAAAGTATTGCAATTTTAAAATAATTATGATATAATACTATGCGTTGCGGAGGCATAGCTCAGCTGGTTAGAGTGCATGCTTGACATGCATGAGGTCACTGGTTCGATTCCAGTTGTCTCCACCAGTAGGCAGTGCCTGCACCCAATTATCGACGGAGTGCAGTGCAAAGCCAAACTTTATACCACGATGGTGTGGCTCGGATTTAAGTCCGAATACTCCACCAAAAAATTCTCGGGAGCAAAGCTCCCGGGAATTTTTACTTATTAAAATAAAAACAAAAAAATTCAATTCTGTTCTTGACATGTCGATTTTTCTATGGTATAATATCATCATGTAATTTAATATAAACCGGGGGTGCCCATTATGGCTGAGACGGCGAGAGCCGAACCCTTTAACCTGATACGGATAATACCGGCGTAGGGAGAGTGTGTTTCGTTCATTCAAACGGCATGGCAGATGTACATGCACGAGGATTCTTTGATTAACGAAAAATTTAACCGCGCGGAGATCTCCGCGCGGTTTTTAATATTTTAGGAGGTTTGTAATGAAAAAAACATTTAAAACAAGGCGGATAACTGTTTCCGCTGTCATGCTGGCGCTGTCAACAGTATTGGCGATCGTTTGCGCGCTGATCCCTTTTTTGAATCTGCCCTTTGGTGGCGGTTTCACCATTGGAAGTATGTTGCCGATCATCATTGTATCTTATATGTACGGAGTAAAGTGGGGCTTTTTTGTTTCCTTTACCTATTCCGCCATACAGATGATCATGGATCTTTCCTTGGGGGCAGGCAAATCAACGCTGATGGCGCTTTTTATGCCTTCAAGCGAGGATTATATGGGGATTTTTGCCGCCATCGCCATTCTGTTGATTGACTACCTTATCGCGTATACCGTGCTGGGAATCGGCGGTATTTTCCGAAATCGGATGAAGAGCAAAGCAGCGGCACTTTGCTGTGGAAGTGTTTTGGCGCTTTCCTTGCGGTATTTGGCACATATCATTTCGGGATACATTTTTTACGGAGCGTGGGCGGAATGGTTTTTCACACAGGAGGGCTTTTATTCCATAGGGGAAAAAATTGTGGGAGTATTCAGCGGAAACGGACTGGCACTTTTGTATTCGATCTTCTATAACGGATTGTATATGATTCCCGAAATTGTAATAACAGCGGTTTGCGCTACGGCGATTTCACGGATTGACTATATTCGAAAAGAACAGTAAAGAACACTAAAGAAAAGTGAAACAATTCCGAAAAAAAGGCAAAAAAAGTGAAAAAAGGTATTGACAAATAAACAGATACCATGATATAATATACAATGCCGCTTAGTGTCGGGCTCTTTTAAGTGCGTTTATGCCGCCCGATTTAGCGAGTCTATGAAGAAAGAGAGGTGCTTTTCGTGTACGCAATTATTGAAACAGGCGGAAAGCAGTACAAGGTTAACGAGGGAGATATCGTATTCATCGAGAAGCTTGACGTTAACGAAGGCGATACGGTAACTTTTGACCGTGTCAAAGCAGTATCGGTAGGAAGTGAGTTCAAGGTAGGCGCTCCTACAGTTGAAGGCGCGGCAGTGACCGCGAAGGTCGTTGCCAACGGCAAGGGCAAGAAGATTTATGTAATGAAGTATAAGTCTAAGAAGAACGAGAAGAAGAAAATCGGTCACAGACAGCCTTATACGAAGGTACAGATTTTGTCTATTCAGGGCTGATTGAATCGTCGAAACAGTCGAAACAGTTGAAATGACAAAAATTGTTTTTTTCAGAAGCGGAGGAGCGTTTTACGGCTTCGAGGAGCACGGTCACGCGGGATACGCAGAGGCGGGAGACGATGTATTGTGCGCGGCACTGTCTGCTATGACGATGCTGATCATCAATACCGTGGAGGTTGCTTACGCGTCGGATGTGGAATATACCATTGATGACGGCGCGGCGCATATTATGGTGCGCGCAAAGGCGGCACTGCCCGAATTTGAGGAGGACGAGAGAAAGCGCTATGCGGTCTCGGGACTTTTCATGTCGTATTATTATCAGTTGAATGACATGCTGGAGGAGTATTACGATTATCTTGACGTAGAGGTTAAGGATATCGATTATGTATGAAGCTCTTACGCTTGATCGCAAATTGTACAAAAATTACATTGATTAGGAGGAACGAAATATGTTGAAACTCAGTTTACAGTTCTTTGCTCATAAAAAAGGTGTTGGTTCCACAAAGAACGGCCGTGACAGTGAGTCTAAGCGTCTTGGCGTAAAGAAGGCAGACGGACAGGCAGTTCTTGCCGGCAATATCATTGTAAGACAGAGAGGTACCGCGATTCATCCCGGTAATAATGTTGGGATCGGTAAGGATGACACTCTGTTCGCATTGATCGACGGCAAGGTTAAATTTGAGCAAAAGACCAAGAGCAAGAAGCAGGTTAGCGTATACGCTGACTAATTCCTTGCAAAATAAAAAAGCAGTTGCGAGATGCAACTGCTTTTTTACATTTCGGATCTTTTTTTCTCGAAATCCTTTGGTGTCATTCCCGTTTGCTGCTTAAAGGAGCGGCAGAAATGATAGACGCTGGAAAAGCCGCATGCCTCCGATATGGCGGTGATGGAGGCGGATTTTTCTTCAAGCAATTGCTTGGCGTGATTCATCCTGGCTTGCAGAATATACTGATGGGGGGTGATTCCGTACGTTTCTTTAAATAGCTTGCGAAAATATACCTCGCTGATATGGGTTTGGTCCGCTAAAATTTTGTTGGATAGGGAAGGATCCGACAAATGCTGCGCAAGGTAATCCATAGCAGGGGAGAGGATCCGATGGGAGTCGGAGCTTTTTTCTTCTTTTGCCAGATTAGAAAGTATATTGTAAAAGATGCTCATGACCCTTGCGGGATCGCTTCCGCTGATCCATGCGGTACGTAAGGCTTCAAAATCCTTTAAATAAGACAAGGAATGCTGTAAGGGAATTTGGATAAACTCCTTTGTAAAATCCTCCTTTACCGTGAAATTGATGACGGGAAAATTCCCGCTTTCCTCACGCAGGAGGCGGTAGGTCCGTCCTTGCGGTAGAAAAACGGCGGAAGAGGAGTCGGAAACGGTTCGTTTTCCGTTCAATACGTAAGTGATCCTTCCTCCGTAGGCGAAGGAAAGACCGTAGGAGGGACGGTCGGTGATGATACAATTCTTTCCCTGTACCGAGGGAATCAGAAGAACGTTCTCTACAGAAAGCACCGTCAGTTTTTGCCAAGCAGTCATTTTCTCTCCTCCTTTTTTCTTTTATTATATCTCATTTGTCAAAGATTTGCAAGAAAAAACAAATAATCTGTATCGGAAATGTTAAAAAATAGATCGATTTTGTTATTGAAAAAGAGTGTCTCGGAATTTATAATAAAGATAACCAAATATTTCGAGAGGAGAACAACATGAGTACATCTGAATTGCATTTTGATTTTACGGGAAGGGTCGCCCTTTTTTCGGGTGCCGCATCGGGTATGGGTCTTTTGGCAAGCCGTTGCTTTGTTGAAATGGGCGGAAGCGTGGTTATGACCGACATCAATGAGAAGAGCCTCAACGAAAAGGTCGCTGAGATCAACGCCATCCGCTCGGGCGCCGCCGTCGGTGTGGTCTGCGACGTGCGGGACTACGGGCAGGTCTGTCATGCCCGTGACGTGGCGATAGAGACCTACGGTCGCATCGATTTGGTCAGCTCCTTTGCGGGGGGAGCCGAGCTGCGTATGCTGAATGTACATGGATTGGAGTTTCCCGATGTTCCCATCGACGTTTACGATTGGAGTCTGGATGTGAACCTGAAGGGACAGCTCTATTTCGATCATGCCGTGCTTTTTCAGATGAGGAAGCAGGGAAGCGGCGTGATCATCCATATCGGCTCCATCTCGGGCGAGGAGGGAAGCTCTTCCAACGTGGGATATGCTACCTCCAAGAGTGCCGCTATGAACGGATTGACCAAGTCCGTTGCCAAGTACGGTGCCAAGTACGGAATCCGTTGCAACTGCGTGGCTCCAGGCCCTGTCATGACACGGGAGGCAATGGCAAATATGGCAACGCTTATGGGACGAGCCGCGGATCCGCAGGAGATCGTGGATCTGATTCTCTATCTTGCCTCGGATCACGGAGCCTTTATCACGGGAATCAACATCCTCGCGGACGGCGGACGGAATCTTTTGAGTAAAGTCGGATATGAAAAAAAGGAGAAGTAATGATGAAAAAAGCAACCTTTTTGAATCAAGACAGACCCTTGCTATGCGCTATGGTTCAGGATGAGACGCCCGATGATATGATTTGTACCATTATGGATTCTCTTTACGACGGTGCCGATGCCTTTGGCATCCAGCTTTGTAATTTGAAGAAGGAATACCGAAATGAAGCAACGCTTCAAAAAATTTTTTCTTACTGCGAAGGAAAGCCGATCTATATTACCTCTTACCGCGGCGCGCACAATAAGGATTTGACCGAGGAGGAGCGGATGGAGTTCCTTCTTATGGGGCTACGCGCGGGAGCTACGCTTTGCGACATACCGGGAGATACCTTTGCCCCCTGCAAGGAGCAGATGACCTTTGAAGCTGAGGCTGTAGAAAAGCAACGGCTGTTGATCGAACAAATCCACGAGTTGGGCGGGGAGGTTCTGATCTCTTCCCATACCAAGCGATTTTACACGGAGGATGAAATATCTGAGCTGGCAAGGGCACAGGTGCAACGGGGCGCAGACGTGGTCAAGATCGTAACGATGGCAAATAGTGAAGAGGAGCAAATGGTAGGACTTTGTACCATTGCCCGTCTTAAAAAGGAGCTCGATCGTCCGTTTTTGTTCTTGGTTGGAGGAACCCACAGCCGACTTATCCGACAGATCGGACCTGCCCTTGGCGTCTGTATGTACCTTTGCGTACAACGGTACCGTCCCGTGACCACCAAGGCACAACCGCTGATTCGCTCGGTGAAGGCGATTCGCGACAACATGCTCCTGTAAACTTACAGAGAATCGATCAGAAAATGCTCCCGTCGGATTTCCGTCGGAGTCTTTCCCGTAATGCGACGAAAGATCTTTCGGAAATATCCGGGATCACTGAACCCAAGGCGATCACTGATCTGCTCCACGGATAAGTCGGTGGAGTAGAGAAGGGTGACCGCCTTTTCGATCAGGATCCGATGCTTCATTTCAATGGGGGTAAGTCCGCCGTTCCTTTGAAATAATGCGTAGATTCCCGATTCGCTCATGTTGCAAAAGCGGGCAAGCTCCCCAACCTTAAAATTCGGATTTTGGGTGATAAAGCCCTTTGCCTTCTCGAAAAGCGCGTGTCCCGATTCCGAAGACTTCTCTTTCATGACGCAAAGAGCGGCATCCATAAATAAATAAAAGTAACCGATGGCGGCGAGACCCTCGGAGGATCCGTAGGCGATCCGATCCAGATACTCGATGGCTTGCAAAGAGGGTTGGAAGCTCTGTAAAAGATATTGCTTGGTGATAGAAGAGGGATCGGAGGGAAAGGCAGGGAAAGCATAGGATTCCCATTCCAGACGACCCTCGGAATCGGTACTCCAATGAGATTGATAGCGTAATCCAATGGGAATATAAAAAATATCCCCTGCCTCCAGATGAAGGGTCTCCCCTGAGAGGGCGGTCAATTCGCCGCTGCCCCTGCGCAGTCTTCCGAAAAAATGGACCTCGACACCCCTGCTGTTGTCGGTATGCTTTGGGGAACCGAAGGAAAGCAAACGAAACACAAAAGGGTTGTAGGAAAGTATCTGTTTCATAATAAAATCTCCGCAATATAAGGATAAAATTTGTAGGATCGTATATGTTCGCTTGTAGTATAGCATATTGCTTTATTTTTGTCAAGATGATATACTAAAACAAAAACGACCAAGGAGGGTCTTATGAAACAGATTGTTTTTACCGCTCCGAGAGTGGCGGAGATTTTGGAAAAGGAGATTCCCGAGATCGGTGAGAATGAGGTTCTGGTAAGGATCGAGCGCTCCAGTATCAGCGCGGGAACCGAACGTGCCAACTATGTTGGCGATCCCAGCGTCAGCTGCAATTCGGGACCAAGAGTCAAATTTCCCCGTGCGGTGGGATACAGCTCTGCCGGTGTTGTCGAGGCGGTTGGTGCGGCAGTGACACGCGCCAAGGTAGGCGATCGTGTGGCATGTGTGGATTCCAAACACGCGCAATACTGCAGGATTCCCGAAACCAAGGTGTATCCATTGCCCGACGAGGTCAGCACGGGTGCGGCGGCATTGACTTACATTTCTATCTTTCCGATGGCGGCTGTTCGCAAGTGCAAGTTGGAGATCGGTGAATCGGCAATGGTTATGGGCTTAGGCGTGCTGGGTCTGATTGCCGTGGAGATCCTCCGCGCGGCGGGCGCGGCTCCGATCATCGCGGTAGATCCTGTGGAAAAAAAGCGTAAGCAAGCCTTGTCGTTAGGTGCTGATTACGCGTTGGATCCCTTTGCTCCCGATTTTGCGGAGACTGTGAAAAAGCTGACGGGCGGCGGTGTTAAGGTCGCGATCGAGGTTACGGGTAAGGGACAGGGTCTGGATATGGCGCTGGATTGCATGGCACGCTTTGGAAGAGTGGCTTTGCTTGGCTGTACCCGTGATTCCAATTTTACCATTGACTATTATCGCAAGGTGCACGGTCCCGGTATTACGCTGGTGGGCGCTCATACCAATGCACGTCCCGCAATGGAGTCCCATGAGGGATGGTGGACGATGATCGACGATTGTGAGGCGGTGATTCGATTGTTGGCGGGAAAACGGTTGGATTTTGATGTGTTGATCGAGGAGGTTCATTCCCCCCTGGAGGGACCGAGGATCTTTGAACGGCTTGCCAACGAGCCCTCGTTCCCCGTGGTTCAGTTTGACTGGACTTTGATGTGATTTGATGTAATTTGATGTGATCGAAAGGAGACGGAAATGAGAAGGATAAAGGTCGTACAGATTGGTATCGGACACGATCACGCTCCCGGAGCGCTGATTGCCATGAAGAATCATCCTGAGGTATTTGATCTGCAGGGAATCGTCATTCCCGAGCATGAGAAGGAGATTGTGGGAGACTACGAAAAAGCACTCAGCGGCGTAAAGCAGCTGAGCTTTGAGGAGGCGTTTGCTATTCCCGGGCTGGAAGCGGCGGTAGTGGAGGTCGTGGATGACCGACTTACCGAATTTGCGCAAATCGCCGCCGATCAAGGCTTGCACATTCAAATGGATAAGCCCGGAAGCGCGGAGGATGATGCCTTTACACACATGGTTGCTACGCAAAAGAAAAACGGAAAGATCTTCCACATGGGATATATGTACCGCTATAATCCCGCTGTTATGAAGCTGATGGAGGATATCCGCAACGGAAAGCTTGGCGATATCCTTTCGGTAGAAGCCCATATGAGCTGTAAGCATAAGCCCTACAAGAGAGAGTGGTTGGGAAGATATCCTGGCGGCATGATGCACTATCTCGGCTGTCACTTGGTGGACTTGATCGTTCAAATCCAGGGCGTCCCCGAGGAGATTCTTCCGCTCAACACTGCCACGGGTGTGGACGGCGTGAATACCGTGGATTACGGTATGGCTGTGTTCCGCTACTCCAACGGAATATCTTTTGCCAAGAGCAGCGCTTATGAGATCAACGGATATTACCGCCGCCAATTGGTGGTCAGCGGCAGTCTGGGAACGGTAGAGCTGAAGCCCTTGGAATACTATGGAGAGGGAACGAGCCAATTGCCTCTTTACACAGGGGTTTCTGAAACCTATCTGGAGGACACCGTGGGGAACGGATGGAAGAACGTAGCTCACGCTTACAATACAGAGGTTTATGACCGCTATGACACAATGCTGCAGTCCTTTGCCGCCATGGTGCGTGGGGAAAAGGAGAATCCCCTGAGCTATGAATATGAGGTTCAGCTCCATCGGATCCTGCTTGCCGCATGCGGTGTGGATGTGGACTATAAGCGTCCTGTTGTTTTATAAATTTAAGGAGAAAAAGAATGAAAGCGATTTTAGTAAACGAAGATAAAAGCCTCCGTTGGGATGAGGTTCCGAATCCTGTAATGGGAGAGGAGGACGTGCTGGTAAAAATTGAGGCGGCGGCGCTGAACCGCGCCGACCTGATGCAAAGGGAAGGGGATTATCC
>JAZSPS010000055.1:0-20223 GCA_045537595.1 Eubacteriales bacterium
TATGAGAATAGACGTTTATCTTGCGGCGGCGGGTTATACGCAGAGCCGTAAAAAAGCGCAGGATCTTATTGCGGCGGGAGCAGTCAGACTCGACGGAGAAACCGTTAAAAAGCCGTCTGTGCTTATCAATGAAGCAATAGAGCATAAAATAGAGATAGAGCAGGTGTTCCGTTACGTCAGCCGCGGCGGAATGAAGCTTGAAGCGGCGCTTGACGCGTTCAAAATATCGGTCAACCGAAAAAAAGCGGTCGACGTAGGCGCGTCAACGGGCGGATTTACCGACTGCCTTTTACAGAGAGGCGCGGCAAGAGTTATAGCGGTCGACGCGGGTGTCGGGCAGATGCACGAATCTCTGCGCTCGGACAAAAGAGTCAAGACCGTAGAGCATTTTAACGCGCGGGAGCTTGATACCGAGATCACCGAAGGACCTTGCGACGTAGCCGTTGCTGATGTGTCCTTTATTTCACAGACCTACATAATACCGCAGATAGCCTCGGTGCTTGATAGCGGAGGAGTGTTTATAAGTCTTATAAAGCCGCAGTTTGAGGCGGGACGGAGCGCTCTTGGCAAAAACGGAGTCGTTACGAATTCGGCATACCGTTTTCTTGCCGCGAAAAGAGTTATAGAATGCGCGTGTGAGAACGGCTTTGACTGTACGGGCTTTATACGCTCACCGATCGAGGGCGGAGACGGAAATAAGGAGACCTCGACTTCCTTATGCCCGTCGAGGACGTATTCTCCATTTCCGGACGTGGTACCGTTGCTACCGGTCGTGTAGAGCGTGGTACTGTTAAGGTTGGTGACGTTGTTGAGATCGTTGGTCTTTCCGACGAGAGCAAGAACACCACCGTTACCGGAGTTGAGATGTTCCACAAGCTTCTTCCTCAGGCAGAGGCTGGTGACAACATCGGCGCGTTGCTCCGTGGTGTTGCTAAGGACGAGATCGAGCGCGGACAGGTTCTTGCTAAGCCCGGCTCTGTAAAGCCCCACACCAAGTTCGTAGGACATGTATACGTTTTGACCGAGAAGGAAGGCGGACGTAAGAAGCCCTTCTTCGCCGGTTACAGACCTCAGTTCTACTTCAGAACAACCGACGTTACCGGTGTTATCGAGCTTCCCGCAGGCGTTGATATGTGCCGCCCCGGCGACAACGTTGATATGACTGTTGAGCTCATTACCCCCATCGCTTGCGAAGAGGGTCTGCGTTTCGCTATCCGTGAGGGTGGCAGAACCGTTGGTTCCGGCGTCGTATCCCAGATTCTTGCATAAGTTATTATTTGCATGAAGCAATTTTTCAGCACCGAGAAGCTTCTTCTCGGTGCTGATTTCAAATGAAAAATTAAAATCTTTGGGGATTGGTGAAATTCCATACCGGCAGTAAAGTCTGCGAACTCCATAGGGAGCCGATTGGGTGAGATTCCCAAACCGACGGTAAAGTCCGGATGAGAGAAGATATTCGATAGGTCCCCGAATGCCTTGCGCGTTCGGTTTTCTTTTTGATCGGTACGTGTAGGCTTTATTCGGAGCGATAGCATCTTCTCCCTTACAAATTACCTTTTTTGTAATCATATTTGGGAGATATATTTTATGAATCAATCAAACGCATCTGCTAAAATCAAAAAAATGTCGATTACCGCCATGTTCTGTGCGGTGGCATTTATACTTACATACATAAAATTGCCGGTCACCTTTTTGTCGTTGGAGATCAAAGACTCCATGATCGTGCTGTGTACCCTGTTGTTTGGTCCGCTTTCGGGCTTGGTGATCGCGGTGATCGTTCCTTTTTTGGAATTTATTACGCATAGTACCACAGGGGTGTACGGATTAATTATGAATATTCTGTCCTCGGTTACCTTTTCCATGGTAACAGGATTTATTTACAAATATAAAAAGAGCTTTTACGGCGCCATCGCGGGGCTGGCTGCGGGAGTGTTTTCCGTTACGGCAGTTATGTTGCTTGCCAATCTTTTGGTAACGCCATACTATATGGGCGTATCGGCACAGGATGTGGCGGCAATGATCCCAAAGTTGCTGTTGCCATTTAATTTGATTAAAGCCTTGCTCAACGGTTCCATCGTGCTTTTGATGTATAAGCCATTTTCAAACTTGCTTAAGCGAGGCGGCTTTATCCCGGGAGGAGCTTCCGTATCCGGCGTGTCACAAAATCGTCTTCGCTCCTTGCTCGTAACTGTGGTGGCGATCATGTTAATTGTCGGATCCTTGGCAGTGATTCTCTTTGTGCTACAGTAAAATACAGGTAAAATACAGTAGAAAATAGTAGGATATTGCGAATAAATAAGAAAGGGAAATAAGGGTTTTAAGCATGTTAGATTCCATTGTTAATGCCATT
Source organism: Eubacteriales bacterium (assembly GCA_045537595.1). Lineage (GTDB taxonomy): Bacteria > Bacillota > Clostridia > Oscillospirales > CAG-272 > HGM12713. Next base: position 2,351 of record JAZSPS010000055.1, read on the forward strand.
CGAGATTTTTTTCTGAATACGGTCGGCGAGGAGCTTTGCGTGCTCTTTTGCTCTATGATTCCCATTATCGAGCTTCGAGGCGCCATTCCCATGGGTGCGTTTTTGGGGTTGCCATGGTGGCAGTCATATATTTTAAGCGTTATCGGAAATATGCTTCCCGTTCCTTTTATCCTGTTGTTTATTAAAGCGTTTATCGGTTGGATGAGCCGATCCAAGATCCAATTTTTTAATAAGCTTGCGGCTTGGCTTAACCGAAGGGTAGAGAAGAGAAGGGATAAGATTGAGAAATATTCCTTCTGGGGTGTTTGTCTTTTTGTAGCAATTCCTTTGCCCGTAACAGGGGCATGGACAGGCTCCTTGGTAGCGGCAATGATCGATATGAAATTCTGGAAGGCATTGCTGTCCGCGCTGCTTGGCGTTATGATCGCGGGCGTGATTATGACCTTGATCTCTTATGGTGCCGTGGCGGTTTTTACTTAAAAAAATAAAACAGACCGATTTCAAAAAAACACTTGAAATCGGTTCTTTTTTATGATATACTTGTCAAAAAGAAAATTACTTTTGGAGGACAAAATGAGCTATAAGATTTCGGTTCCGATCATCAGCGAAAACGTGTGGCGTCAGGGAAAGGAGCTTTTGCTGGAGCAATTGCGCGAGCTCGATGCCGAGCGTGTGTTTTTGGCAATTGGTTGTTATCAGACCGACAAGGAAAAAAGAGATAAGATGCTTTCTGAGCTGAAAGAAAATTGCGCTTATTTTCACGCGCAAGGCTTGGAGGTTGGTGTTTGGCTTTGGGCGTTTATGTTTGAGCAGCCGACAAGCTTCACCTCGTTGAGCTTCGTTAAGCCGAGCGAGATGCAAAGCGAGACGAGTGCGTGTCCCTTGGACGAGAATTTTTTGGATTTTTCGGGAAAATATTTGCAGGATCTGGCATGCTGCGGCATCGATCTGATCATGTTTGACGATGATCTTCGCTTTGGCTTTCGTGAGGGACTTGCGTGTATTTGTGATTTGCACCGTCAACGCATTTGCGAGCGCCTTGGCGAGGAGCTTTCACGTGAGGAGCTGGCAAAAAGAATTATGGAAAAGCCCAACAATCCCTACCGCGATGCATGGCTTGCCGAGAACGGTGATTCGATGGAGAAATTTGCCAAGTCCTGTCGGAGCTATGTAGACGAGGTCGCTCCCGACGTGCGCATGGGCTTTTGCGCGTGTATGAATATTTGGGATCTGGACGGAACCGACGCGGTGGTGATGGCAAAGCTTTTTGCGGGCAATACCCGTCCGTTTATCCGTCTGATCGGCGCTCCCTATTGGGCGTCGCAGTTCAGCTGGGGAAATAACTTGCAGGATGTGGTCGAGATGGAGCGCATGGAGTCCGCATGGATTGACCGAGACATTGAGATCATGGCGGAGGGCGATGTCTTTCCTCGCCCGAGAGTTACGTGTCCCGCGGCATATCTCGAGGGCTTTGATACTGCGATCCGAGCATCGGGCGCTACCGACGGAATCTTGAAATATGGCATTGACTACACGTCCTCAACGCGTTACGAGAGAGGCTATATCGAGGCGCATAAGCGAAACCGCGCTTTGTATGCGGAGATTCATCAAGCTTTTGACGGAAAGAGCGCGTGCGGCGTGCGCGTGTATGAATCGAAGCGTAAGATTGCCCGTGCCGATACCTCCGCACAGGAATTGCCCGACAAGGCCTTAGATTATTTGATTTTCTCGAACGCCGCGCGGATGTTGGCGGCAAACGCGATCCCCACAACATATGAGGGTGAGGGGATTTGCGGCATCGTCTTTGGCGAGAGCGCACGGGATATCACCGAACGCGAAAGACGGGGCGGTCTGATTCTCGATGGAAGTGCCGCTATGATTCTTCATGAAATGGGCGTTGACGTGGGAATTAAGCAATTGGGTCAGAAAATCACGCCTGCCGCCGAATATTTTATCGACGAGGACGAGTGGGTATGTACCTACGGAAGAAAATTTTTTGCACATACGTTTCAAGATGAAATACGGGTTTTGAGCGAATCTCGTGCCAATAGCGGAATTTCCCTTTTGGACGGAGACGGCAATGACACTTCAGTTCCCGCTTCGTATCTTTACGAGAACGCCGATGGGGAGCGTTATTTGGTTCTCAATTTTGACGGACACTTCCCGAGCAAATCTGAAAACGACGCTTTCTTCCGCCGTCAGTATGCGCGCGGTGAGCAGATCGCTAAGGCGGTGCCATGGCTTTCCCGCGGAAAATCCCTGCCTGCCTTTTGCGGCGGCAATCCCTGCTTGTATATGATCGCCAAGGAAAAGGAGGGAAAGCTGGCTGTCGGATTATGGAATTTTTATGCCGATCCGATTTGGGAGCCGACGGTTCGTTTAGGCAAGAGCTATGATAAGCTCTGTGTGCTAAACGGAGGAAAAGGCGAGCTTCAGGGGGATAAGGTCATTTTAGGTGAGATCCAACCCTTCGGCTTTGCCGCGTTTGAGGTAGAGTAAAACGAAATAGAAGCAATAATTTTAACAAACAGAGTCGATTTCTGCAAAAAACACTTGCAATCGGCTCTGTTTTATGGTATACTGATATGGATAAAAAGAATATTGATCTTATCAAGAGTGGCGGAGAGACAGGCTCGATGAAACCACGGCAACCTGCGGATGTGTAAGGTGCTAATTCCGGAAGATGAGACATTTTAAGTCTTCGGGAAACGGAGACTTTTTTGTTGGGATTTTTAAAAAAAGAAAAAGAAAAAAGAAAGAGGAAAAAAATGAAAAAAATGCTGTTTACATCGGAATCCGTAACGGAAGGACATCCCGATAAGATTTGCGATAAAATATCCGATGCCATTTTGGATGAGCTGCTCAAGCAGGACCCTATGTCCCGTGTGGCATGTGAGACCTTTTGTACAACAGGACTGGTAACGGTTATGGGTGAGATCACCACCAAGGCATATGTGGATTTTCAAACCATTGTCCGTGAGACGGTGCGGGAGATCGGTTATACACGGGCGAAATACGGTTTTGATTGCGATAGTTGTGTGGTGATTAGTTCGATTCATGAGCAGTCGCCCGATATCGCGCTGGGAGTTGACAGATCTCTGGAGGCGAAGGAAGGAAGATCAGACAATGATATGGATACGGGCGCGGGCGATCAGGGCTTGATGTTCGGATATGCCTGCAATGAAACAAAGGAATTGATGCCCTTGCCTATTTCCTTAGCGCATAAGCTGGCGCTTCGTTTGACCGAGGTCAGAAAAAACGGAGCCTTAGATTATCTCAGACCGGATGGAAAAACTCAGGTCACGGTAGAGTATCATGACAATATACCGGCAAGAGTGGATACTGTGGTGATTTCCTCACAGCACAGCGCGGATGTTGAGCTGGCGCAAATTCGGGAGGATATTATCCGTGAGGTGATCTGCCCCATCGTTCCCGCGGACTTGATGGATGGGGAGACTAAGATCTATGTAAATCCCACAGGACGATTTGTAGTGGGCGGACCCGCGGGCGACACGGGACTGACAGGCAGAAAGATCATTGTGGATACCTACGGCGGATATTCCCGTCACGGCGGCGGTGCTTTTTCGGGTAAGGATCCAACAAAGGTGGACCGTTCCGCATCTTATGCCGCGAGATATGTGGCAAAGAATATTGTAGCGGCGGGGATCGCGGATCGCTGCGAGGTTCAGGTGGCTTACGCTATCGGCGTCGCAAAGCCCGTTTCTGTTATGATCGATACCTTCGGTACAGGCAAGGTGGATGAGGAACGCATCGCTAAGGCGGTGGATCAGGTGTTCGATTTCCGTCCCGCGGCAATTATCAATCGTTTCGATTTGCGCCGTCCTATTTACTGCCAGACAGCTGCCTACGGTCATATGGGAAGAGAAGATATTGATCTGCCTTGGGAAAAGCTTGACTTGGCAGAAGAATTGAAGAAGAGTCTGGGACTGTAAGCTTTGTACCGCACCTCCTTTGCTTGCATATACTGCAGCGAGGAGGTGTCGAATATGTATTTGAGAATTGTCATAGAGATACTGATCGCTTTTTTTGCTATGCTGGGCTTGTATGGGAGCATCCGATGGATCATACAAAGGCTGTTCGGTTCTCGCAATATTTTGATCGCAATAGAAATTCTGACACAGCGCGACGCGGAATTGGCTGAGGTGCTGATTCGTGACGCGCTGTCTCAGTATTTATTCTTGCCGTCAGGACGGATTTTTGTGCTGACCGTCCCCGAAATATGCGAGCATCCCGATCTGTGCGGCGCATTGGAAAGGTACGGTGTCTCTTGCTATGTGATACAGGACACAGAGGAAAACACATAGAAGTCTATTGAGATATATAAAAAATATATAAACATATTAAGAAGGAGGAAACAGCTATGCCCGAGGAATACGCTGCCGATAACTCTCAGCTTCAAAAGCTGGAGGGCGGAATAGAGCGGATCATTTATACCAATGAAGAAAACGGATATACCATTTGTGACATGGCTGTTTCCGATGACGGAGAGGTTGTCACCGTGGTGGGGATCATGCCCATGCTGGGCGCGGGGGATCATCTTTGTGTCTATGGAAAATGGATGCATAACCCGAAGTATGGCAGACAGTTCTCCGTGTCTCAGTATGAAAGAGTAATGCCAGCCGATACCGCGTCCATGCTGCGATATCTGGCATCCCGTGCCATTAAGGGGATTGGTCCCAAAACCGCGCAGCGGATCATTGATGAATTCGGCGAGGATAGCTTTGATGTGATTGAAAATCATCCCGAGTGGCTGGCAAATATTCGGGGAATTTCCATGAAAACCGCATTGTCTGCCTCGGAAAGCTTTAAGGAGCAAGCGGGGATTCGTTCCGCTATGATGTTTTTTCGTGATTATTTTGGGGCGTCTACCACGGTGAAGATCTATAAAAAATGGGGAAGCGCGGCAGTGGATATTGCCAAAAAGAACCCTTATCGCCTGTGCAATGAAATTGAGGGGATCGGCTTTGAGCGCTCGGATTCTATGGCTAATCAATTGGGCTTTGATGCCTCCCATCCCGAACGGATCATGAGCGGATTGCGGTATGTCCTGACACAAAACGGGATACAAAACGGACATGTTTGTCTGCCAAGAGAAAAGCTATGCGAAAGCACGGCACGTCTTTTAGGGGTCGAGAGGGAAAAAGCAGAGGAAGCGGTCTCTCTTTTGTTGAAAAACGGAAGCCTGCGCTATGTATTGCGGGACGAGAGACAGATGATCTATGATGCGGTATCCTATGAAAGCGAAAAATATATTGCGGAAAAGCTGTTGTTGCTATATAAAATGTGCGCGGCGATTCATGCGCAGGATATTGATCGGTTTATTGAAAACGAAGAGTTTAAAAATGGGATTCAGTATGCGTATATGCAGAAAAAAGCAATATCCGATGCTCTGCGTTACGGCGTTATGGTTCTGACAGGAGGACCCGGAACAGGAAAAACCACGGTAGTCCGCGCGCTGATTCGGATCTTTAGCAGTATGGGCTATGACATTGCCTTGACCGCTCCTACGGGAAGAGCGGCAAAAAGACTGTCCGAGGCGACCTCCATGGAGGCAAAAACCATTCACCGTCTTCTTGAAATGACCTATGATTCGGGAGATCGGTATGTGTTTAACCGAAATGAGAATGAGCTGTTGGAGGAACAGGTCATTATTGTGGATGAGGCATCGATGATCGATAACGCGCTGATGTGCGCGTTGCTGAAGGCGGTAAAGCCGGGGGCTCGGGTTATTATTATCGGAGACGCGGATCAGCTCCCCTCGGTAGGCGCGGGAAATGTGCTGTATGACATCATAGACAGCGATCGCTTTCCCACCGTTCGTTTGAATGAGATCTTTCGACAAGCACAGCAAAGTCTGATTGTTACCAACGCTCATTCCATCAATCAGGGAAAAATGCCTCGCTTGGATATGAAGGATAACGACTTCTTCTTTTTAAGGAGGGGAAGTGATCACGATATTGCGCTGACGGTTGCGGATCTTTGCAAAAATCGATTGCCCAAGACCTATGGGGAGATGGCGCGAAACGGAATACAGGTAATCGCGGCATCCAGAAAGGGCGAATCGGGAACCGAAAATCTGAATATCCTGTTACAGCAGGTGTTGAATCCGCCGCTGAAAAATTTAAAGGAATATAAATTTCGGGATACGATTTTCCGTGTGGGCGACCGTGTTATGCAAACGAGAAATAATTATGATCTGATTTGGAGCCGTGTGTATGACGAGCAAACAGGAAGCGGAGTTTTCAACGGAGATATCGGATTGATCGAGGAGATCGACCTTGCCGAGCGAGAGATGACGGTTCTGTTTGACGATAAACGGGTTCTGTATGATTTTAGTCTGCTGGAGGATCTGGAGCTTGCATACGCCGTGACGGTTCATAAAAGTCAGGGAAGCGAATATCCTATCGTGATCCTGCCGATGTGCTCGGCAGCTCCCATGCTGCTGTCACGAAATTTGCTGTACACTGCCGTTACCAGAGCGCAGAATATGGTGATCCTTGTAGGACGTGAGGAGATTGTGGGCGAAATGGTAAACAATAACCGCCAGTCCTTGCGTTATACAGGACTTGCTCAGTGGCTGTCGGATAAAGAATAAAGGATAAAGGATAAATGAAGCTTCAGGAATTTTTGGATCGCTTTGTGCATGTGCGTAAATGCGTGAGCTGCCGTCATATTCTGGAATATGAGCTTTGCCATCATGCCTTCTGTCCCAAATGTTTTTTGCGGTGGAACATGGCAAAGACCGAAAGCTGCGCGGTGTGTCATCAATCCGCTCTGGAATGTACCTGTATGCCAAAGGGACTTTCCAAAGCCGGTGCGCTTTGCTTGCGTAAATTGATCTTTTATCAAGCGAAACGGGGTGGAGAACCCCAAAACAAGATAATTTATTTTCTCAAGCGAAATCCCAATAAAAGGGCGGCTGGCTTTATCGCGAGAGAGCTGTCGCATGGGATTCTTCACGAATTGTCGGTTTTGGGAATTGAGGATCGGGAACAGGGCGCGATAGTGGTCAATGTTCCGAGAGGAAGAAAAGCGAAAAATAAATATGGGTTTGATCAAGCGGAGCTGGTTTGCCGTGCCCTGAGTGAGACCATCGGAATTCCGTATGCTCCTGCCGTAAAGCGAAGGATCGGAGGCAAGGAGCAAAAGACGCTGGATCAGAAAAAGCGCTTTGCCAATATTCAGGATCTGTTTCGGGTGGCGGAGAAACAGTCGGTGGAAGGGAAATGCGTGATCCTGTTTGACGACGTGGTTACCACAGGAGCCAGCATGGCGGCGTGCGTTAAGCTGTTGAATAAAATGGGAGCGACGGGAGTCATTTGCGCGTGTATCGCGCAGAATTGACACGGGACAACAAAATATACTCTTGCATTTTCCGAAAAAACATTGTATAATATAAATAGATTGCGAAAGCTTGTGAAATCTGAATTTTTTACGGAGATTTCATGAGGATTTACCCAAGGCGATGGGGAGGAAAAATGTTTAACTTTAAAGCTAAACAAATGTTATCAAAGGACATCGGAATCGACCTCGGAACAGCAACGGTTCTTGTTTACGTAGAGGGTAAGGGAATCGTGCTGAATGAGCCGTCGGTGGTTGCGGTGGATAAGAATACCGATTGCATAGCGAAAATCGGAAAAGATGCCCAGATCATGCTGGGAAGAAATCCTAATAATATAGAGGTTGTACGCCCCCTTCGTGACGGAGTGATCAATCGCTATGACGTTACGGAAAAAATGATCCAGTATTTTATTCGCCGCGCCTGCGGAAACGCTGTGTTTCCGCCCCGTGTGGTGATCTGTATTCCTACGGGGATCTCCGAGGTAGAGGAACGGGCGGTAATCGACGCGGGAACCAACGCGGGGGCACGCAAGACATACCTTGTGGCAGAGCCTGTGGCGGCAGCGGTGGGCGCCGGAATCGACATTTACAGCCCGACGGGAAATATGATTGTTGATATCGGCGGCGGTACCACCGATGTGGCGGTGGTCTCCTTGGGCGGAATCGTGGTCTCGAAGTCTATTAAAATAGCGGGAGATAAATTCGACGAGGCGATCATGCGATATGTGCGCCGAAAATATAATATCGCAATTGGAGAGAGGACGGCGGAGCAGATCAAGATCCGCATAGGCGCGGTATATGAGCATGGAGAGCCAAGAACCATGGAGGTGAAGGGTCGATGTCTGATCCAAGGACTTCCTAAGGTGATTCAGCTTTCTTCAAAGGAAATGCTGGAGGCAATGATGGAGCCTATATCCGCGATTTTTGACGTCGTTTGCTCAGTGATTGAAAAAACGCCGCCTGAGTTGGTGGGTGATATTTTGAAAAACGGAATTATTATGACAGGAGGCGGAAGTCTTCTGTATGGACTGGATCGGCTGATGGCAGACGTGATTGAAATCCGCACCCGAGTAGCAAAGGATCCTGTCAAGTGTGTGGCGTTGGGGACAGGGAAAATTTTACAGTATTTAGACAATTTGCCGGATGGCGTAATTGATTTGTCCAAGTTAAAGCGAAAGGTATAAAAATAAAAATGGCTTTCCGCTTTTGGAAAGCCGTTTTTAATAACGAAAATCCCGCGATCGCCACGTGAGTCAATAGAGGTTAACCGATAAGCAGAAAAGGAATAAAAGATAAAAGAAAATAAAATATGCTTTCGTAGGGACAGGTTAAAATGAAATTCAAAGAGGAACGAACCCTTATGCGGGTGGCAAGCAACAGTTACATGGCTGGAATGTCAGATGAGTAAATATGGATAAAGGAGAAGATATGTTGGTTGAGGATTTTGCGTATCCATCGCTTTTAAAGTATTTTGAAGAGATTTCCGCTATTCCGAGGGGGAGCTATCATGAAGAGGCAATTGCCGATTATTTGTCGGAGTTTGCTAAAATGAGAGGGTTGAGCTTTTATCGGGATAAGGTAGGCAATGTATTGATCAATTTACCCGCCTCAGCGGGATATGAAAGCTGCGCCCCCATTCTTTTGCAGGGACATACCGATATGGTTTGCGAAAAAAATGAGGGTGTGGCGCATGATTTCCTGAAGGATCCGCTAAGGCTTTACACAAAGGATGGATGGATCTGTGCCGAGGGAACCACGTTGGGAGCTGATAACGGCGTGGCGGTAGCGGTTATGTTGGCGCTGCTTGACGGGGCGTCAGAAAAGCATCCTCCGCTTCAATGCCTGTTTACAGTCAGCGAAGAGGTAGGTATGGACGGCGTGAAGGTATTTGATTACAGCAAAATTACCGCCCGAAAGATGATGAATATGGATAGCGCGGACGAAAGCAGCATTACAGTGGGATGTGCGGGCGGTGTGCGCTCCAATATGAAGATCAAAATTGAAAGACGAGAAAACAGCACTCCCTTGCTGAAGCTTCGCATCACAGGACTTGCCGGCGGTCATTCCGGCGAGGATATTCATCGGGGAAGAACCAATGCCAATAAGCTGTTGGGACGGATTCTGCTTGATCTGTCGCAAAGATATGATGACCTTTGTTTGCTTAGCGTACGAGGCGGAGAAAAGGAAAATGCCATTCCAAGAGAAAGCGAAGCCGTTTTTGCTGTCTCGGATAGGGAAGGCGCAAAAAGATTTCTTGACGATTGCTTTAAAGAGATAAGTCCTGAGCTTTGCGGTGATGATCGAAATTTTGCCATAAGCACGGAAGAGCTTTCTTCAACAGATCAAAGGGTGATGAGCAGAGCAAGCACGGAAAGAATTATTTTCCTTTTGGCGACGATTCCAAACGGCGTGTTTGCTATGAATCAAGAATTTGAGGGAATCGTAGAGTATTCTCGCAACCTCGGGGTCTTAAGAACAGAGGAGGATTCGGTTACGGCTATCATTAATTCTCGGTCGGCAAGGGATTCTCAGATCAATGCCTCCATAGCGCAGCTGAACGCATATGCCTCCATGTTGGGCGGAGAGGTATCCCATTACAACCGTTATCCCGGATGGGTCTATGCGAAAAGCTCTGAAATTCGGGAAGAGTATACGGCAGCGTATCGAGAGCTTTTCGGAACAGAGCCAAAGCAGGAGGTGATCCATGCGGGGCTGGAATGCGGAATAATCAAAGAAGCGCTCCCCGATATCGACATGATCTCCTGCGGTCCCATTGTTGTCAATCTTCATTCTCCCGATGAAGCGCTTCATATTTCTTCCTTTGAACGCTTTTTTACAGTGATTTTGAAGGTTTTAAGCAACGCCCGCTAAATCGAATTGAGTAAATAAGAAAATAGGAGAAGAAAATGAAAAAATTTTTGTTGCCTGAGCACGGGAATTTTTATAAAGCGAATCTGCACTGTCACTCTACGGTTTCCGATGGAAGCTTAACGCCCGAGGAGATCAAAAAAGCTTATATGGAGCAAGGCTATTCTGTGGTGGCTTATACCGACCACAATGTGATGATCGACCATTCCGATCTGCGGGAAGAAAATTTTTTGCCGCTTCGTGGATATGAAATAGACGTGAATGAAAATCCCGAGCAGTATTCAAATGATACGAAAACCTGTCATATGTGTTTGATCGCCTTGGAGCCCGATTGCGAGCGTCAGGTCTGTTGGCACCGTTCCAAATATCTTTACGGAAATTCCGTAAATTACCGTGATCAAGTGAAATTTGATGAAACACAGCCTGACTATGAACGGGTCTATTCGGGCGCGGCAATCAGTGATATCATGCAAAAGGGAAGAGAAAACGGATTCTTTGTAACCTATAATCATCCCGCGTGGTCTATGGAAACAGCCAATGAGTATCTGCAATATAAGGGCATGCATGCCATGGAAATCTGCAATTTCGGATGTTGGGAAGCAGGATATGCCGACTATTGTCCACAGGTCTATGAGGAGCTTCTTCGCTCGGGACAACGTATTTACTGTACGGCAAATGATGATAATCATAATGGAGGAACGGATTGGAAAAAGGATTCCTTTGGCGGCTTTAACATGATCAAAGCGGAAAAGCTGGATTACCGTACGATCACCCGAGCTTTGGAAAAGGGAGAGTTTTACGCGTCTATGGGACCGCAGATCTATGATCTGTACATAGAAGACGATACGGTTCATATTACCTGCTCCCCCGCGCGGAGAATCTGTTTTCATGCCGGTGTACGGCGCAGTAAATGCGTTTGGGCAAAGGAGGGAGAAGCGCTGACGGAGGCTGCCTTCTATGTAAAGCCCGACTGCGGATATATTCGTTTGAGCGTGATGGATGAAAACGGACTCTACGCCAACACGCAAGCCTATTTCTTAGATCAACTGTAAATAAAAGAAGGGTTGCTTCATTTAAACGCAGAAGCTGTGGTTTGATTCTCGTGGGCGTACAAGAGTACAACAAAGAGTCAAACCAAAGCTAAAAAACTCGCAAAGAAGCGAACTTTGTAAAAATTTCTATCAAAAAAGCCGCTTTCACTACGATTTTCAAGTAGCAAAAGCGGCTTTTTTATTTTATTACCTCGCGCGTTTTATCAGCGCTAAATGAAGCAATATTTTTTATGTAGATTTACAAATTATTCTTTTGCGCTGACCTGCTTGTTGGTAACCATTTTAATAACAAACAGAGTAGCAACCGTCAGAACGATTCCGAGCGGCAGACAGATAAAGATATTCTGCACAAAGCCGGCAATAATAAACATCACAAAGGATATTACCGCAACGGTAACGGCATAGGGAATCTGCGTGGAAACGTGGTTGAGGTGGTTGCACTGTCCACCGGCAGAGGACATGATCGTCGTGTCGGAAATGGGGGAGCAGTGGTCACCGCAAACCGCGCCGGCAAGACATGCGGACATACCGATGATCAAAAGCTCGGAGCCTGCGGGGAAGATGGCGGTAACGATGGGAATCAGAATTCCGAAGGTACCCCAAGAGGTTCCGGTAGCGAAAGCGAGAACACAGGCAACCACAAAGATGATTGCGGGTAGGAAGGAGCCAAGAGCCTCTGCTTGTCCGCTCATAATGTCACCTACAAAATATTTAGCGCCAAGCACTGTGGTCATGTTCTTCAAAGCGGTAGCAAAGGTTAAGATGAGAATTGCGGGAACCATGGCAATAAAGCCTTGGGGAACGCAATCCATGGATTCCTTAAAGGAAATAATGCGGCGGCAAAGCATATAGATCACAATGAGAACCAGCGCTACAAGACCGCCCCAAGGAAGACCAACGGTGGCGTCCGTATTGGCAAACGCGTCAACAAAGCTTGCTCCGTCAAAGATTCCGCCAACATAAACAAGGGCGAATACACAGGCAACAATTAAAAATACGACAGGGAGTACCAGATCAATCACACGACCCTTGGAGGAGGGGGTAACCTCGGCGGATTCATTTTTGTCTCCGGAGGTGTAAAGATCATTGTTTTCGATGGCGTTCAGTTCGTGGATTCTCATGGAACCGTAGTCAAAGCTCATGAGGGTAATGGCAACAATAAACACCAGAGTTAAAATCGAATAAAAGTTGTAGGGAATGGCTTTAATGAAGAGAGAAAGCCCCTCGCCCTCTTCCGCGTAGCTTGCCACAGCGGCAGCCCAGCTGGAAATGGGAGCGATCATACAAATAGGAGCAGCGGTGGCATCAATGAGATATGCCAGCTTCGCGCGGGATATCCGCTTGCTGTCGGTAACGGGACGCATAACAGAGCCAACGGTAAGGCAGTTGAAATAGTCGTCAACAAAGATCAAAACACCGAGAATAAAGGTAGCAAGCATGGCACCGGCGCGTGTTTTGATATGGCTCTTTGCCCAGCTTCCGAAAGCGGCGGAGCCGCCTGCCTTGTTGATCAGAGCAACGATAATACCAAGCTCAACCAAGAAGATGAAGATACCGGCACTTCCGGCAACGGCGGAGATCAACCCGTCATTAATGATGCCGTCCAGGGTTCCCGTAAAGGAGAAGTCGGAATACAGCAAAGCACCCGAAAGGATACCGATAAAGAGGGAGCTGTAAACCTCCTTCGTGATCAAAGCGAGACCAATGGCGATGATCGGAGGGAGAAGCGCCCAAATCGTTCCGCGAACAGCGCCCTCACCGCCGCAGGTCTCACACAGGAAAGTGCTAAGGCCCTCGCAGTCAGGACAGTCAACGGTTCCGTTTGCGGCATCGGTAACTCCGACAAAAACAAGCAGTGCCAGAATGATCGCTGCCGCGATGATAAGTGTAATTTTTTTTGACTTTGACATATAAGTCCTCCTGAATAATATACTAATAAAATAGTACCATATTATGTCGAATTATTCAAGAGAAAAACACAAACACAAAAATATTTTTTGTTTTTAATCAAATAAACGAAAAAATTTCGAAAAATAAGTGATTCTTGTTTCTTTCTGTCAATACAGAAAGAAACATAAACGTAAATATTATAGGAAGCCTAAGAAAAAGGTTTATCTTCGCCGCCTCGGTCTGATTTTTCGTTTCATTCCCAGCCACGCGCCGAGAATACAGAAAAATACGGTCAGTATTCTTAATACAAGAACGACAGGCAATGGAAATTTCGAGGAATCGGCGTCGGGAAAAAATACTGTCAAAAAAAGAAAGAAAAGGGCAAGTAATCCGCCGCAAACAGAGCCGCATATGAAAGCGTCACTCTTGTTGAGACGAACAGCGGCAATTCCGCCGATCAGAGCGGATAAATAAAGTGTCAGCAGCCCAAGCGGAAAAACGAGAGAATGGGGATCCTTTGACATGTAGCAGATCGCGGAGGAAACAAACAGAAGAGCAGCCGCTGAAAGCAGAGCAATACCGCAGCCGAGCAGGGAGTTTTTTAATAGAAAAGAAATGCTTTTTTCCGATGTGTCCGATTTTGTTCTTCGTTTTCTTTTTGGATGGGTAGCGGTATGATTCATGGTTACCTCGCTTCACGGTCTTCTGCCGTATAAATTTTTCATTGAATTTAAGTCATTCCAATTGTTTCAATCATTTCAATCTATGCTTATTAAAATTTGCTCGGGAATATGACAAAATAAAGAAAGAATTCAGAAAAAAAGAGGAGATGTTCATATAAAATTAACAAAACAAAAAATCAAACATTCTTGAAAAAAACAATTGAACATGGTAAAATAAAATTAAAATTGGGGTAGAATGGTTTGCATGGTCACAAAACGAAAAAAACCCATAAAAAAGTATATTGGAGGCAAATATATGGTACAAATTGATGAAAAAACGTACGGTTTGTCGAAAGCCAAGCTGGAGTCTGTTTTTGACTCCGGAACCTTTGTAGAATTGGGCGCCTATACCAAACGCACAGATTCCGAAACGGATTTGGAAACGGTGGTATGCGGATACGGTGCCGTGAACGGAAAGCTCGCGTTTGCTTTCGTTCAAGACAGCGGAAGAACCAAAGGCGCTTTTGGCGAAAGACACGCGAAAAAAATAAATGCGCTTTATTCTCTTGCCATAAAGAATGGCGCGCCGGTCATCGGTGTTTTTGACAGTGCAGGCGCTGTGATCTATGACGGAGCATCCGCACTTGCGGCATATGGAAGCTTGATGAAAAATATTTCAAACGCGTCGGGAATTATCCCTCAGATTGCGGTCATTGACGGTGTGTGCGGAGGCGCGTCGGCAGTAGCGGCGTCTATGTTCGATTTCGTTGTAACCGTTCACGGTCAATCGGAGTTGTTCGTCAATTCCTCTTTTACCGTGGGAAAATCGGAAAAAGCGGATGTTACGGGACTTTCCGCATATGAGGCGGAAAATGAGGAGGGCGCTTTCGGATATGTCCGTGAGCTGATCACAATGCTTCCTCAAAATAATGCCGAAGCAAGCTTTCTTGATAATGACTCGGATCCCGCAAACAGAGACAGCGTTTTTGATCCGGAAAAATATGGCGCAGAGGAGCTTGTCTCCGCATTGTCGGACAACGGTAAGCTGGTTCGGCTGTATGCCAATTATACCAATAAGGCACTCTTTGGCTTTGCCTCCTTTGATGGGATCCTCAGCGGAGTGATCTGCTCTGATCCCGAAGGTAAGGGAATTTTAGATATCCGTTCAGCGAGAGCTGCCGCAAAGCTGATCTCCTTCTGCGACAGCTTCGGGCTTCCCGTCGTTACGCTGGTGGACAGTGAAGGCTTGGATAGCTCGCTGGAGACTGAAAACTGCGCGTATGCTTCAGAATTGGCAAGATTGGCAATGGCATATACCGCCTCCGATAACGCGAAGGTGACCGCTGTAATCGGAAAAGCTTATGGTACGGCATTTACTCTGCTGGGTTCAAAATCCGTGGGAGCGGATATGGTTTACGCGCTTCCCAAGGCTTGTATCAGTGTTCTTTCCCCCGAGGCTTCCGTGGCGTTTGTATGGAACGATAAGGTTGGAGAGAAGAGCAGAGAAGAGCTGGAGGCAGAGTGGAAGGAAAAATGCGCTTCCGCCGCGCAGGCAGCCGATGCGGGAGAAATTGATGATATCGTAGAGCCTGCCGAGCTTCGCCGAAGAATTTGCGCGGCGCTCAATATGCTTTATTCCAAAGCGGACGGTATTCCTACCCGAAAGCATGCCAATATGCCTCTTTAATTTCGTATAATTCAGGAGGAATAGAAATGAAGGGTTTGATGATGAGGATTGCCTCCCTATCGGCGGCAGGCGCGTCGGAGGATTTGGGCAGCGCATTTTCGTTGGAGCGTTGGGGCTATGCGGGACGTATGACCTTGGTAGGATTAGGCGCCGTTTTCGGGGTCTTGGTTGTTCTGATGATTGTACTGTATATCTTCCAAAAGGTTTTCGCGAAGAATTCCGCAAAGCAGTCTAAGATAAAAGCTAAGGTGAGCGCTAAGGTGGAACAGCCGACGGAGAAAGCGAACGAAAAAGGTGAGACGGTCAATACCGTTGCCGCCGAAGAGACGGTTATGGGTGCCGCGGAGGACGAGGCTTTGGTAGCGGTGCTTGCCGCGGCGATTGCCGCTTACCGCGAGTCTGAAGCTTCAGATGGCATGTCAGAGAGCGGCTTCCGTGTTGTTTCCTTCAGAAGAGCGGGCACACGGGCATGGAATGTAAAATAAATAATTAAGATGAATGAAAGGTTTAGGTAGATAGAATGAAAACTTATAATATTACTGTAAACGGTGTCACATATGTTGTGGATGTAGAAGAGGTCGGAGCAGCATCGGTTGCGTCGGGAGTGGCTTCTGCCGCACCGAAGACAGCGCCCGTTGCGCCTCAAGCAGCTCCCGCGGCAGCACCTAAAGCCGCACCCGTTGCTCCCAAGACTGCTTCTGTCGGAGCGGTAGCTGTTAAAGCTCCCATGCCCGGAAACATTATGAAGGTGAACTTTAAGGCAGGCGATGCTGTCAAGAAGGGCGATGTTCTGGTGGTCCTTGAGGCAATGAAGATGGAAAATGACGTATGCGCACCTCAGGATGGTGTTGTAGCCAGCGTAGAAGTGGCTCAGGGAGCTACCGTTGAGACCGATGCGGTCCTCGTAACACTGAACTGATTTTCCTGTCATTTGAAAAATTGAAAAATTTAAGAAATCGAAGAATCGGATTGATATTGATTTAATTTGATTTAATTTTAACTTAATTTTGACTTAATTTTGATTGAAAGGAAAACAGTACGGAAATGCTCGAAAGCTTAATGAATTTTTTAAAAACCACAGGCATTGCTACGCTGATTGGAGCAGATGATTGGTGGAAAACAGCAATCATGTTTTTGATCTCTTTTGTGCTGATCTATTTCGCAATTGTCAGGAAATTTGAGCCTCTGCTTCTGTTGCCTATAGCGATCGGTATGCTTTTGACCAATTTGCCCGGAGCGGGGATGTTCCACTTGGACCTGTTCATTGCCGAAGAGATCAGCTACAGCGCGGTATTGCATGACGGCGGTTTTCTTGATCTTTTGTATCTGGGCGTTAAATTGGGTATTTATCCCTGTATTATATTTGTCGGTATCGGCGCGATGACCGATTTCTCCCCCCTGATCTCCAATCCCAAAAGCTTGCTGATCGGAGCGGGAGCACAGTTTGGCGTTTTTGTGGCGTTTGCTGGAGCCCTTCTTTCGGGAGTTTTTACACCTCAGGAAGCGGCAGCAATCGGTATTATCGGAGGAGCGGACGGTCCCACGGCAATTTTGGTTACCAAAACCTTGGCACCGGCTCTTCTCGGCGCTATCGCCATTGCGGCATACAGCTATATGGCATTGATCCCGATGATCCAGCCCCCTTTTATGAAGCTACTTACGACCAAAAAAGAGCGTCAGATTAAAATGACCACATTGCGTCAGGTATCCAAGACCGAAAAGGTTCTGTTTCCTATCGTGGTTACCTTTGTGGTCGGATTGATCCTGCCCAGCGCGCTGACATTGGTTGGCTGTTTGATGTTTGGTAATTTGCTGAACGTTTGCGGCGTGACTGACCGCCTTTCCAAAACGGCACAGAACGAGCTGATGAATATCGTAACCATCTTCCTCGGACTGTCCGTAGGAGCTACCGCCAGCGCGGATAATTTCTTGCGGTTGCAAACGATACTGATCATTGCTTTGGGATTGGTAGCGTTCTGTATTTCGACCTGCGGCGGATTGATCACAGCCAAGATCATGAACTGGCTGTCGGGAGGAAAGATCAATCCTCTGATCGGATCGGCGGGCGTATCCGCGGTTCCCATGGCGGCACGAGTTTCCCAAAAGGTGGGACAGGAGGAGGACCCCTCAAACTTTTTGCTGATGCATGCAATGGGTCCCAACGTTGCGGGCGTAATTGCATCATCGATTGCGGCAGGCGTTCTGCTTGCAATATTTGCTTAAGGAGGCAATTATGGCACAAGTTAAAATAATGGAAACCATTCTTCGTGATGCGCATCAGTCGCAGGCAGCTACGAGAATGACACTTGAAGAAATGCTGCCCGCAGCTCCGCTTCTTGACAAAGCAGGCTT
>JAZSPS010000074.1:0-4308 GCA_045537595.1 Eubacteriales bacterium
TCTTTTTGCCGAGTGCTTCTCAGACTGCTAAAAGCAGATCACATCCAAGAAGCCATTGAAGAACTTGAATCCATCATCAAAAATAGCGACTAATTAAAAAGGGGTGAGCGGTCCAAGCTAACAAACGACCGATCACCCAAACAAACCGCAATAGCAAATTCCAAGCAAGGGCGGAACCGTTCGCCACCGTCCTTGCCTGCTATTGCTATACTAAGTATATCATAAAAGAATCTATTTGTCAAGGAGATTTTATCATGACTGACTACATCACACACATCGACGTATAAAAAGCCGTGATTTCTCGCCCCGCCTCGCGCGGGGCTTTTCTTTATTTTCTGCATATCAGACAATCCCGGTTCGGACATTCAATCGTCCACTTCACCCAAAAAACAACATCCGAGATTTGTTCGGATGTTGTCTTTTTTGTCGAAGGAGGCTTGGGATAAGCCCATTAATCGTTCATCAGCATAATTTTTCCCTTAACAGTTCCCGCGGTCTTATACAAGTCAAATGCTTCGGCTGCATTCTCCATTTTAAATTTGCGGTCGATCATTTTTGGATCAAATTTCAACTGTCCCGTGGCAAAATAATGAGCGGTCATTTCCCATTCCTTTCCCGGGAATGGCGCGGAATAGCTCATCCATGATCCAAACAGGTGCAATTCCTTACGATTCAGCTGTTCCCACTCTCGCGGATTGAATTCAATATTTTTTGTCGGAGTTCCGATAAAACAAACCGTTGCGGTATTTGACGCTATCTCAAAGAACATTTTTACAATAGCCGGATTTCCCGCGGTTTCCAATACGTAAGCAAAGCCCTTGCCATTGGTAATTTGCTGAACACGCTCCGCAACATCCTCCTCTTTTGTATTTACAATCTCATCCGCTCCCATGCGCTTTGCCAGCTCCAGCCGTTCAGGAACAATATCAAACACGGTTATTTTCTCGGCACCAAGAATTTTTGCCCACTGCATCGCGAAAATTCCGATCGTTCCTCCCCCGAGAACCGCCACATTTTCTCCGCCGCGATACCCGGATTTTCGCAATCCGTGCAACGCCACGGTAGAGGGTTCAAACATTGCCGCCTGCTCAAACGGGATGCTCGGATCATATTTTACCGCGTTGATCGCCGGAATCACCACATAATCGGCAAATGCCCCTGACTGACGTGATCCGATAAAGCTATAATGACGGCATAGCGAATAATTCCCCGCCAAGCAGTCCTCACATTTCATACAGGGCACCAGCGGTACTCCCGCCACGGTATCTCCCACCTCAAGCCCTGTAACGCCTTCTCCTATCTTATCTATTACGCCTGAAAACTCATGTCCTAACACCACGGGATAGAAATGTGCCCCATTTTTCAGCACTCGGGGAATATCCGATCCGCAAATTCCCGCCGCGCGCACCCGAACACGTACCATTCCCGCTTCCACTTCCCGTAAGGGATATTCTTCGTATCTTAAATCCTCATTGCCATGCAAAACGCAAGCCCTCATCCTAAACCTCCGTTGATTGTTTTATTGCTTTGATTCTATTTATTTCCTTTGTTCGCTTATCCTCTTTCGTTACAGCCGCAAACAAGAATGCGATTTTTAACCAGTTCCCTCACCCGTTTTTGAGCGTTCTTTCCGTATATCTTAGGATCAAAAACGTTACTATCTGAGCAAAAGGTCTCTTTTATTCCGTCCGTATATGCCATGCGAAGCTCCGTAGCAAAGTTCACCTTACAAATTCCTTTTGCGATACATTCACGGATGCTTCCGTCACTCAGCCCCGATGCTCCGTGCAATACCAAGGGAACCGAAACGGCTTGTCGTATTTCCGAAAGTCTTTTTACGTCCAGCTTCGGTGTATTTTTATATATACCGTGGGCTGTTCCGATAGCAACGGCGAGAGAAGCTACGCCTGTACGCCGAGCAAACTCCGCCGCCTCCTTTGGCGATGTGTATTCATCCTCAGCCTCCAGTCCATCTTCCTTTCCGCCGATCGTTCCTAATTCTCCCTCCACGGGAACCCCCATCGCCTCCGCTACACGCGCAACAGCTTGTGTCAGCGCAATGTTTTCCTCAAAGGATTTTTTTGATCCGTCGATCATCACCGAGGTGTATCCCGCCCGCAACGCGGACATGACGAGAGCAAAGCTGTTTCCATGGTCCAAATGCATTGCCACGGGAACCGACGCTCTTTCCGCAACAGAACGAACATTTGCCAAATATACCTCCACTCCCGCGTATTGAACCGTAGAAGGGGTTGTCTGTATTATCACGGGCGCTCTCAGCTCACACGCCGCCTCTATGATCGCCATGACCATTTCCATATTCTCCGCGTTGAACGCACCCACCGCATATCCGCCGCGCTGTGCCTCCTTCAGCATTTTTTCAGATGTAACCAATGACATAATTTTATTCTCCTAAAAATCCTTGACAATTTATAATCCTATGCTATAATTATAGTAAATTCTCAACAATGTTTCAAGAGCGTTTCGATTTTTTAAGATTTCTCAACTTTTCTCATTTTTTACTTGCTTGATCAGGAGGAAAATCGCTTTATGTTTCAAAAAGAGCGAATGGATAAGATCTTATCCTTGCTTCATTGCTATGGCTATGTCACTGTAAAATATTTAACCGAGACACTTTATTACAGCACCGCTACCATTAACCGTGATCTGAACGCGCTGGAAAAAATGGGAAAGGTTAAGCGAACCTATGGAGGCGTTGAATTGGCTACGCCGCAGACCGTTCCGGTTCTGTTCCGATACGAGCAAGGCAAGCCCGAGAAAAAAAGAATTGCCAGAACCGCCGCCGAGCTGGTACAGGACGGCGAGATCATCTTTATGGACGGAAGCACCACGGTCCAGTACATGAGCGAATATCTTTTGGAAAAAAAGAAAATTACTGTTATTACCAACAACACAGCTCTTTCATCCTTCCTTTCCGAATATGGGATCGACGTGATCGTTCTTGGAGGCAGAGTGATGGAATCCCCCTATATGCTGGCGGGAAAGGACACGGTTGAAACCGCCTCCCATTACAAAGCCGACAAGCTCTTCTTTTCCACGGCGTTTGTCAGCAGTGACGGTGAAATGTCCTATACCAGCGATATTTATTTTTCCATGCACCGAACGATGATTCGAAACTCTCAAAAAACCTTTTATCTGGTGGATCATGAAAAGGTGGACCGTCCCGGCGCGAAAGCGGTTTTAGGGGATTTTTCTCTGATAGACTGTGTCATCAGCGATCATACCTTTGACCCTTCCATCCGTGCCCGCTTTCCCCATTTGGAATTTATTCATCCCAATGAATGCTTCACAGCTCAGTAAAATTTAACATATTACCTACAAAGGATCCGATTATAATATGACACATGAATACCGCCGCTTAAAATCCGCCTGCTACATGTCCAATATTACCATGTCGATTTTGGGCAATCTTTCCCCTCTTTTATTTTTAACCTTTCGTTCCCTTTATGACATTTCCTACTCCCTTTTGGGATTGCTTGTCTTGATCAATTTCTTTACTCAGCTATTGATCGATCTGATCTTTTCCTTCTTTTCTCACAAATTCAACCTTCCGCTGACAGTAAAGCTCATGCCGATCTTGGCTGTTATGGGTCTTTTTATCTATGCCCTGTCTCCTTTCCTCTTTCCTAACTGTATCTACCTTGGGTTGGTCATTGGCACCGTTATTTTTTCAGCGTCAGGCGGCTTGGGAGAGGTTTTGATCAGTCCTGTTATTGCCGCCATCCCCGCCGAGAATCCTGAGCATGAAATGAGCAAGCTCCATTCGATTTATGCCTGGGGGGTGGTGGGCTTTGTTATCTTCTCTACCTTGTTTCTTCTTCTCTTTGGTCACGCAAGCTGGCAATGGCTTGCCATAACCTTTATAGCGGTTCCTCTTCTCTCCGCCTTTCTGTTCTTGGGCACGGCGTTTCCCCCTATGGAAACGCCCGAAAAGACCTCAGGCGCTGTTCGCTTTTTGAAAAACAAGCTGGTTTGGCTCTGCATTGCGGCGATCTTTCTGGGAGGTGCCGCCGAGTGCACGATGGCGCAATGGGCGTCGGGGTATCTGGAACAGGCTTTGGGACTTCCCAAGGCATTGGGAGATATTTTTGGCGTAGCGCTTTTTGCCGCCGCTCTTGGCTTTGGACGAAGTCTATACGCTAAGATCGGAAAAAACGTCTCCCGCGCTTTACTCCTCGGTGCTATCGGTGCCGCCTTCTGCTATCTTCTGGCAGCCCTCTCTCCCCTTCCCATACTGGGTCTTTTGGGCTGCGCCTTTACCGGCTTTTGCGTTTCCATGCTTTGGCC
>JAZSPS010000046.1:0-21790 GCA_045537595.1 Eubacteriales bacterium
TGTCATTCTGAGCCGAAGGTGAAGAATCCTTGCCGAGCTTGTGAGGCAAATTGATGCGTAGCATCAATTCTTTTTCATTGTTACTTCGATACAGGGTTGCCTCCTGCGTCGGCAAAGATCCTTCGCTTCGCTCTGGATGACACGTACGGTAGCTTTTGCGAGAATTAAGGCTTAACTGTCGCACGACACCTCATTTCGTGTCATTCTGAGCCGAAGGTGAAGAATCCTTGCCGAGCTTGTGAGGCAAATTGATGCGTAGCATCAATTCTTATTCATTGTTACTTTGATACAGAATTGCCTCCTACGTCGGCAAAGATCCTTCGCTTCGCTCCATACTTCGCTCCGCTGCGTGTTGACACGTATGATAGTTTATGCGAGAATGAAAGCTTATCTGTCGCACACTCCTCCTTTGGTCGGGTTCGGCTACGAAGAATCCTCACCGAGGATTCTGCTCAGTCATTTTGATATTGGGCTCTGTAGTGCTTGGGAGACAATCCATAGGCATCGGAAAAAATACGGCAGAAATAGAACGGATCCTCAAAGCCGATCGCCTCTGATATTTCTTGAATTTTCATATCTGTACACCGTAAAAGACTTTCGGCGTTGGACAGCCGAAGAGTGTTTCGGTATTCCACAGGACTTTTTCCCGACCACTTTCGAAAGCACCGATAAAAATAGGTCACGCTGACCTCGCTCAGCTGTGCGTATTTTTCTATCTTTTCGTTTTTGTTCCAGTCATCGCAAAAAGCCTCCGCGCCTTTTCGGATCGGGTAGTAAAATCCGTCATTTTGGGAGACCGAGGTGATGATCAGATCCAGCAGCAAAAAAAATTCCCCCTTGGTTTTCACCAAATTGTTCTTTCCCTCCGGAGTCAGATCCGCAAGGCGATGAAAAGCATCGGACAGTCTTTTCAGGTGAAGCTCTTGATAGTTATCCTGCCGACGGGCGAGAATTTCGATCCGATCCGATAGCAGAAATTCCTGATTTCTCTCATCCAAAAAACGCAAATTAACAGTGTAGGTATCTGTCTCGGCATGGGAATTTCCCGAAACCTCCACGTGATAAAGGCTTCCTTTGGGAATAAAAACAATATCTCCCCTTTGCGCCGTGACCGTGTGAGAACCCTCCGCGGAGCAAAAGACAACCGTCAGCTCCGAGCAAACAAAGAAAAGAGCGCTGATGGGGCGCGCTTTATTTTTGTACAGGGAAAATTCCTTTCGCTGTCCCCAATTTTCGGGGAAAATATCGGTGATCTTGAAGTCAAAGTCAACAGAACAAAGCTGGGAAATCGAAACGGTTTTCATTTTGTCGTCCTTCCTTCTCGGTTTTTTGGGATCGGTAGGAATATTGTATCAGCTTTGTGCAGAAAAGTCAAGGTTTGTTATAATAATACATTCCAATTTTCTCGGTTTTTCGTTATAATAAAATATAATAAATCATAGCGATGAAGCGGAAGCTTCTTTAAGGACGGTGAATTTTATGGTGTACGGAATCGTGGCAATCGTTCTCTTGTGCCTTACGGTCAAGGGATATTGCGGCAAAAGAACGAGCGCCTACGTAAAGGGTACGGAGGATTCCTTTCTCTTCAATCTGCTGCGAATGTTATTTTGTCTTTTCATCGGGATTGCCCTTGTCTTTGCGGAGGGCTCACAAGGTTTTTTGGCGATTGAACCGAGAATGCTTTGGATCTGCGTGCTGTCGGGTGTGGCAAACGCCGCCTTTTTAGCGGGCTGGCTGCTGGCGATCCAAAAAAATTCCATGGTTTCGGTGGACGTGGGTCTGACACTTGGGTCACTGATCCCTTCGATCCTGTGCGCGCTGTTTTTCAAGGAAGTGTTTTCGATTCCGAAAATGTTCGGCTTTGCCTTAATTCTCGCGGCAACCGTTATTCTGGCGGGCAATCGGAGCAAAACAGAGGGCGGCGGACTTGTCGGAGCGCTTTTTTTGCTCTTAGCCGCCGGCGGCGACGGAATGTCAGGCTTTGCCCAACAGCTTTATAAGCAATATTATACCGAGGCGGGAAGCGCCGCGCGCGGAGTGTTTTATCCCAAAACGGTTTATCATTTTTATACATATGTATTTGCGGCGCTCGCGTTGCTGGCGGCGCTGATCGGATATGGGTACCTTGTAAAAAAGAAAAACGGCGGACGGAGGGCTTTTGGGAAAACGATCCTTTCCATACCCCCAAGGGTGGTTCTGCACGTGTTTATTATGGCAGTCTGTCTTTTTGCCGCGAATTATCTGCAGACCGTCGCCACAAACAACTACGGTATGTCCTCGCAAATTCTTTATCCCATGATCAAAGGCGGATGCCTGATCACCGTTAATTTTGTGGCAATGATATTTTTCGGAGAGAAGATCACGCTCCGAAGCATTTGCGGCTCTCTTGTTGCCTTAGGCGGAATTATCAGCATGAGCTTGTTATAGTCCGCGGCTGTGAAATTATGAGACGATTATGAAAAGGAATGATAAGGAGAAAGCAATATGAACCGAAATATTGAAGAAGCCAAGCGGGCTTTAACGGAAAAGCCTCTCTTCGCTACCTCTGTGGAGCGGTTTCAGATATTGAATGAGCTAAAATCCTCTTATAAAGAGCTTCCCCAGCCACTGCGATTTTCAAGGATCCTTTCCGCGTTGCTCTCACGGGTCTCGGTACCGCTGCGGGAATATGACCTGATCGCGGGCAGAAGCGTGGACAGAGAGCTGACCGAGGAAGAGGAGGCTGTATTCCAAGCGCATATCGCCCATCCCGATTACCCGACCCACCGTCTGTTTTGGCCCTCGGGGCATTGCTCGTATTCTTGGGGAGCGGTGGTGAAGGAGGGACTTGTGGGCTTGCGCGCCATTGCCAAGGAGCGCATGGAGCAATTGAAGGACACCGATGACGGGGATAAGCGGATTTTTTTATCCGCCATCCTCGAGACCTATGATGCCATCATTGCCTTTACCCTTCGCTATGCCAAGGCGGCAGAGGAGAAGGGAATGAGCGACATGGCGCGGACTCTTTATCGGGTGGCAACCGAGCCGCCCTCCGACTTTGTGTCAGCCTTACAGCTTTTGTGGATCATAACCTTCATCGACTGCGCGTATATTTCCGAAAATCCTACCCTTACGGTAGGCAGATTGGATCAGCTTCTCTACCCCCTTTATCGGTCGGATCTGGAAAAAGGGGTTTTGACAAGAGAGAGGGCAAAGGAGTATATTACCGACTATTACTGCAAGCATAACCTGATCATGGGCCGCGGCGAGCATCAGGTGGGAGATGCCGCCAATAGCACCACCTTTCGTCGGATCGCCAATTTTGATGCCCCCCAATATCTTTTGCTGGCGGGAAGTGACGAGAAGGGTGCCCTTGCGGTCAATGAGCTGACCGAGCTGTTCGCGGAATGTATCGTTCCCGAATTTAAGAATCCCGTAGTCGTGGTGCGGTATGTCAAAACTATGGATCAACAGGCGCCCGCCCTTTGGCGCACCCTATGTGACCGCGCGTTGGCAAGCGCGTCGCTGATGTTTTATAATGATGGGAATGTGCTTGCCGCTCTTCGCCGTATCGGGCTTCCCGAGGAGGACGCGAGGCGCTACGCCCATTTTGGCTGTAACTGGTGCTCGCCGGGAGATAACAGCGCGTGGATGGTAAGCTCTCCGGGAAGCAAGCATTATGCCACCGAGCGTTCGGAAAAGGAAGCTCTGGCGCTGGATATTCCTTATATGCGGACCAACAGCGAGCATAGCTGGCCCGAGGATTTTATGATCGTAATGCGGCGGCTTGCCGAGCGGGATCCCGACACGGTCTCCATGGAGGATTTTTATGAGGGGTTCTTTGAGCGGATGTCGGATTTTATCGACCGAAAGCTTGCCCATCTTTCCCACGAGCTCTCCGTAAGAAAACGAAGACCGTCCTCCGCGATTACCTTTGGGGATTGCTTTTTTACCGATTCCGTAAGGAACGCGGAATGCTTTACCGCGGGAGCGAAATATCACTTTGAGCTACAGGCGTTTCAAATGTTCGGAACGGTGGCGGATTGCTTTATCGCGGTGGATCAGCTGGTCATGATCGAGAAAAAGCTGACCCTAAAGCAGCTTTTGCGGGCAACAGAGGCGAATTTTGAGGGGTACGCCGAGGTGCTTGCCCTGTGCCGCAACGCGGAGAAATACGGCATGGATACCCCCCTTTCCAATAAGCACGCGCAGCGGCTTTCCCATACGGCAAGCGACTTGGTGATTGAGAAGAATAAGCCCTATTTTGAACGGGAAAGGCTCTTTTTGGTCCCCTGTATGCAAAGCGATACCTGGCATTTGAAATACGGAGAGGGCTTTGGCGCCACGCCCGACGGCAGATTGGCGCATACTCCCTATTCCCAAAACACAAGACCCTCCAATGGGGTCTGCGTCAACGGACTTACCGCCATGTTCAATTCTATGCTGAAGCTTCCGCGGGACGGCTTGGTTTCGGGAGCGCTCAATCTGGATATTGACCCCAAGCAATTTGAGGGAGAGACGGGAAGGACTACCTTTGCGGCTCTTTTAGCGACATACCTCAACCTTGGTGGCTTGCATGCGCAGGTCTCCTGCGCCAATGTGGGCGAGCTGCTTGACGCGCAAAAAAATCCTCAGTCGCACCGAGATCTTCGGGTTCGCGTTACAGGCTACAGCGGCGTGTTTGTGGATATATGCGAACGGCTGCAAAATGATATTATCGAGCGGTTTAGATGATTTAACTTCAATAGAATTCAATAAAATAAAAACAAAAAAGAAGGAAAAAACCATGAAAAAAATACTTCTTCCCAACGGACTGAATGTTTCTCAGGTGGCGCTTGGCGCCATGATGTTCGGATCAGCCACCTCAAAAAAGGATTCCTATCGGGTTCTTGACGCTTATATGGATATGGGAGGGAATTTTATCGATACCTCCAACAATTACGCCCACTGGGCAGGAACGGGAGACGAGAGCGAGACCCTGCTTGGTGAGTGGCTTAAGGAGAGAGGCTGCCGAGACCGTGTGATCCTGGCGACCAAGGTAGGCTTTGACCGCCACGGAAAAGGCGCGGGACTGAAAAGGGAACAGATCGAATATTGGATCGACGAAAGTCTCCGAAAGCTGGGCACCGATTATATTGACCTTTATTACGCGCATACCGATGATCCCCATACCCCCTTGGAGGAAACCATGGAGACATTTGACCGTCTTGTGAAAAAAGGGAAGGTAAGGACGCTGGGAACCAGTAACTTCGACACATGGCGTGTGGCGGAGGCAAATATGCTTGCGAAGGCTCGGAGCCTTACGCCCTATACCGCCATGCAGCAGCGGCTCAGCTACCTCAATCCCAAATTTGGCACAGCGCCCAATTATACCTTCAATGAGGTGGTCAACCGTGAAAGGCTCCGTTTTCTGTGTGATAAAAATATGCCTCTGATCTCTTATGCCTGCCTTTGCAAGGGCGCTTATGAGAATCCCGAGCTTCTTCCCGCCGAATACGAGGGAGGAGAAAGATTGACCTTCCTTCGCCAAATGGCAGAGGAAAAGGGGGTCAACCCCAGTGCGCTGGTTGTCGCTTGGCTGACAAATCTTCATCGCTGTCAGGGCTTCCCCCGCGTGATCCCGCTCTTTTCCGCCACGCCTGAGCAGCTTAAGGAAAATCTTCGCGGCTTGGAGCTGCTTCTCAGTGACGAGGAGCTGGAACGGATGAACAGGATCTGAGCCTATGCGGGAGCCTTTGATTTTTGATATTAAGCGAGCCTCTACCACAGACGGTCCCGGAGCGCGTACCGTCGTATTCCTTAAGGGCTGCAATCTTGATTGCTTCTGGTGTCATAATCCCGAGGGAAAAGCTCCTACGCCGCAGTTGGCTTATTTTAAGGAAAAGTGCGTCTCCTGCGGCGCTTGCGGAAGGGTCTGCGAGGGGGATCGCCAACGGTGCTTCGCTTGCGGTGCCTGCGCCCGACAGTGTCCTGAAAACGCGCGGAGGCTCTATGGAAGAAGCTATACGGCAGAGGAGCTCTTTGAGATCATCCGATCCGATCAGCCGTATTACGACGCGACAGGGGGCGGCGTGACCTTCTCGGGCGGGGAATGTATGCTTTATCCCGACTATGTGGCAGACGTAGCAAGACAGTGTCATAGGAATGGAATATCGGTAGCGGTGGATACCGCTGGCTGTGTTCCTTATGCAAGCTTTGAGAAGGTTTTGCCCTACGTGGAGCTGTTCTTATATGATATAAAATGCTTGGATCCGATCCTTCATAAAAGCGGAACAGGCAAGGAAAACGACTTGATATTGCGCAATCTGGAGCTTTTGCGAAAAACGGGAAAGCAGATCCTCATCCGCGTGCCCGTGATTCCCGGTTTTAATGAGGGTGGCGAAATCAAGAGGATCATGGAATTTTGTGAGGAAAGGAAGCTTTCCGTTGAATTGCTGCCCTACCACGCTTTCGGGGAGGATAAAAAGGGTGCGCTTGCTGCCGAGCTTCTTCCCCTCAGTCTGTCGAAAAAGCATTAATTTCATCTTGCCGACACGCAAGAGCGTGTCATTCTGCGTAGCCGAACCCGACGAAAGGAGGGCGCCGTAAGGCGGAATCTTGGCAAATAGGGATCGTTGGTACGCCACCAAGATTCTGCCTCGTTCCTCGGCACCTGCCTATGGGCAGGATCGACTGCGCAAACGATTCACAGGATCGTTTGCTCCGCTCAGAATGACACGGTGGGGTGGAGATATCTAAAAATTAAAAAACGTGTCAATGTACTTTATCGACACGCTCAAAGAACCCCCGTTTTTTAAAACGGGGGTTCTTGGTATAATAAGACAAATAAATGATTTTTAAAAACCCAAAGAGTACGGGTGCTTAATATAGAGGCAGTATGATAAAGAAATCCATTAAGCCTATTCCAATTCGATACTGTCCGCGTTCAGAAATTCGTGAGCGCTGATCAGAGAATTCGTCTCAATAAATTTGGATGCCTTGCAGCATAAGCAGGTCACCATAATTCCATCCCGCCGAAGCTCCGCTTCGTAATCGCCCTCATTGCCCTCGGGGCATCGGCAGTGAATTTTCCCTTCCTCATCCAGCTCCTTTACCACATAGGTTACGATTTCCTGTATTTGAGGATCGGAAAGCTCTTGGTCTCCGCCGCGCAGGCTGTCAAAATTGCTCAAGCCGTTTTCCTCAAGAAGGTCCAAGAGCTCCAGCTCACTTCTGGAAAGCTCGGCTTTTACATGATCGGTATCTCCCATCATGCAAATGTTGATGTCGGAATAGGGGCAGGGAAGAACAAACAGGTCCTTTCCGAAAAACAAAGAAGATGAAACAGAAAAGTTGTGGGGCGTGGGACAGAGGATACAGGGAACGGTGAAGCGTATTTTTCCGTCCCGACCGTAAACGATGGTCATCTCACTCTGACCGCAAGAGCATTTTAACTTAACCATATCGGCAGTAAGATTGAATAAACCTACCACACTCATAACACCGGTGCCGCAATGAGGACAGCGGTATGCCACTGTGGTTTGCTTAGGATCCAGTACCATAAAATTTCCTTTCTGTAAATCAGTAAGTAAATGAATAATAATGAATAAAAGAAAAGCAAAATGGGCTGTCTCATTATGTATGAGACAGCCCATGGCACCTTACATATTATGCCTCAACCTTTTTCAAAGCGTTTTCTTTTACCGTGACAGGGAATTTTGCCTCAAGCTCGGTGTAATAAGCGCCGTAGTCGTCAGAGAGAAGATTATCCTTGGCGGAAACATACCAGTTTTCCTCGCCTTCGCCGTAGTAGAGAGCAACGGCGAAAGAGCCTTCCTCAATCTTCAAGGGCGTAGCGGTAAGAGTTCCCACAACGGTGGTGTCTTTAAAGAGCCATTCATCAAATACCGTGCTGCCAAGTAATCCCTCGGTATAGTTTTCAAGGTGCGTGTGACCAACGGCGTCGGCACTCTCCGCGTATTCCTCAAAGATGTCATGAGTCAGGGCACCCTTGGCTTGGAGATCCGCGATCGCGGCGGTTGCGGCAGCCTCACTGTCAAAGAGGATGTAGGCAACGTTGCGGGTAGGCTCTTTATTGGGAGCCTGCGTAGCGGTCAGCATATATACGTTAAAGTAGGAGTAGCCCTTAGAATTGGAGAGCTCCGCATCGGCAGCCTTCTCCGCGATATCACCCTCTGTGATCAGGTTGGTGTCGTTCGCGGCACGCTCGGCGGCAAATGCCCAAACAGAGAAGGCATCGGTTTCGGAAACATAGGTCATCTTTTTCATCACTGCCTCATCCTTTGCGGTGGAAACAGCGGTAAATACCTTATCCTTTACGGTGTTCAGGATATCCGCATAGGTGTTGGTAACGGTTTTTTCATAGGCGGTGGCATTTTCCTCGCCCTTGGTAGCCGCGTCAGAAGCGTCGGTAACATCCCCCATTACTTCCTCAACGATCTTATTGATCATTGCGGTCTTAATGGCATTGAAATCATCGTCGGAGGGCTTGTCAGCATCCGCTACGGTTTGCGTAGCGTAAATATCGTCAAAGTTTTCGGTGGCTGCATGGTTCAGAAGGTACTTTGTAAATTCGGTAGGATCGGTGATTGCCTTCAGGGCATCGGCTTTTACTTGCGCTTCGGTAACAGCCTCACGGTATTTTGCCAAAACATCGGCCTCTTTTTCCTTCAGCTCGGTATCGGTATAATCACTTCCCAGTACGTCCTTGGCAATGGTGTCGTAATCTACCTCAAAGGAATAGGTGATATAATCGATCATGTTGTAATCCAGCACATTTGCCGCGTATTCCGCGTTGATGCGGTCAGCGCTGATGGCGGCAGACAGCTCTTCGGTGATCGCGTTCATACATTTGGAAGCAAGAGCGGAGTATTCCATTGCCTTGCGCACATCGGTTTCCTTCACACCGGGACCGTACATATAGGTAAGATAAGCGGTCATGGTGTAGCCGGAGGAAGACGCGGAAGCGGCGATCGAGGCGATAGAATCATCGATCTGCTTCATTTCATCCTCATTCAGGGTAATACCGCGGACATCCGCTTCCTCACAATAGATCAAAACGGTCTTAACGCTTTTTACGGTTTGATCCATAAAGTAGTCAAACCATGTACCCGAAAATTCACCAAGAAGCATCGTGTCATAGTAGGTAGAGGAGCCGTCTCCGCCAAAGGGCTGTTCCTTCAAGGAGAGCTCGGAGTTTAAGCTGAAATAGTCTATGTATGAGCTGTAGTTATTGTAGAAGGACTGATATTGATTATAGAAATAATAGGACATCATGTTGGTGTTTACCTTGTAATTTTCGGAGGACATAGAGGTTCTCATCCGATTGAAAACACCGTTAGCCGCCAGAAGGCTGAAAGCGACCGATAAAAGAATTGCGGCAGCGACCACAAGGGTAATAAGGGTCATTGCCCAGCTGGGCATTCCTTTCTTTTGCTTTTTCACATTCAGTGTTTTTGCCTTACCGGCTGCTCTGTTTGCTCTGATTCTGTTTGATTTTCCCATGAGAGAAATCCACCTTTGCTTTTTTATTTTTGTGGGCGGTTGGGTCAAACCGCAATTTATATTTGCTAAGAAAGTTTAACGCTTTCTTAGCAAATATTATAATCGTATAGAGTGATAAAAGATTGAATAATATATGAATAGTTTATGAATTTTGTCAATTTTGCGGTAAAAAAACGCCAAAAGATCATAGAAAGCTTACACATTCATAATAACGGGAAGAACCATAGGCTTTCGTTTTGTCTTTGCGTAAAGGTATTTGGAAAGGGTATCCTTCACACAGGTCTTCAGCTCCATGCGGTCGATCTTATTTCTTTGAGTCAGACAATCGTTGATGGCTTGTGTAGCGATTGCCCGCACCTCGTCCATAAGCTCCTCGGATTCCCTGACGTAAACAAATCCGCGGGAGACCACATCGGGACCTGAGAGGAGCAAGCCGGAATCGGCATCTACCGAGGCAACCACGACAATCAAGCCGTCCTGTGCCAAATGGCGGCGATCCCGCAAAACAATGTTGCCCACGTCGCCAACGCCGTAGCCGTCCACCAGAATCTTACCGGCGGGAACGGTTCCCACAAACTTGGCGCTCTTTCGGTCCAGCTCCAAAACCTTTCCGATATCGGAGATAAAGATGTTTCGATCCTCAAACCCCATGTCCAAAGCCAACTCGCGGTTTGCCGCCAAATGGCGGTATTCGCCGTGGACGGGCATAAAATATTTGGGCTTGAGCAGAGCTTGCATCAGCTTCAGCTCTTCTTGGCAGGCGTGACCTGAAACATGGACCTCGACCACCGCGTCGTGAAGAACGCTGACACCGTTTTTGGAAAGCTCATTGATGATCCTTCCAACCAATTTTTCGTTGCCCGGAATGGCACTGGAGGAAAGGACGACCAGATCGTTGCGTCCGAGGGTGATCTGAGAGTGATCGGAAAATGCCATGCGATATAGAGCGGACATGGGCTCGCCCTGACTTCCCGTCGTGATCAAGGTGATCTCCTCGGGCTTAAACCGCTTGCTTTCGTTGATGTCGATCAAAACCTTGTCGGGAAGGGTCATATACCCCAATTCCACAGCGGCACCGATGATATTCAGCATGCTGCGTCCTGTAATGGCAACCTTTCTGCCGTGCCGCGCGCTGACATTAATGATCTGCTGTACGCGGTGAACATTGGAGGAGAAGGTTGCGATAACGATGCGCTTGTCGGGATTGGCTGTAAAGATGTTCTCCAGAGATTTTCCTACCTTTTTTTCGGAAGGGGTATGACCGGGACGCTCGGCATTGGTGGATTCGCACATGAAAAGCAAAACCCCCTTTTTGCCAATTTCGCCCAGGCGGGTAATGTTAAGCATTTCTCCGTCGATGGGGGTAATATCCAGCTTAAAATCTCCCGAGTGAACAACGGTTCCCACAGGGGTGCTGATGGAAAGACAGCAGGCGTCGGCAATGGAGTGATTTACGTGGATAAACTCAACCGAGAAAACGCCAAGGCGCACGGTTTCTCCCGCGTTCACGCAGTTTAAGGATGGCTCATAGGGGAGCGTGTGCTCGGAAAGCTTGTTTTTAATAATCCCCAAAGTCAAACGTGTTCCGTAAATCGGGGGATTGATCTGGCGCAAAACATAGGGAATGGCGCCGATGTGATCCTCGTGACCGTGGGTGAGGACAATGCCTCGGATCTTTTCCCGATTGGCTTCCAGATAGGAAATATCGGGGATGACCAAATCGATTCCCAGCATATCCTCATCGGGAAAGCCAAGGCCGCAGTCAATAATAATGATGTCATCCGCGTATTCCAGAACGGTAAGATTTTTTCCAATTTCATTCAAACCGCCCAAGGGAATTACGCGGAGCTTGCCTTTTTCTTTTTTTGGCATAAAAACTCCTAATTTTTACATTGTAAATTAAATATTAAATTATGTAGAGAAGGGAATGGCACAGAGCAGGCCGCCCGTGAAAAAAGGAAGGAGGAAAAGAGCCTGCCGAAAAGCGCACAAGCCTAACCTCCTTTGAACATACGGTACCGCTCCCCGCAGATCCCCAGGAGGTCAATATCAAATTTAACCTATCTATATTATATCATACTCTTACAGGCTTGTCAATAGCGAAAAAAGGAGATTGGCGCGGAGGAGAACAGGGAAAGCTTAAAGATGAAAGATTAAAAAAATTAAAGAAAAGAAGCGGTAAAAAGCCAAATCAGAGCGGTAAGGAGAAATCCGCAAACCGCGCCGAAAAAAAAGGAGAGGATTCGGGAACGTGAGGAGGGATGGTGGCGAGAGCCCGATCGGCTGTCCGATCGCTCGCTTTCCGCCAAGATACGATTGGCTTCCTTTAGCATCTCATTATCCTTGGGCGGATGCGGGCGATGATCGGAACGAATAACAAAATAAGCCGACTCAAAATAACGGCTTTTCGGTGTTTGCAGCAAAATCATATTTTTTTGAATTCCTCTGATCATATAAACACTCCCCGAGCATGATTCAATCTTTGAAGCCGTCGATCTTAATCATCTATAATTCTATAATTTTCCTCTATTACTCTATTTGTTCTTTCTTAATTGACCGATTGCGTTTTCGATGGACGGTAACAGTATTATTGTCACAAAAAAGGGGTTTTAAACCAATTTACGTAAATCCATGAAAACAATAAGCCGGGACAAGAATAAAAAGGGAATAAAATATATTAAAAAAATTGTAAAAATATGATAATACTTCATATTTTGCCTCTTGACAATTCAAAAAAAATCAAATATAATAAACTATAAGGAAATTCGACAGAAAACGGTAAAAAATGCTCGGTCGGTCTGTCGAAAATAAATAAAAATGAAAAAATTTTTAAAAAAGAGGAGGAAAGCATGAAATCAACAGGTGTAGTTCGTCAAATTGATAATTTGGGAAGAATCGTATTACCCAAAGAGCTTCGTAAGACCTTTGATATTAAAGAAGGGGATGGAATGGAGGTCTTTGTTGACGGCGATCTGATCATTTTGCAGAAATACGAGCCTGCTTGTACCTTCTGTAAAAACGTAGACAACATTATTTATTTCAACGGAAAGCGTGTATGCGCGGCGTGCGTGGCAAAAATTAAGGAACAGTTTTAATTCGGGATAAGGGTTTGCGGGCGAATGGCTAAGGGCTGACGCCGCAATAAAAAAGGCACTATGGACACAAGCCGTGTCGGAGGTGTCTTTTTTATTTTGATTCTGTCAGTCACAGACGATACCGTGGCTGACGAAGGAGAGAGGGAGGGAAGAAGCGACTGTTTGGCGCATGACCGTTGGTACGTATTCTATTGAGTGCGTGGCTGTGATTTGGACACGTCAGCGCACAGGCAAACCAATCCCTCCCCTGTTTCGTAGGGGAGGACATCCCGAGAACAAAGAGGGGGGATGAGACAATATGGCTACGAAAATATTATGGCAACAGCCGTATCTTTTTACAGAATTGCCTCCTTCGTCGGAAAAGATCCTTCGCTCCGCTCTACTTTTATAATAACAAAACAGCAGCAGTCTCAAAAGCATTTTCGCAATGGAGACTGCTGCTGTTTTACATATTCTATGTATTTTACGCGCACTTGCTTAAGTCGGCTGAATTTCCGCGCAAACAGGATAATGATCGGAGATATAGACCCCCTCTGACGGCGTATCCTTTACGGTATAAGCTTTCGTTGAAGCCATATTGGTAAAAATGTAATCAATCTTTTTTCCTTCGGTGTATTTTCCAAATCCGTGGAAGGTGTGTGTCAGCTTGGCGGTAGCGTCTGTAATCCCCAACGCCGAAAGAGATAGAGGAAGACGGATACAACGGGCATCGGGAAGGGCGTTCATGTCGCCTGTCAAAATCCACGGTCCGTCAATTTCCGAGGCGCGCTGCATAATTTGTGTCATCCCAAGAAGCCTTGCTTCTTCTCCCTTGTGATCCAAATGAGTGTTAAAAAAGTGAATGGGGGTGGAAAGCTCCCCATGGCTCAGCTCGGCGTGAACATACAAACGGGGACAGCTGCTTTGATCGCTTTCAGCATAGCGGCTGGCAGGGATATTTGGGGTGGAGGACAAAAACTTGGTCTCAAAGGAGATCAGCTCAAAAAGATCCCTTTTAAAGGCAATACAACAGGCTTCGCCGCGGTAATTTTTTCCTCGACCGCAGCCGAGAAGGGTATAACGGTCAGACAAAGAACGCTTTAAGAATTCTCTGGCGTGGTCATATGCCTCTTGAAATCCGATGAGATCGGGGTCCTCCGCGCGGATGGCATCCAAGATTCTTGATTCCCGATTGGGAAAGCGGTTGATCCCATCCCCCTCCGCGTCAACGCGAAGGTTAAAGGTCATTACTTTTAAATTCATATACGCCTCCTGAACGCAAAAGAAATTACTGCTCGTCCAGTCTTACAAGCTGACCGGAGGGGATAGAAACGATCTTTCCGTTAACAGAGATCCAAAGCGTACGGCAGGTGGGGTTTTTCACCATGGTTCCGTCGACCGAGTAGATCAGACGCTTGTGATCCTCAATATATTCATAGATCTCGATGTTGGTGGCAACCCAGATGTCAGGATCTCTGCCTGCCATAAAATCGGTGAATTCCTCAATTACATTCCAGTTGTTATCCCCTTCAAATTCATAGGAGTGTCCCCAGAGATAAAAGAGCTGAGGATGGGATTTGATCTCCTTTTCCACGAATTTTTGCGCCAGCTCCATCAAACGGGGATTTTTATGATGGCAGGTAGCGGGCATGCGCAGCCAGTCGGTAGGGATAGAAAATTTCTCGGTGCTTACTGTCGTACGGGCGTAAGCAATGCCGCAGCTTTTCAGTACATCCACCACCTCATCGCTGAAGGTTCCCATGGGATAAGCCATACCGCGGATGACGGTTCCGAACTGCTGCTCCAGCTTTTCTCTGTCCTTGACGATCTCGTGAGCTACCATAGCGGGAGAAAGCACCTCCAGATGAGGGTGAGTAAAGCTGTGAACCGCAACCTCATGATTTCCGTCGGAAAACAGCTCGGTGATCGCCTTTTCGGTCATTCGGCGGTGAATCCTTCCCTCGGGATAGACCTTACCCTCAGGAGCGTATATGCCGCTATTCAGGTTAAAGGTTCCCTTCATTCCGTGCTTGTTCAAAATATCCGCCAAGCGGATATCCTGTTCTACGCCGTCGTCGTAGCTAAAGGTCAATGCCTTTGCCCGACCCTCGGGAAATCTCATAAAAATAGATTTGTTCATAATGCTTTTTCCTTTCCTGATGTGTTTATTCATATAGACAGTGTAAACGGATAAGGGGATCATTCCTCGCTTTCGCCCAATGTACCCTCCGCGACACGTCGGGCGTATTCCTCGGCAGTTAAGAGAACACGGCGGGGCTTGTTTCCGTCGGGCTTGCTTACATAACCCATCTGTTCCATGGTATCGATGATCTTAGCGGCTCTTCCGTAGCCAACCCCCAAACGGCGTTGCATCAGGGAGGTGGAGATCTTTCCTTCCTCTACGGCAAGCTTGACCGCCTCATGAAATTTGGAGTCACCGCCCTCGCTGTCAGACACAGGTCCCGAGAATGGGTCGCCCGAGGCGCCGCCCTTCTTGTTTCCGATGCCCGCGGCGGCTTCTTCCAAACGGTTGATAAATTCGCTGTTGTATTTTGCCTTGGAGTTGTTGTCACGAATATAGGTAACGATATTTTCCACCTCTGCCTCGGTTACAAAGGCACCCTGAACACGCATGGGCTTGGAGGCGCCTACGGGGGCAAACAGCATGTCGCCGCGTCCGATCAGCTTTTCAGCGCCCGCGATATCAATAATGGTACGGGAGTCGACCTGAGAGGCAACGGTGCAGGCAATACGAGAGGGAATGTTTGCTTTGATCAGACCGGTAATGACGTCAACAGAGGGACGCTGAGTACCAATGATGATATGGATACCGGCGGCACGAGCCTTTTGCGCCAAACGGCAAATGGAGGCTTCCACCTCATCGGGAGCCGTCATCATCAGGTCAGCCAGCTCGTCGATGATAATGACCATGTGGGGCATGTGCTCCTTGTAGGGATCATTTTCGGTAGCGGCGTTGTAGGAGGCGATGTCGCGGACGCCAACCTCCTCAATCAGCTCAAAACGGCGTTCCATTTCAGCTACCGCGGAAGCCAAAGCGCCGGCTGCCTTTTTCGGCTCGCTGACAATGGGCGCGTAAAGATGGGGAATGTCCTTGTATAAAGAAAACTCAACCTTTTTGGGGTCGATGAGGATCAGCTTGATATCCTCGGGTCTGGCTTTGTAAAGAATACTGATAATGATACAGTTGATGCAGACCGACTTACCCATACCCGTGGCACCCGCAATGATCATGTGGGGCATTTTGGAAATGTCAAAATAAATGGGATTTCCGCCAACATCCATACCCAGAGAAGCGGTCAGCTTGCTTTTCGCCTCGGTAAATTGGGAATTTTCGATCAGATCGCGAAGATAGACCGTAGCCCGATTTCGATTCGGTACCTCAATACCCACGGCGGGCTTGCCGGGGATCGGCGCTTCAATACGAACGCCTGAGGAGGCAAGGCTGAGGGCAATGTCGTCCACCAGATTGGCAATGGAGCGAACACGGACACCTGCCTCGGGCCTTAATTCGTAACGGGTAATGGTGGGACCTCTGGAATAGTTGATCTCTTTGATGTTGATCTTGAAGCTCTTCAGAGTGTCCAATAAACGGTGAGCGTTTTCTTGAAGCTCAGCGGTAAAGTCATCCTCGGATTTGTTTTTGTTGGGAGACAGCAGATCGATGGGAGGGAACACATAAGGGGTGGGCGCTTCTTCCTCCTCCTCTTCCGCGCCTTCCTCGGGGATCACCGCCGCCGCGTCGGAAAGAAGCTCGTCAACGCCGATCTCGTTGAGGTCCAGCGGAGCCGCAGGAGTTTCCTCGGGACGGGATACGGTTTTTTTCTGCTTGGTTGCTTCGGTACCGTTCAAGGACTTAAAGAAATCCTCCAAATTGTTGTATTCATCATTGTCAAGAGAATTGTCCGAAACAAAATCCTTTCCCACCGAAGAGGGATCCGCGGTATTTACCGAAGCATTGCCCAGCATTTCGGCAACAGGATCGGATTCGGGTTTTGCGGGAGAAATGGGAATCTCGGGCTCGAAAACAGGTTCAAGAGGAATCTCCTCATAGGTGACCTCCTCGTTCAGCTCCATGATCTCGTCCACCGACATATCGGCATTTTTGGATGGGGGGACAGGTTTTTCACGCTTGACGGGGGGGGGAGGAACCGCCGCTGCCATTTTCGCGGCGCGCTTTTGCTCCTCAAGGCGCATCTGTTCTTCCTCCGCATACCGCTGAGCGGCAAAATATTCCCGTTCCTCACGGCGTGCCTGCCTTGCCAGTTGGATCCTTGTAATAATGTAATCGGGGGTAAGACCAACCATTAGGATCACAAACAGCAACAGTAAAATAATGAGAATGATCAGGGAGAGCGCTTGCTCGAACGCGGCGACCATTAAGCAGCCCAAAGAGCTTCCGATAATACCGCCGCCCTCAAAAAGCTCCTCAGCGCCGTCCATCCACATGTCCTCAATATCGATCGAGCCGTAGTCGGCAACAACACCGAAAATAACAGACACCGTTAAAAAGGAAAGGCAAGACATAATGACCTGCAAGAGCAGATTTCTTTTTGCTTTGCGGTAATCCGCGTAGTAGGGGGAGGAGGGAACCATATCGGGCTCCTTCCACTTAATGTTGTACAAGCACCATTTTAAGCCGATATATGCTAAAATCACGGGGAGAAGAATGGCGGCACCGCCAAACAGACCCCCGAAGACCCATTGGATTCCATATCCCACGGCACCGGCACCGTCGTCCAGTCCAAAGGCATGAACGATGATAAAGCAGATAGCAAGAATCAGAGCGAATACCATAAAAAAGTAGGGAAGGATCTTATAAGAAGTTTTTCTCCTCGGACGGGAGGGCGCGGACTTGGACTTTTCCTCGGAGGGAAAATTTTTTTCAGCGGATTTAGCGGAAGCGGCGGATTTTTTGGACGTGTCCATAAAAGACTGTTTCTTTTTCGCCGCGCTTTTTTTCTTTTTTCTGGGCATAGCGGATGGTTCCTCCTGTGTTGGATTTCTGTATTTCTCAATTGATGATTGATTAGGACGAATGGAATATTTTCGTGCTTTCGTGAATTTTAACGATATTTTCGCGGAACAGATTAAAACCGAGCATAAAAGGGAAAAAATAGAAGCGAAGAAGAATTTATTTTTCCCTTGTAATATCCTATTTATTATATCACAAAAAAGCTTCGAGCGCAAGGCGTTTTTATTTGTTTTTACGGATTTTAAAAATTAAAATTCCATGGGACACTGTTATGTTGTAACGAAAAGAAACGGGAACAAGCGAAAATAAGAAGGAGAAATCATGAGATCGGTATTTGGGAGCAGACAGGAAGGCAGGCGGAGGGTCGTGTATCTGGCGACAGCGGGACTTTGCGCGGGCTTTGTCAACGGACTTTTAGGCGCGGGAGGCGGAATCGTCATTGTTTTCGCGCTGGCGGCGATTTTGAGAGAGGGGATCACGGATCGGCGAGATCTGTTTGCCAACGCGCTCTGCGTAATGCTGCCCATTTCGGCGGTGTCCTGCGTGAGATACGCGCTGGCGGGAAACCTTAGCACGGACGGCTTTGGTGTATATGCCCTTCCCGCGATCGCGGGGGGAGTGATCGGAGGGATTTTATTGGGACGCTTGAGGGCATCTGTTCTGAAAAAGCTTTTTGGGGCGTTGGTGATCTATTCGGGGATTCTTTTGATCATTCGCTGATATGCGGATATGCTGATATAATTAGGAGGAAATATGATGATATTACAAATTCTTGCCGCCGGACTGATTTCGGTTCTATCGGGAATGGGCGTGGGAGGAGGCGGACTGTTTGTCATTTATTTGTCGCTGTTTACCGATACGCCACAGCTGGTGGCGCAGGGAATGAACCTTTTATTTTTTCTTTTCTCTTCGGGAGCGTCTATGCTGATCCATTTAAGAGAGCGAAATTTGTTTTTTTCAGCAATCATCATTATGGCGGCGGCGGGAATTATGGGCGCGCTGCTGGGAAGCGGCTTGGCGGAATATGTCAGTCAGGCGCTGTTGAGAAAAATATTCGGAACGATGCTGGCGGTCAGCGGAATCCTGTCTTTAAAGCGAAGAGAGCAGCCGATGCGGGAGCCGGGAAAAAAAGACGGGGGAAAATGAAAAAGCCTGCGACAAAATAGGAAAAAAAGAAAGAAAAAGCCTATTGTCCGAGAATTTCCCGAGGAAGCGAGTGTCCAAAGGAGGGCGTTTTTGGGCGGAAAAGGAAAAAGCTCCCGAAAACTTTTTTTGAGAGAGCCCGGAAAAAAGACAAAAATCGGCAAATGTTTTGATTCAAATTTGATAAAATAAACGCAAATAGAAGAGGATAGATGCTATAAAAAAGCGGAAATACAACGGTGAAAATCAGAAAGGAAGAAAAAATGAACGGAAATGAAGGCAAAACAAGTCAAATGGATACGGCGCAAGGGCGGAGAGAGTACGCGGAGGAGACACAGGAGCAGCCGCTGAGAGCGGAGGAAAAAAGAGGGGTCGCCTTTTTTGAGCAGCTTTTCTTTGGGTTGATGTATGCTATCTGGGGCTATCTCTTGGGGGGAGCCTTGTTACCCTTCGGGGCGAGACCTCTGGGAATCGCTCTTTTGTGCGGAACCGACCGCAGGATCTTTTATGTATACGCGGGACTTTGTCTGAGCGCATGGCAAACAGAAGAGCGAATTCTCTTGATCAGTGTTTACAGCGCGGCATTGCTGATCCGCTTGCTGGTTCGGTTCGCTCTGGATACCCCCTGGAGCGCGCGGGAGGGGGAGGAAATGGGAGAGCGGACCTTGGGAGAGGTCTATCCCATACTTTTCTCCGAGCATGTCAGCCTCCGCATGGCAACCTCCTGTATTGCGGCGTTTGCGGTAGGGGTCTACCGCCTGACGGAGGGAGGCTTTCTGTATTACGATCTGTATGGAACCCTTCTCGGATGCATCGCCGCACCCGCAGCTGTTTTGCTGTTTACCGGCTTTTTCAGCGGCGAAAAGGTAGGAGATTACCGTAAAATGAGCGGTTTCCTCGCCCTTGCCTTCGCGCTGATCTGGGCGGTGGGGGACTGGAAAATTTATGGAATATCCATGGCGGCATTCGGATGTATGTTCGTTACTCTGTATGTCACAAGAAAGAGCGGGATCGTGATGGGAATGGTTACGGGAACGGTTTGCGGTCTTGCCGTAACACCTCAGCTGGCACCTCTGTTTGCCTTTTCCTCTCTTTGCTCGGGTCTGCTCTTTCCCATCTCGGTCTTTTTCGCGGCGGTCACCGCCTTTTCGGTGGGAATTGCGTGGGGACTGTATGTAAGCGGAATTGGGGTCCTTAACGGCTTGCTGGCGGCACTGCTGGCATCGGTATTGCTCTTTGCCGTGTTGGATAAGCTCTTCTTTTCAGCGGAAAAGGCACAGGAGGATACCGAGGTGATCGGGAGGGAGAAGGAGGCGGGCTATGTATGTGAGCCTTTGGCGGAAAAGGACTTGAACGGAGTAAGACTAAACGATACGCATCGAACGGTAAAGGAGCTTTGTGAGAGCTTTTCCTCCCTGTCCGAGGTGTTTTTGACAATGAGTCAGCGCATGCGGACTCCCAATTCCGGAGATCTGCGGCGGATCTGCGATAACGCCTTTGACGCATCCTGTGCCAGCTGCTCCGAAAAGGGGAAATGCTGGGGGGAAAGATACCATAAAACCGCGTCGGAGGTAGGAGCGCTCAGCTTGGCGCTCCATCAAAAGGGACAGGTTGATCGGGAGGATGCGGAACGGTCGCTAAAGGAACGCTGTTCCCGATTGCCCGAGATACTGGAGGAGATCAATCATAATGCGGCGCTTCACAGCAAACAGATTTTGCAGGGGGACCGAACCGAAATTTTCGCGTTGGACTATGCGGCGTTGTCGGAACTGTTGTCCTCGGCAATGGTGCGAGGAAAATCCGAATATGAATGTCAGGAGGAATTGACCCGGCGGCTTTGCGAGTCGCTGACAGAATTGGACAGCGGATTAACGGGCGCGTGTGTATACGGAGGGCGAATGGCTCGGATCCTCATTCGCGGACAAGACAGCCGGGCTATGGTACGAAGCAAAGCCCGCATTGCGGAAGCGGTGCGGAGGGTGTGTCCCTTTTCGGTAAATGAGGGAGAGATATGTGACGGTGATGAGCTGTGCATGGAATTTGAGCAGACCGAGGCGCTGTCGGTGACATATGCGCAAAGGATCGCTCGGGCGGAGAACGAGGAGCGGTATTGCGGAGACACCGCGGGGATGTTCAAAAACGGAGAGGCACGCTTTTACGCGTTCATCAGTGACGGAATGGGATCGGGGCAGGAGGCGGCGCTTACGTCGGGGATCAGCGCTTTGTTTTTAAAGAAGCTGTTAAGCTCGGGAAATTCCTGTGAGACGGCATTGAAAATGCTAAACGGATTTTTGAGAAATCGGGGAAGCGGAAGCCTTCATGAATGCTCCGCGACCGTGGATCTGATGGAGCTGGATCTGATGGAAGGGAATGCGTCCTTTTATAAAAGCGGAGCGGCGCCCACGTATGTTTTTCGGGACGGAAGCCTGTTTAAGATCCGTTCGAGGACGGTTCCTGTGGGAATTATTCAGGAATTGGATACCAGAAGAATTGGCTTTCATGTCGGCGAGGGGGATGTAATTGTCATGGTCAGTGACGGAGTAACGCAGGGAAAAGAGGAGTGTCCGTGGTTATTTGATCTGCTTCGCAGTCAGGGAGAGAATGTCAGCGCGGAACGATTGGCGGATCTGATCGTAAAATACGCAAAAGAGGAAGGATCAACAGACGATATTTCAGTGCTGGTGGTGAAGGTAGGGGAAAGAGCAAATTGATTCCTCTTCTGCAAAAACGTTGCGCGCTATTTTTACTATTTTTACTCATAAGTGTTTTTGAATGATATCAAAAAACTGCCTCAAATGTTTTTACGCATTAGCCGGACGTGCTAAAGGACAGTTTTGCAAGAATACGGTATATCTCGAAAGAGGGATTCCGTATTTTTGTATTTGTGTTTGCAAATGCAGTGATTCGTATACCTTAATTAAAGACTACAAATCGTATGACAAAAGTAACA
Organism: Eubacteriales bacterium; assembly: GCA_045537595.1. Taxonomy (GTDB): domain Bacteria; phylum Bacillota; class Clostridia; order Oscillospirales; family CAG-272; genus HGM12713. Next base: position 21,644 of record JAZSPS010000046.1, read on the forward strand.
CAAAGGCACTTATGCAATTTCCATAAGTGCTTTTTGCTACCTTCCGGGCAATGCGCCCCCTCGTGTCATCCTGAGCGGAGATACCGCCGAAGGCGGTTCGCAGTCGAACCCGTAGGGCGATGCAAAGCATCGGGATCTACGAGGGGG
>JAZSPS010000048.1:0-12796 GCA_045537595.1 Eubacteriales bacterium
TGTCATTCTGAGCCGAAGGCGAAGAATCCTTGCCGAGCATGCGAGGCAAATTGATGCGAAGCATCAATTCTTATTTTATTGTTACTTTGACATAGGATTTCATCGCATGTATGACAATTTAAAGAAGGGTTAGTAATGACAAACCGCAAAAGCTTTAATATTTTGCACCTTAAACCATGAAAAAATGTATCAAAACTGTGAAAAAACACCTAAATAACTTTGAATAAACAATTTCAAAATAATTAACATTTTATTTGTAAATCATGAGAAGGAGTGATGAAAAATGCAATACCAAGCCGCGCTATATATGCGCTTGTCACGGGACGACGGGACAGGTGAAAGCTCGGGGATTGAGAGTCAGCGTCTCTTGCTTCGGAATTACGCGGAGAAAAACGGATATAAGATCTTTGATGAATATATCGACGATGGATACAGCGGAACACGCTATGACAGACCCGCCTTTCAAAAAATGATGACGGATATTGAGGACGGTAAGATCAATATGGTTATCACCAAGGATCTGTCACGCTTAGGTAGAAATTACATCACATCGGGAGAGCTTACAGATGTTTATTTTCCTGAGCATCGAATACGATTTATTGCAATAAACGACAGCTATGATTCGGGGGCGGGGGAGGATGATATGGCACCCTTTCGACATGTTATGAACGAGATGTATGCCCGAGATATCTCTCGAAAGATCCGAACCGCGCTGAAGGCGAAAATGGAGGACGGACAGTACATAGGCAGCTTTGCTCCTTACGGATACCGCAAATCGGACAACAATAAAAATACGCTGATTCCCGATTCGAAAGCCGCGAAAACCGTACAACGGATATTTTCTCTGGCGGCAGGGGGATATGCCACAAGAGAAATCGCGGATATATTAAATTTCGACACAATTCCCGTGCCTCTCGATTATCGTAGAATTCAAAAGAATCAGCCATCGGAAAACCGAAAATGGACAGTGTCGGGAATTTGCAAAATACTGAGAAATCAAACATATATTGGTCATACAGTACAGGGAAAAAATGAAAAAATCAGCTTTAAATCATCAAAAAGCTACACAAAGCCGCCGCAATATTGGATTGTAGTAAAAAACACACATATTCCCCTTGTTTCCGAGGAAATTTTTTTGAAAGCGCAGCGAAAAAAGGAGAGATCGACCCACTGATTTCTCTTTTCATGTGTATGGGGTTCGGCTGCAATGCCGCAGGAGTCGTTGGGTGTCGCATTATAGATTCGAAACGGGAACGGCTTATCGCAATGATAACAAATGCCTTCGTGCCCTGTAACGGCAGATTTCCAACGCTGATCGCTCTGATTTCCATGTTTTTTGTCATAAGCACAGGATGGGTGGGATCTGTTGTGTCCGCTCTCTTTTTGGCAGGCTTGATCCTTCTGTCCATCATCGCCACATTGCTTTGCTCCAAGCTTCTTTCTCATACGGTTCTTAAAGGCACGCCGTCATCCTTTACCTTAGAGCTGCCGCCGTACCGCCGTCCCGAGATTTGTAAAACGATCCTTCGTTCCGTGTTTGACCGAACCCTGTATGTGCTGGGACGGGCGGCAGCCGTGGCAGCGCCGGCAGGCTTGATCTTATGGATCCTTGCCAACGTAACGGTCAACGGCTCGGGACTGATGACGCTTGTGACCGATTGGTTAGATCCCATCGCTCGCTTTATCGGCATGGATGGGGTTATCCTTCTCGCGTTTTTGTTGGCGCTTCCCGCAAACGAGATCGTGATTCCCGTGATACTTATGGGATATACGGCATCGGGCTCCTTGGTGGATTACTCGGGCTTTGCAGAGCTGAAGGGGATACTGGTAGCTAACGGATGGACGGTGACCACAGCCCTGTGCGTGATGATTTTTATGATGTTTCACTTCCCATGCTCCACGACCCTACTAACCATAAAAAAGGAATCGGGCAGCGTATTCTGGATGCTTTTAGCCGCGATTTTACCTACGCTTTTCGGGCTTATTCTTTGCTTTTTCATTGCTTCTTTGTGTAAAATTTTATAAAATTTAATTATAATTTCCAAAATTATCCAAGACAAATTTTTCTCAAAAAGTTAAAAAATCGCCCCCAAAAAACAAAAAACGCTCAAATCGCTATTGAAAACAGGAGAAATTTGTGATATAATTGTAATATAATATTTTGATATAATATTGACAGCTTCGTTGACAGTCGGCGGAACGATAATTTTATAAAAATTTCAAAGCGCAAAAAGCTAAAAAGCCAAGATGGTTAAAAAAATAAGAAAGTTAAGAATGTAAAGAAAGATCGGAAATCCTTTTGATAAATTAAAAATTTAAGGGGATTTCCGATAATTTTCATAATTTTATTATTCATTCAGAACATTAGAAGATGGTATTGGGAAAAGAATATTTTTTGAAGCCCGCCACAGAGCTGGCGCCTGATTTGCTTGGAAAACTGCTTTGCCGTTCCGTGAACGGAGAGGTTTTTCGTTTTCGGATCACCGAGACAGAATGTTATTACGGCGAGGAGGATTCCGCTTGTCACGCGCATAAGGGAAAAACACCTCGGACAGAGGTTATGTACGCGGAAGGCGGACGAGCCTATGTATATCTTTGCTATGGAATTCATTATTTGCTGAATTTGACTACAGGACCCGAGGGACACCCTGAGGCGGTGTTGATTCGGGGCGTGGAAGGAGCGGCGGGTCCCGGCAGAGTAACAAAGCGGCTTTTTGTGGACAAGACCTTGAACGGCTGCTTACTGGAGCCGGAAAATGAACTTTGGGTCGAGGATGACGAATCGAAAGGGGAAAAAAACTCCGAGCATGACGAAGCGAAGGGGAAGCGGAAGCCTGATTATGAGGCGTTACCCCGTGTGGGAATCGATTATGCGCAACCGAGGGATCGGGACAGGCTATGGCGGTTTGCGGTAAGATCCGAAAAGAAATAATATTCCGCGATACACACCGATTCTACACGTGTGTATTATGATAACGACACAAGGAGTATAAGCATATAAAAATATATAAATATTAAAACGAAAGAGCTTAGAATTATGAGAGGACTTGGAACAATCGTTAACGTGCTGGCAATTCTGGTAGGAGGCGGCGTAGGAATCCTCTTTAAAGGCGGCTTGAAGGAGCGCTTTAAAGAGGTAATGATGCAGGCTTGCGGACTGGCGACAATGTTTATCGGAATTTCGGGCGCGCTGGAGATGATTTTTACCATAGAGGAGGGAAGCTTACAGGCAGGGTCTACCATGCTGATCGTCCTTTCCTTGGTGATGGGAGGCTTGCTTGGAGAGCTGATCAATATTGAAAGGCACTTGGATTCTTGCGGAGAAAAGATCAAAAAGGCGGTTCGCGCCAACGGCGACAACCGTTTTGTGGACGGCTTTGTGACCGCTTCTTTGGTGGTTTGCGTAGGAGCTATGGCGATCTGCGGTCCTTTAGAGGAGGGCTTGACGGGAAATTCGCAAACGTTGTTTATTAAGGCAATTCTTGACCTTGTCATTGTAGCGGTTTTTGCGTCCGTGTACGGAATCGGAGCCGCTTTTTCCGCGGTTTCTGTCGGCGTTTTTCAAGGCTTGATCACAATTTTTGCCGCTTTTATCGCACCGTTTATGTCGGACCGATTGATCATGAATTTATCGGGTGTTGGATCAATCCTGATTTTTGCGGTAGGTGTTAATTTACTCTTTTCCCAAAAGATCCGCGTGGGCAATCTTTTGCCCGCTTTACTGATCCCTGTGGCATATGAGGGGATTTTGCTTTTACCTTGGTTTTAAAAAACGGAAATTAATTTAAACAAGAAAAAAATATAAAGACAGCTGAAAAAATAAAACGAAAGGACGAGGAGAGAAGAAAAATGACAACCTTAAAGAAATATTTGCGACGGTATTTTATTGACGCCATGGGGGCTATGGCATTGGGTCTTTTTGCTTCGCTTCTGATCGGAACCATCTTTAAGACCATTGGAACGTATGCGCATTTGGATTTTATGGTAGAGATCAACTCCTTTGCCTCCGCCGCCTCGGGGATGGCGATCGGATGCGCTATCGCGTATGCCCTGAAAGCGCATCCGCTTGTGATCTTTAGCTGTGCTGCGGTTGGCAGTATGGGATATGCTTTGGGCGCATCCATTACAGTAGCCTCGGGAGAGGTGATCGCGTATACCGCCGGTCCCGCGGGCGCCTTTTTTGCCGTTATTGTAGCGGCTGAGGTAGGAATGTTGGTTTCCAAGAAAACCAAGGTGGATATTTTGGTAACACCTACGGTTACACTTCTTGTCGGCTTTGTTATCGCCAAGCTGTTATGTCCCGGCATTGCGTACATCATGTATTATTTAGGTGATTTTATCAATACCGCCACGGTTATGCAGCCTTTGATCATGGGAATTATTATTTCTGTGGTGGTTGGCATGATTTTGACCCTTCCCATTTCCAGCGCGGCGATTTGCGCCATGATCGGAATTTCGGGAATCGCGGGGGGAGCCGCCGCGGTAGGGTGCTGCTGTCAAATGGTTGGATTTGCCGTGATCAGCTTCCGTGAGAACCGATGGGGCGGTATTGTGGCACAGGGCTTGGGTACCTCCATGCTTCAAATGGGCAATATTTGCCGAAAGCCTCAAATTTGGATCGCTCCCACGCTGGCTTCCGCCGTTTGCGGACCGATCTCTACCATGATCTTTAAGCTGGAGTGTGTCGGTGTATCCGCGGGGATGGGGACTTGCGGCTTGGTTGGACCGCTCGGAATAATTTCCGCTACGGAAAACAGCACCATGAAATGGGTGGGGCTTCTTCTGCTATGTATTGTTTTGCCAGCGGTATTATCCTTTGTCTTTAATGAGCTTCTACGCAAGATCGGTTGGGTAAGGGATGGAGACATGAAAATCGAGGCATAATAACTATGGAATAGAGGAAGGCGAAGACGGCGGAAAATAAAATGGGAAAAAAGAAAGAGAAGTTAAAAAGGGCGTTTCGGGATAAGAAATTACAGACGGTTCAGCCCTATTCAAAAAAATATGCCGCGGTACTTTTGTCGGTTATTTCCGTTATTTCATGTATTCTCGCGATCCTTGGCTTCCTTTTTTTGAAGTGGGAGTTCCGCGATACCAATGTATTGCGCGGATGGATCGGGGAGCATCCCTTCCTTGGCGGAATCCTTATGGTTCTGATCTGTGCCGTTCAGGTGATAATCGCTTTGATACCCGGGGAGGTAGTGGAGCTGGCGGCAGGCTATGCCTTTGGTGTATGGTGGGGAACCGCTTTGTGTCTGTTTGGTATTCTTTTAGGCAGCTGCGCGGCGATCCTTCTTGCCCGTAGGTTTGGACGAAAGCTGGTGGAAGCTCTTTACCCTCGTGAAAAAATAGATGCGCTGCCCATTTTAAGGGAGCCGTCCAAAAGAAACGCGTTGACAGCCTTGCTGTTTTTTATTCCGGGAACGCCCAAGGATCTGCTTACCTATGTGATCGGACTGACAGAAATGAGTATTCCGCTCTACATCCTTTTGACCTCGATTTGCCGCTTGCCGTCGGTTATTCTTTCTACGGTCAGCGGTGCCGCCTTGGGAGATGACCGCACGGTGCGCGCGCTGTATTTGCTGATCATAACGGGGGTAGTGAGCGCTTTGGGATATCTCATTTATTTGAAGCTTCAAAAGGACTCTTCAAAAAAGAATAGTTCCCCAAAAAATCAAGAGGACCGTGAAGAATAAAATTCAAAAATTGATATTGTGTATTTTGCACATAATTAAAAACTTGATTTTGTGCAGATTTACAAACAAGATACACGCAGTTCATAATTTGTACATAATTTGATTGTACAATATGTTTGTCAGAGAATATCAGTATTGTAAAAAACTTGCAAAGCCGAACAGGGAAGCGCAAGTGAGAACCAAATGAAAATTCCCTTTTCTCGGCAAAATCCCGATGGGATTGAAATTTTAATTTCGGTGAATTAAGATTAAGTAAGATTAAGTAAGGAAGGGTTATGACGATGGAAAATGTCAAAAAGTTTGCTTACCGTGTAGAGATCAATACGATGGAGGATGTAAAGCAGTTGGTTGCGATCTCTACAAAATTAAAGGGACAGATCACGCTTCAGAGCGGAAACAAGTTCGCGGTGAACGCAAAGAGCTTACTGGGTGTTGTTTTGGCAAAGAAATTAAACTGGGATGATCTTAGACTGGTGATGGACAATGATTACTATCACGAGTTTGACAGGTTTATCAAGAGCTGATCGTAAGACGAAGAATAGTTACTGATTCTCTGTACAGCTAAAACAGTATTTTATCATACGTACTTCCTTCGGCAGGGCATGAAGGCAATGCCGAGGGGAAATTTGGTAGTTTTTTGAGGACCGCAGACCGCGAAACGGGAGCGGTCCTCGATTTTCTGTTATTGGATATTTTAGTCTTTGTGAAAAAAGCTTGCTCATAAAGGACGAAATCAGAAAATAAAAGAAAACAAAAGAAAATAAAATAAAATAAATATGGAAGGAGAAAGTGATGCGTAAAAATTTTGGAGCAAAAACATGGCTGTATCCTATGCCGGTATTGATTATCGGCACGTATGATGAGAAGGGGATTCCCAATGCCATGAACGCGGCGTGGGGCGGTATTTACGATACCAATCAGGTGATGGTTTGTCTGTCGGACGATCACAAAACCACGGAAAATATTAAGAGAATGGGAGCTTTCACCGTCAGCTTTGCCACGGCGAGTACCGTGATTTCTTGTGACTATGTTGGAATCGTTTCGGCAAACGACGTGCCCCATAAGTTTTCAAGGGCGGGCTTTCACGCAACAAGGAGCGACTATGTGAACGCTCCCATCATTGACGAATTGCCGATGACCGTGGAGTGCAGGCTTCGTGGTTTTAACGAGGACGGTATTTGTATCGGTGATATCGTTAATGTATCCGTGGATGAAAGTATTCTTGATGAAAGCGGCAAGGTAGATGCGAAAAAGCTTGATCCCATCATTTATGACAGTGTTACCCACGCATATTGGAAGCTTGGCGAGAGGGTCGGCAGGGCTTTTTTGGATGGAAAGAAAATTGATTAAATAGCATATGTATAGAAACAGCATAACAAAAGCGCCACTCCGCATACGCTTCGTGACGCTTTTGCTATGCTTTTATTTTTTGTCTTGAAATCCACACAAAGGTGGTTTTGACTTTACATCAGGTGAGTGAAAAATTACTGCTCTTCGTTATTATCCTTTTTGCAGCTGTTTTCTATTTTATCATCAACTCTGTCAAGCGTCTTCTTAGCGAAGTCCTTACCGCCAAGACCAAACGCGAGCGCAAAGGAAATAGCGATTGCGGAAATCGTAACGATAAACGCGGTGTTGACGATCGTGGACGCGATATCAAGCTGGCTGAGAATCATAAAGCCCGCGAGAGTGAAGATACCGACCTTAACGATCTTCGCAAGATTTGCTGCCTTAGCATTCGCCTTAAGGATAACAGCCTCCAGCATATTAGCGCCAATGAAGGCGACAAGAAGGATCACCGCTGCCTTGACAACGAGAGGCAGGTAAGATACGATCGCGGTAACGATCATGGTGAGTATGGAGAGGTTGAGCGCTTCGATACCCTGTGCCACAACGAAGATAATGATAACGCTTCTTACAAGATTAACAACGATCTTGGTGGCGGAAACCTTAAGCTGGGGAAGAACCTTTGCCACAACGTTGTCAAAGTTGGTCGCGATCAGAACATTGTAGAGAAGTCCGCAAGCAAGGCTGGCGACGAAGATGCCGACAGTAACAACGACAACGGCAAGAATGATCGAGGGGATCGCTCCGAAGATCGAGTTCACGATTCCAATCGCGGGAGCGGAAATTGCCTCAATGCCGAGAACGCTGAGTGCCGCTACGATGGTAACGAGAATGATAATGCCCATCATGATCTTTACGAGAACGTCGGAGAGAAGAACGATCTTCTTTTCCTCATTGTCGACTCTTTTGATCAGAGTATCGATCTTGGTCTTCTTGAGAAGAACGGATACGATCTGACCGAGGATCTGAGCAACGAGAATACCAACGTAAACGAGGATCACTGCCGCGATGATATTAGGCAGATAGTTGATGAAGGTGCTGACGAAGCCATTGATAGGACCGGTCACGCTGGTGACACCGATTGCCTCAAGCGCGTTGGGGAGGAAGAGAAGGAAAACGATAAGATAAACAAGTTTTCCGATGAAATTCATTGAAGTGCCGAGGACACCCTCGTTAACGCCCCATTTGTCGAGCTTTTTGTCAAGCTTTACGAGCTTAAGAAGCTTTGTGACGAGCCAGCTCGAAATTCCTGCAGCCAAAAAAGCAACCAAAAGGTAGACAATGAAACGAACAAGAGCGATCGCCCAAATGTCTTCAATGTAGCCGATGATTGTGTCAAACATAGTTTTAACTCCTTTTTTATTTATTTTGAAACCGTGTTCATTATAGCATATACGGAAAATTTTTCAATACTTATTGTATGTTATTTACAAAGAATTTACGATTTTATCCGAATTGAATTTTATCAAGCGGTCATTCCCGATCGCTTAAAGCCTTGGGGGAGGGCAGCCTTTTTTATTTTTCTTTATTTTCTATTTCCATCTCCATCTCCGAAATGCTCTTGTACCCCTGGCTTGTCGGTGAATATATTCGGTCAGCTGACCGTCTTGGTATAGCAATGCGCAGGACCGCTGTCGAAGCAGGATTCAAAAAATTCAAAAAAATTCGCGGATGACCGTTTTTTTGTTAGGGATTAATGAAGTGTTCATATATATGTGATATAATGGTTCTATAAAAAATGACTGTTATTGAAGTGATTGTAGGATGTTTCATTACAAGAAGCTTGAAAAAGATAAATTGGACACGAAGGCGGAGGGGAAATCTTGAAAAAATTGAAAAATTTATACAATTTATGCATATCATTGAAAAATAATCGAACGCTGAGTCTGTTGGTCATTGTGTTCGTTTACATAATTTCGGCGGTCCTTGGCATTTTCTCGTATCGTACGTTGAATTTTGAATGGTGGCTGTCCTTATTGTTCGCTGATGTAATCGCCACGGTTGCCGTGTTTATCTTTAGCTTGATTTTCCATAACGCTTCGGTTTACGATCCTTATTGGAGTGTTCAGCCTCCTGTTATTCTCGCGGCATTTGCAATCGGTGAAAAACTGACGCTTCTTGGTGTTCTGTTGCTGTTCGCCGTGTTCCTTTGGGGAATTCGGCTTACCCTCAATTGGGCATATACCTTTGCCAATCTGAATCATCAGGATTGGCGTTACACGATGCTCAAGGAGAAAACAGGTGCTTTCTATCCTGTAATCAATTTGATCGGTATTCATATGGTGCCGACTTTGATTGTGTATGCTTGTATACTTCCCGCGGTTTATGCGGTACGAAGCGGTTTGACAGGGAATATTGGAAGTGTCCTATTCCTGTGTGTTTCGCTTTTTGCCGCTACGCTTCAAGGAATTGCTGATTTTCAGATGCACAGGTTCCGCAAGCGCGGAAGCAGTGTGTTTATCCACGACGGTCTGTGGAAATATTCACGCCATCCCAACTACCTCGGGGAAATTTTGATGTGGTGGGGTGTGGCGCTTTCTGTGGTTTTTGCCGCGCCGAGCGCGTGGTATCTGCTGCTCGGGGCTTTTGCGAATACCGTGTTATTTCTTACGGTCAGTATTCCCATGGCGGACGGAAGACAATCACGCAAGGAAGGTTTTGCGGAATATAAAGCGCAAACAAGAATGTTAGTGCCTATTAAAAAATAGGGAAGTATCGAGGGAACAATGAAAAAAGGATTGATATTAGAGGGCGGAGCCATGCGTGGACTTTTTACCGCCGGTGTAATGGATGTGTTGATGGAAAACGGAATCGAATTTGACGGCGCTGTCGGCGTTTCGGCAGGCGCGGCGTTCGGTTGCAATTATAAATCAAGGCAGATCGGGAGAGTTCTGCGCTATAACACAAGATTTGTCCGCGATACGCGTTATTGCGGTATGCGAGTTCTTCTCAAAACGGGAAACATATACAGCACCGAATTTTGCTATGGAGAGGTTCCGCTGAGGCACGATGCTTTCGACTTTGAGACATATGAAAAAAATCCCATGGAGTTTTATGTTGTTGCCACCGACGTGGTAACAGGCAAGGCTGTATATCACAAATACGAAGGGCGTGCCGATCACGGCTTTGATTGGATCCGCGCGTCGGCGTCCATGCCGTTGGTGTCGCAAATTGTAGAGATCGACGGTTTGCGGCTGCTCGACGGAGGAATTGCCGATTCCATTCCCGTAAGGTTCTTTGAGGGCATTGGGTACGAGAGAAATATTGCCGTTCTTACGCAAGCAAAGGGATATCAAAAAAAGAAAAACAGCATGATGCCGCTTGTCAAGCTGAAATACAAAAGATATCCAAAGCTTGTTGAAGCCATGGAAAACAGGCATACCATGTATAATGAAACCATCGCATACATTGAAGAGAAAGAGAGGGCGGGAGAGCTATTTGTGATTCGTCCCGAAAACGAGCTTCCTGTCAGCCGTGTGGAGAGGGATCCCGATAAGCTGAAGGAGGCATACGAAATAGGACGGCAGACCGCCGAACAGCAGCTTTCGAAAATAAAACAGTTTTTGCGTTGATTGCTCTGCGGAAGAGATAAAGGAGAAATGCATTGAATAAGATATCTTTTGTGATCAGAAAAATAACGGTTCCGCCTGTATTTGCGGCAACGCTTTTAATCATTGCGTATATAATGTATCCGAGTTATTTTGGTTCTGTTTGGCAGATGATCGGAGGCTTGGCTTTTCTGTGCGTTCTGCCGTTGCTGGCATATCCCTTGCAGAAATATATCCCTCGCTTTAAGGATAAGGGAAGAGATGGGCAGAGAAGTCTGGCGATGATCTTTTCCGCTGTCGGATATTTGCTTGGAACGTTAGCCGTCTTTGTAACGAGGGCTCCTGCCGAATTGAAGATTATTTACGTGGAATACCTGCTGTGCGGACTTGCGATGCTCGTGCTGAACAAGATATTCAAGCTGAAGGCGAGTGGGCACGCTTGCGGAATCGTGGGACCTGTTTTGCTGATGCTGTATTTCAAAATGTTTATTCCCGCCATGATCGGAACATTGCTGATCATTCCTGTGTATGTTTCCAGCCTGAGGACCAAACGTCATACACCTTGGCAGTTAATAGGCGGAAGCTTTATTCCGTTGGTTATGCTGTGCATTATTCATTTGGTGTATTACTTGATTTAAATATCGAAAATGGCTTTGTCCGAGGCGAAAACCAAGCCTTATGGCGGTACGTTTGGCGCTCGCGATGAAGCCGTAAGCACATTGTTAAGGCGTGTTTTGGTGTTATTTTACGAATAAATATTTTAGTATATCGCGCCATAAATGCCGTGGCAATTTTCTTTCCGAGAAGGAGAGAAAATTGGCTTCGTCTTGAGGATTGGTGTGAAGCTCGGACGACATGAAAAACAAATAAAAGAACGGAGGAATTATTATGAATTTTACAGAAATCGCGGAAAACAGGCAGTCTTGCAGAGCTTATAACCCCGATCGTGCGGTAGAGCGGGAAAAGCTTGACCGTATTCTCGAATCCGCCAGACTTTCCCCTTCGGCGTGTAACGGTCAGCCCTACCATATCACCGTGTGCCGTGCTGAAGCCGCAAAAAAGGTGGCAAAGGCTGTGCAGGGAATGGGAATGAACAAATTTGCTACTGACGCCCCCATTCTGCTTGTGCTGTCGGAAAAGCCATACGTGGCATCGGCGGCGCTTGGAGCAAAGGTCAAGGGAAACGATTATCGCTCGATCGATATTGGCATTTTGTCGGCGTATATCACGGCGGAAGCTACCGCGCAGGGTCTTGGCACTTGTATCCTCGGTTGGCTTGACGATGCTGAGATCCGCAGGATCTGCGGACTGGACGGTGCGGTACGCCTTGTGATCACCCTCGGCTACGCGAGAGACGACGATAAGCTGCGCGCGAAAAAGCGTAAGGATATGGACGACCTTGTCAGTATTGTGGAGTAAGCTTGGGAGAAATGATATGGATCACACAAAATTTCGATTTGCCACGGAAAACGACACGGTACTGATCTTGCGCTTTATCAAAGAGCTTGCCGAATACGAAAAAATGTCCGATCAAGTGGTCGCCGACGAGAATTTGCTTCGTGACTGGATTTTTGAAAAGAAGAAAGCGGAGGTCATCTTTGCCTTGGAAGGCGGTGCGGAGGTCGGATTTGCGCTTTTCTTCCATAACTTTTCCACCTTTCTCGGAAGAGCGGGGATATACCTTGAGGACCTTTACGTAAGACCCGAATACAGAGGACACGGACACGGCAAGGCATTGATCAGAGAGCTTGCCCGCATCGCTGTGGAGCGAGACTGCGGAAGGCTTGAATGGTGGTGTCTCGACTGGAACAAGCCGAGTATTGATTTTTACCTTTCCCTCGGCGCTGAACCGATGGACGAATGGACGACCTATCGCTTTGAGGGGGAGAGCCTTCGTAAGCTTGCCGAGAGAGTGTGAATGCGGGTGGATTTTTATATCATTAGAATTATAATGTAACGCTCATTTTAGCGGGGAAGTAAAAAAGGATTGATTTTACAGGGGCTTTGAACAAAAAAATAAGAACCACCGTTTCAATACTTACCGTATCAAAATATGATGCGCTCCGGATTGAGTTTTGGTCTTGGTATTGCTGACGCATTAGATGCTCCCGTTTTATTCTATGACGGTGATAATAAGAAGTTATTTAGTGAGCAATTAGAGGGAAATCCTCAACTAACTGACTATAGAATGATACTTTGTGATGG
>JAZSPS010000091.1:0-2851 GCA_045537595.1 Eubacteriales bacterium
ATGCAATAAAAGAAATGATCAATTTAGAAATTACTATAATTATGAAAACCAAAATAGCTGTGAAAATCGCCATTGCTGTAACCTGTACGATTGCTTTTATGATGGGATTCTTTATAAAATTAAACCAGTTTAGAATACAGACAAACAGGTACTCGAATGGTTCCATAATATCACCGCCTTTCCGCCTTTATTATATCACACTTTCGGTTAAAAAGCAACTATATTTCAGCGCACAAGACTATCGGTCTAATTCCGTTTGCGCGAAGCGCAACTTCATTGATGCGAAGCATCACTTCATTTGCCGAAGGCAACTTCATTTGAACCAACGGTGTAACATCGTTCATTTGTGTCCGCCTTGCGGCGGAATGATGTTAGCCTTCGGCTAAATGATGTTGCGTGCGTTGCACGCAAATGATGTTGTGCCTGCGGCACAAATGAAAAAATCCAAGTCTTTCGACTTGGATTTTTTGGCAGGGGCAGGAGGATTCGAACCCGCGACCCACGGTTTTGGAGACCGGTACTCTACCAGCTGAGCTATACCCCTGTGTATTTGACCGTATTATTATATCACAACATTTTTGATTTTGCAATACCTTTTTTGAAAATATTTTTAAAAACTTTTCCCAAAACCTTTTCCAAACTATTTATTATTTACCTGTGCTTCCGAATCCCCCGATGCCACGGACGGTGTCGGTTAATTCCTCAACAACGGTAAACTCGGCTGCCATGTAAGGTGTAAAAACAATTTGAGCGATTCGCTCACCCGCGGCGATCCTTTGCGGCTCGGAGCTGTGATTGTGCAACGCTACCATGATTTCTCCCCGATAGTCGCAGTCGATCACCCCAACCTTGTTGGCGGGAGCCAAACCCTTTTTGGATGCCAAACCGCTTCGAGCATAGACTAAGCCTACCAAGCCCTCCGGAATCTCCATGGCAATTCCCGTGTGGATCAGACGGGTCTCGCCGGGGGCGATGAGAATCTCTTCCTCCTCGCAGGCATATAGATCGGCTCCCGCTGCGAAGGCAGAGCCGTAGGTGGGTGTGACGGCGCGATCGTTTAATTTTTTAATATTCATAGAAAAACTCATAATTTCATTTCCTTCCTAATATTATAATGTATTTTCAACGTCATGCGTACGGCGTATAACCGTTGTATCCGAATTGCTTGATGATGGCAGGGTAATCGCGGTATACATAGTTAAAATCAAAGGTAATTCCTTCGATTCCCTCAATCGCGCCGTAATGTGTGTACTGCCACATGCCAAGCTGCTTTCCGTAAGAAGAGGTATTCCAAGTGAAGTTATTATCGGAGGGATCAACAGGAGCGGTGCTTAATCTGGGAAGTCGGGCATACCAAACATCAAACACATTTTTCAGCGCGTTTCCGTCTATTTTTTCGGTTAACCAATCGTGGTTGGAATACAACGCGCCGTAATAACCGTTTTCTTGAAGCGTTGTAATAAAAGCATAACAAATTTCGGTCAATGTTTCTCTGCCAAGGTCGGACATGCAAATATCCGAATAAGGATCGTCCTCCAAGTCAAAGTAAACGGGATATTCCAGCTGCTTATCCTTAAGCCAGGAAATTACCAGCATAGCATCAGCCTTGGCTTGCTCCGGAGTGGTGGCGTATGTGAAAAAGTATACGCCTAACTCCATGCCGATTGCCTTGGCGTCTTGATAGTCCATCTCAAAGGTGGCATCAATTCCGCCCTTTTGAGCCCCTCCGTCAGTACGGGGTGTGCTTCCTATCTTTAAAATCGCAAAGTCAAATCCCGCGCCCTTGATAGTGCGCCAGTCGAGAGGACGGTAGGTTCCATCCGCGTTTTTTACGTGTTGATATACGGATACATCAACGCCCTTCGCAAGTGCTGTCTGATTGCTTACATATGCGCCGTAAAACACATCGGAATAGTAAATGGGATTGCTGTAGCTGTAGCCGCAAGAGCAGGATTGCGTTAAGGCTCCGCCGGTCAGACGCGTGGGATAAACCGTCTCCGAGGTAAAGGTATGTCCGGTTGGAACGGTAAAATCATTTTTATAGGAAAGCTCACAGGTACCGCATTGATTAAGCGTATATCCCTCAGCGGTGCAGGAGGGAGAAACAATGGTTTTAGTAAAGGAATGACCCAACGGTTCTGTAAAGCGGTCCTCGTATAAGACACCGCAAGCGGAGCATTGCTTTACGGTGTGACCGACGCTGTCACAGGAGGGGGATATGACTTCCTTGTCTTTCCAGCTGTGACCGAGAGGGGCGGTGTAATTGGAATTAAACATGTATCCGCAGGTACAGTGATAATAGGTGTAGCCGTCTTCGGTACAGGTGGGAGAGAAGACCGTGGTGGAAAGCGTATGTCCTGTAGGCGGAACAAAATCGGTTTTGAACTGAAACGCGCAGTTTGCGCAGGAGTTCAACGTATATCCTTCGGCATCACAGGTGGGGGCGACAAGCTCGTGTGTCAAATATGCGTGCGTGCATTCTTCTTGACAAGCGTTCAGAAAAAACGGAATACTGCATAAAAATAAAAAAAGGATAAAAAAAATAAATATTTTTTTCATATAACTCATCCTTTTGGGCAAAATAAGATTGTGAAAAGGGAATCTCTGTAAAAATTATAACAGGAAAAGGTAAAAATGTCAACAGAAGATCCTGTCGGAGAGCGACTTTTATTGTCGAAAAGATCAAAAATAATTTTTTCTAAAAAATTTTCAAAAAAAGGCTTGACAAAGAGGGAAAGAAGTGATAGAATAGACGAGCTGTCCAAAAGGGACGGATACCGCGGAAGAGAGTCAAGCCCTTAAAAAAATCCCAAAAATTTTAAAAAAGGTATTGACAGAGAAGAAAAGATGT
>JAZSPS010000085.1:0-19397 GCA_045537595.1 Eubacteriales bacterium
CATCATCACGATCATCATCACGATCACGAGCACGATCATCATCACGATCACGAGCACGATCATCATCACGATCACGAGCACGATCATCATCACGATCACGAGCATGAACATCATCATGACCATCATCACGACCACGAGCATGAACATGAGCACCACCATCATCATGAGCATGGACATCATCACGCGGATGATATATTTACCAGTTGGGGAATTGAAACCTTACGAAAATATGATGTTAATGCGGTACGTGATATGTTACATGCGTTAGAGGATGAGGCGATTTATGGCATGGTTCTCCGCGCTAAAGGAATTGTTCGAGCTACGGATGGTTCTTGGATCCATTTTGACTATGTTCCCGGTGAACCCGATGTTCGACTTGGAAGTCCCGCTCCTATTGGCAAGCTTTGTGTTATCGGTTCGAAAATAAACGAAAACGCTCTTGAAATTTTATTCGGAGTTAAGGAGTAAGATTGATGAAATTGCCTATATACCTATTTACAGGCTTTCTGGAGGGCGGAAAAACTTCCATGATCCAAGAGTCCTTAAACGATCAAAACTTTAACAGCGGCGAAAAAACACTGGTTCTGATGTGCGAAGAGGGAATAGAGGAATTAGATCCCTCACAATTTTGGGGACAGAATGTTAAAATTGTTTTTGTGGAAGATGAATCTTGGTTAACAAGAAAAAATTTAGAGGATTTAACTCGTAATCATAAAATAGACCGTATTATTATTGAATACAATGGAATGTGGATGCTGCAAACACTTTATGAGAACATGCCCTCTAATTGGGATATTTATCAAAACATGATGTTTGCCGAAGCTCAAACATTTATAAGTTACAATAATAATATGCGTCAGCTGACCGTAGACAAGCTCCGCGACGCTGAAATGATTGTATTAAATCGAACTACAAGTCAGACGGATAAAGAGGAGATTCACAAAATCGTTCGTGGAATTTCACGGCGTGCGGCAATCGTGTATGATTATCCGGACGGTCATGTAGAATATGATGAAATTGAGGATCCGCTCCCATTTAATATTGAAGCTCCTGTGATAGAGATAAACGATGAAGATTATGCGCTATGGTATCGTGATCTTTCAGAGGAAATGCAAAAATATCATGGTAAAACCGTAAAAATAAAAGGGATGATTGCAACAGATACTCGCTTGCCCCAAAATGCTGTTATACTTGGACGTCATATAATGACCTGCTGTATTGATGATATACAGTACAGCGGATTGGTTTGTATATTTCAATCCCCCCATAATTTAAAAACAAGAGATTGGCTTACTGTAAAGGGAAAAATAAAAATTGAAGCTCATAAAATATATAAGAAGCAAGGACCTGTTTTATATGTGGAATCTACTGAATTTGCAGTTCCTCCCAAACAGGAAGTGGCAACCTTTTATTGATGCTTAAAATGATACCTAAAGGGGTGTCTCACAGATTGGTGAGACACCCCTTGGTAATTTAGTTATTTAACATAATCTATTGGATTTCAATAGTTTAATTAGGTTACATCGGACGGAAGCTCACCGCTAATTTTCGGGGTACCGTTTAAATCGATCAATTCCTTAGTAACACAAAGTGGCAGTTCGTTTTTCTTGACGCAAGCCTCATGGATGATAACCTCGGAAACATCGTTTCGGGAAGGAATCTCATACATAATTGACTGCATCATATTTTCCATAATTGAGCGAAGTCCGCGAGCGCCTGTATTTCTCTCTATTGCCTGTTCCGCAATTGCTTCCAATGCGTTTTCCTCAAAGCTTAGGTTGACACCATCCATCTCAAAAAGCTTCATATACTGCTTGATCAGAGAATTTTTAGGTTCGCAAAGAATTCTGACCAAGGCATCCTTATCCAAATCATTTAAAGCAACCGTTACCGGAATTCTTCCAACCAGCTCGGGAATCAAGCCAAATTTTACAATATCATGAGGAACAACATCTTTGAAAATCCCCGCACTCTTTCTTTCCGATTTCTTCTTGATTTCACTTGTAAAACCAATGGTTTGATTACCTTGACGCTTTTCAATGATCTTATCAAGGCCGTCAAAAGCTCCGCCGCAGATAAAAAGAATATTTTCGGTATTTATCTGAATAAATTCTTGGTTCGGGTGTTTTCTTCCGCCTTGCGGGGGGACATTGGCAACGGTTCCTTCAAGAATCTTTAAAAGAGCTTGTTGTACGCCTTCGCCCGAAACATCACGTGTGATGGACCGATTTTCACTCTTTCTTGCAATTTTATCGATTTCATCAATATAGATAATTCCTTTTTCCGCCAATTCGATGTTGTAGTCGGCAGCTTGAATCAAGCGAAGGAGAATATTTTCTACATCTTCGCCTACATATCCTGCCTCGGTGAGGGTTGTAGCATCCGCGATAGCAAAGGGAACTTTTAATGTTTTTGCGAGTGTTTGAGCAAGATAGGTTTTTCCCACACCTGTAGGGCCGATTAAAAGAACGTTACTTTTTTGAAGATCAACCTCTGCGTTGCCATCATCCGTGTTTTCTTTTTTTTCGGTATCTCTTGCGTTTTTATAGAGAATACGTTTATAGTGATTATACACCGCAACCGACAAGGCAATTTTCGCATCATCCTGTCCGATTACATATTCGTCCAATATTTCTTTAATTTGCTTAGGCTTAGGCAATGTGGAAAAAGAAAGATCATCAATATTGCTTTGTGTTGCAACTGTATTCTCATAAATGAGCTGCTGACAAGCATCCACACAGAAATCGCATATATAGGTTCCTGTAGGGGAGGGAATCAAAAAATTCACTTGATTTTCTTTACGTCCGCAAAAAGAACAATACCTTAATCCGGTCGTAGTATTATTTGAATTAGAAGCCATTCTCGTCCTTTCAGATACAGAAATTATTGTCTTTTTTCAAAGATCTTATCGACCAAGCCGTATTCTAATGCCTGTTGCGCTGTCATAAAATTATCTCGCTCTGTATCGCGTGCGATTTCTTCTATGGGACGACCGGTGTTTTTCGCAAGAATTCGGTTAAGGTTATCACGGGTTCTGAGAATTAGGTCTGCTTGAATCTTGATATCCGTTGCTTGACCTTTTGCGCCGCCCAAGGGTTGATGAATCATGATCTCACTGTTTGGAAGGGCAATGCGTTTTCCTTTGGTTCCTGAAGAAAGCAAAAACGCACCCATACTTGCTGCCATACCGATGCATATTGTTGAAACATCGCATTTGATATAGTTCATGGTATCATAAATAGCCATTCCGGCGGTTACAGAGCCGCCGGGGCTATTAATGTAAAAGTAAATATCCTTATCCGCATCGGTTGCTTCTAAGAACAAAAGCTGTGCGACAACCAGAGAAGCAGTTGCATCATTTACTTCATCCGATAAAAAGATGATTCTGTCATTAAGCAAACGAGAAAAAATATCGTAGGACCGCTCGCCTTTTCCTGTCTGTTCAATTACCATAGGAACCAGAGCGTTATAAAGTTTGTTTTCTGAATTATTCATACAATCACCTCCAAAAATTGTTGCACAGAAAAGAATTAACAGTGAATTATGCTTCGGTAACTTTAATTACTGCCTTTTCCTTTACGAGATCCAATGCCTTTTTTACCTTCATATCTTCGGCAATGGCAGAAGCATCAATGCTTTCTTTAACTTGATCGATTTCAATACCGTAAGCGGAAGCAATCTTCTCATATTCTTCATTGATATCTTCCTCGGTTGCCTCAACGTTTTCAAGAGCGGCAACTTTTTCAAGAGCCAATCTTGCTTTAACCTGACGTTCAGCCTGCGGTCTCATCTGTTCACGAAGAGAATCAAGATTCATACCGGTATACTTGAAATATGTTTTAAGATCCAAGCCCTGAGAACGAAGTCTTGTGTCGTAATCACGGACATAATTTTCGGTTTCTGCCTCGTACATTGCCTCGGGAATATCAGCTTCCATCTTTTCAATGAGCCGTTCTACCAATTTTTCCTCGACAGCGCTTTCCGCGGTTGTTTCATGTCTCTTTTCGATTTTTGCCTTCATATCGGCTTTATATTCATCAAATGTATCAAATTCGGAAACATCTTTTGCGAAGTCATCATCCAACTCGGGAAGCTCAACATGTGTAATCGCATGGATTTTTACCTTGAATACAGCAGGCTTACCTGCCAATTCTTTCGCGTGATATTCCTCGGGGAATGTAACATTTACATCAAACTCTTCGTCAATGCTCTTTCCAACAATCTGTTCCTCAAATCCGGGAATAAAGGAGCCGGAGCCCAACTTAAGCGCGTAATCGGTACCTTTACCGCCCTCAAAGGCAACACCGTCGCAGAAGCCTTCAAAATCAATAACCGTTGTATCACCCATTTCAGCGGCACGATCGGTTATATCAATTTCTCTGGAATTTCTTTCTCTGATGGTTTCGATCTCTCTGTCAATTTCTTCATCGGTAACAGCAGCAACTGCCTTTTCTACCTCAATGCCAAAGTAATCTTTAATTTCAACCTCAGGCTTTACATAAACCTTTGCGGAAAGAAGAAGTCCGTTTTCATCAATAGAAACAACATCAAACTCGGGCTGTCCAACAATTTCCAACGCGGATTCCTTTGCCGCATCGGTATATGCCGCAGGAATCAGATCATTGATCGCATCCTCATAGAATACTCCTTTGCCGTACATCTTTTCAATAATGGAACGGGGTGCTTTTCCTTTTCTGAATCCGGGAACAGTAATAGACTTAACCTGCTTACGATATACAGCATCAACAGCAGCGTCAAAGGTTGCTTTATCTACTGAAAACTGTAATTCGTATCTGTTTTTTTCGATAAGTTCAGATTTTGTTAAACTCATTTGGTTTAAACCTCCGATTGTTTTTATTTTTTACATACAGTATATATTGTACTTTTTTTTGGTGTATTTGTCAATACTTTTTCAAAAATTATCGTGTAAATATCATATAATTTGAGGGATAAAATCAAGATAATCAGCAGAAATGATCTTAAAATTAATATTATTGCAATAAAATGATGCGGGAGCTGTATAACATCCATGAATATGTCCAAAATAGCATTTTGAAATTTTATATTCTGTTAACAGATCTATGATTTCCTGACATCGAAAATCCCCCCAAACAGGTGGAAAGTGCAGAAAAACCAAGATTTCTTTTTCATTTTCTTTTTGTAGCTGTTTGGCTGCGTCTAATGATAGCTTTAGGCGTATTATTTCGCGGTTAATTATCTTTTCATAGTCAATTTTTTGAGATGTGTTTTGCATGGAACGATCCGTAAACCATCCTCTTGAGCCCGCAATAATATAATTTTCAACCTCATAGGCAGTATTGTTTAAAATGCTGATAGTATTTATATAGTTTTCACAAAAAAATTTTTGCGTTTTTGAAGCAGTGCTCCACCAAAAGTCATGATTTCCTTTCATTAAAATTTTTTTTCCTGAAAGTTGATCAATCCACTTTAGATCGGTTAAAGCCTGTTCCAAAGTAAGCGCCCAAGAAATATCTCCCGGGATAATTACGGTATCGTTCTCATCTACAAGATTTTGCCAATTTTTTTTAATTTTTTTAATATAATCCGTCCAACGGTTTCCAAAGACTTCCATGGATTTTTCGTTGCTTTTGATATCCAAATGAAGATCGGAAATAGCAAAAATCGCCATAGCAAACTCCTATCTCAATTGTGTATGAAATCCTTCTTTTTGTGAATAATAATAGTATTCTTGTAAAGGAGGAAAATCACAATGAATTACGAAACAGATAAATGCGGATGCCCTACAGATAAAAGATCTAATGAGCACATTAAGGGTATCAACTGTGATGTGAAAAACTGCGTATATCATGCATGCGAAACCTATTGTACCGCAACACAGATCGCGGTTGGACCCAGCAGCGCAACAAGTAGTTCCGATACGGCATGTGCCACCTTTAAAGAAAGAAAGTAATTAATCTTATTTTATTTGATTTTATTTGAAAGGGTTGCCGCAGGTTTTGCGGCAACCCAGTCTGGAGACAATTACATAAATTTGTAAACTTCATTTAGCATTTCGTCTGCCTCAATTACCTTGGTAAAGCGAACAGGGCGCTCCGCCAAATTTCGAAGGGGAAGCGTAATATCGGTATTCGTAAGCTTGGAAAGATCCTCCAGTGCGCCTGTATCGGCAGATGCTTCCTTATCGGAAATTGCTTTATATACGTCAGCGGCAAACTTATAAGGGCTTGCGGTAGAGGCAACAATCATTTTTTTGCCGTCATTGGTTTCCGCAATGAATTTCTCCGCGCAATTTAATGCGACTGACGTATGAGTATCCGCAAGATAGTCATAGTCTCCATAAAACTTTGAAAGTGTTTTAGCGGTTTCTGTTTCATCCGCAAAGTATCCTACAAAGTTTTCGTCGATTTTCTTTTTGATTTGATCAGAAATAGTGTATTTACCTGTTGTATTTAACTCCTGCATATATTTCGCTGTTTGTGCGGCATCAGAGGAAAAATACAAGAGACGTTCCAAATTACTGGAAATTAAAATATCCATAGAAGGAGACATGGTAACATGGAATCGGCGGTTACGATCATAGGTACCTGTTTTTAAAAATTCGGTAAGAACGTTATTGGAATTTGACGCGCATACCAATTTATTGATGGGAAGACCCATACATTTCGCAATATAAGCCGCGAAAATATTACCAAAGTTTCCTGTAGGAACACAAACATTTACGGTTTCGCCGTACTGAATTTCTCCCGCATTCAACAGATCACAGTATGCGGAAATATAGTAAACGATTTGCGGAGCCAAGCGTCCCCAGTTAATAGAGTTAGCACTGGAAAGAATATATCCGTTTTCCAGAAGCTTTTCTTTTGCTTGCGCATCGGAAAAGATTTTTTTGACGCCGTTTTGCGCATCATCAAAGTTTCCCTTAATTGCGCAAACGTTTACGTTTTTGCCGGTTTGTGTTGCCATTTGGAGCTTTTGGACCTTGCTGACACCGTCAACAGGATAAAACACCATAATTTTAATACGGTCGATATCTTTATATCCTTCCAATGCTGCCTTACCGGTATCACCCGAGGTTGCGACCAAAATCAATGCTGTATTATTTTCTCCTGTTTTTACAAGTGCTCTGGAGAGAAGACGAGGCATGATTTGTAATGCCATATCCTTAAACGCCGCAGTTGGGCCATGCCATAATTCTAAAGAAAAAATTTGATCTGTAATCTTATTTAAGGGAGCCGCCCCTCCAGCAAAAGAGGTTTCGCTGTATGCCTCTTGACAGTCGCGCAACAATTCCTCCGCGGAATAATCTGTTAAAAATTTTGAAAGAACAAACGCCGCTCTTTCCGGATAGCTTTTCTCGCAAAGGAAGGTAATTTCTTCTTTTGTGATTTCAGGTAAAATCTCGGGTACAAAAAGTCCGCCGTCAGCCGCAAGCCCTTTTTTTATAACCTCTGCTGATTCAAATTTCTTTTTCTCTGTGTCTCTTGTACTGTAATACTTCATGTTTTTTATAACCCTTTCTTTGGTATACCGGTTTTTATTTATTAAAAATGTTTTTCTTTAAAAATCTTTCCGCATTTTTCCAAAACAATTTTTCAATCACCGTTTCCGAATAGCCGCGGAAAAGCATTTCTTCGGCAATTTTTGAAAGATCCCTTGGATGCTGTAAATCAAAAGGTGTATCGGCACCGTCGAAGTCACACCCAAAACAGATCACATCCTCGCCGCCAAGGCATAGAAAATGATCGATATGCTTTAAGACAGCGTCTATTCCGGAAGCTCCATGTAACCGTATTCCCAGATGTTCCGTATATAAATTAATTCCGACCAAACCATCGGAGCGGCATATTTCATGAAATATCTCATCGCTGATATTTCTCGGATGTGGAAAAACCGCATGGGAATTGGAATGAGACGCGATCACAGGGGTTCCCTTGGAAAGCTCCAAAATTTCATACGCACTTTTTTCTGACGCATGGGAAATATCGGCAATAATTCCCAATTCGGTACACTGCTTGACAGCATATCGTCCAAAGCTTGTAAGACCGAGATCAGTATCATAAGCTCCGCCGATACAGGTAACACCTTTCCAGAGCAAGGTTAAAAAGCGAACCCCGCACTTATATAAAAATTCAATTCTATCAGGAGCTTCCGAAAGCAATCTTGCATCTTCCACAGCTAAGACCAATTGATTGGATGGGGAAGAAAAAAGGGAAGAGCGCCTAAAGTATTCTGAAAGAACAACATTATTACTTTGAAGGATGTCGGAATGAAGATATTCAATTATATTGACAAATTGAGTGAACGCTTCTTCATCTGAACATTTTCTATTGCTCCAAATAGCCGCGATCTGTAAATAGTTTTCGTATGTATCATGGAAATCCTCGCAAAGATGAATGGCAAGAGACGGATCATTACAGGATTTAGCCGAGTTATACATTTTATAGATAGTATCGCAGTGCAAATCTATCAGAGAGAGTTTCATTTTGTTATGCTCCGAATGCATTGATAATATGGTTGATTTTTAAAACCTTTTCTGTATTTTGTTCCAGATAAACTTCAATAACATCCATTCGAGGTTGTTTTTTATGATATTTTTGTGCACTAAGATAATCTTTTGCTGCCATGATAAGACGCATTTGTTTTTTTCTGTCAACAGCGGAAGCAGGGGAGCCGTAGGAAAGATACAGATCTTGCTCCGAGGATCTTGTCTTTACCTCAACAAAAACAATATAGTGAGAATTTTGGGCAATAATATCTATTTCATTATGGGATTCATGTTTGTTGCGGTGTAAAATCTTGTATCCGTTTTTCTTTAAATATTTTACAGCAACTGTTTCGCCCCATTTCCCGATTTCTGTCGTATTCTTTTTTATCATTTTATTTCATTCTGAAGAAATCGAATAAATTTTGTTCTGTGAATTGGAGCAGGACCGTATGTACGCAAAGCCTCCATATGCGCTTTGGTTCCATAACCTTTATGCTGAAGGATACCGTATTGAGGATATTGTCTGTCTAAATCCACACATAGGCGATCCCTCGTTACTTTCGCCAAGATAGATGCCGCGGCAATGGAAGGAGATATAGCATCTCCGTGAACAACAGCTTTGGCAGGAATAGGGAAGTCCTTTACAACATTTCCATCTACCAACGCAAAATCGGCACGAACCGACAGGAGTTGAATGGCTTTACGCATAGCGGAAAGTGTTGCTTCTAAAATATTGGTATGATTTATTTCTTCAACCGACCCTTCGGCGATTGCATAGGCGATCGCCGATTCGCATATAATGTCGAAAAGCTGTTCCCGCTTTTTTTCTGACAGTTTCTTTGAATCATTCAAGCCTTCTATATAAAGTCCTTGTGGTAAAATAACCGCGGCGGCAACTACGGGACCGCACAGAGGCCCTCTGCCGGCCTCATCGACACCGCATACCGCGGAGTATCCTTGCTCTGAGAGTTGCTTTTCAATTGTATATTCCAATGCTGCCATATTCACACCTTATATTTTATCCAAGGAAATTTTTCCGATTTTTGCTGATCGAAATTCATCAAGAAGCATATTAGCGGTACGCTCGGTATTGACCTCTCCGCCGGAAACTAAAAATCCGCGTTTTTTTCCGATCATGCAAAGCAGATCATAGTCATCCGCTTCGTCAACAGTCGGAACAGAATCTAATTTATAGCGTTGAGCTAAAAGCTCAGGGTAGCTGTCACGCAACCGCGAACATAGCGCCATTGCTATGGCTTCAATATCCAATATGTCATCTTTAATAGCACCGGTAATAGCCAGATTTTCTCCAACGATTTTCTCATCAAATTTAGGCCAAAGCACGCCGGGCATATCCAACAATAGGACCCCAATATTGGTGGAAACCCATTGCTTATCCAAAGTTACTCCGGGGCGGTTTTCTACCTTGGCTTTTTTATTCCCGCAAAGTTTATTAATCAAAGATGATTTTCCAACATTGGGAATCCCCACGACCATAACCTTTAGAGAACGTCCCGTCATACCTTTTTGTTCGTATCGTGCCAACTTATCCCCACATAATTTACGCAGGGCAGGGGGGATTTGTGACAATCCCATTCCGCTTACGCAATCGGTTTCAATACAAACTGTATTTTCATTTGTAAAATGATCTGCCCACTTTCGAGTTACCTCCGCATCGGCAAGCGATGCTTTATTCAACAAAACAATGGAAGGCTTACCTGCGCAAAGACGTAAAATTTCAGGGTTTCTGGAGCTATATGGAATACGTGCATCCAACAGCTCGATTACAGCATCTACATTTTTTAAGTTTTCAGTAATTAACCGTCTAGTTCGCGCCATATGTCCTGGAAACCACTGAATAATTTGTGATGGCATGTAAAATCCCTCCGTTTCTGCTTTGTTTATTTGTTCGTTTTATAAGATCATAGGAAAAACATTATATATTTTTTGATTGATTCATTGAACAGTTCCCATACGTGAGAAAGGAGCGAGCCTGAAAATTACTTTTCCAAGAACACGTCTGGAATCAACCAAGCCTATATCGGAATGGCGGCTATCCTTTGAGTTATTTCGGTTATCCCCCAATACAAATAGCTCACCCTCACCAACTGTAATTGTATATGAGCTCATATATAAGGGGAAGCCGTCATACTTCATATAGGGTTCTTCCAAAACAATTGTTTCTCCCGCTGTATCGGTAACCGTTATGGTCATTGTGTCGCGATTATGCCGTAAATGAACGGTTTCGCCCTCTGTTGCGATAACACGCTTAACAATCGGTTCATTAAGAGTTCCGGTCTGATGAAAAACAATAATATCATTACGTTGGGGCGTATAAAATAAATCTGATACAATCAAGGATTCCTCTTCAAACAAAGTGTTTTCCATAGATTCACCGTCAACTGTACACAAACGAAATGCGAAGGAAAAAACAAGAATAACAAAGCAAATGGCAAAAACAAAAATTTCGATATAATCAACAAATTCAGCAGGGAACTTTGGTTTGTTTGTGTTATGATTCTGATCGGACATAATACATCCTTTCAATAATTATTTTTCAATCAATTTTTCCATTAAAGTATATCCGTTGGGAATATACAGATTGGTCGCTTTTGCTGTAAATTCATCAAAAGCAGTAACTCCGCATTCCTTCTTATCAGGCTTATCGGAAGAATAGATCAAGAAAGGTACAGGAGTAATGGTATGTGTTCTCATTGCTATGGGGGTAGGATGATCGGGAAGTATCATGATTTTAAAGGGCTCTCCGCAATTTTTTAGGTAATCATAAACAGGAGCTAAAATCTTTTCGTCAATCATTTCAATGGATTTGATTTTATTTTCAATCTCCGCACGGTGACCGCACTCATCCGGTCCTTCCACGTGTATGTACACAAGCTCGGTACCTTCCGAAAATGCTTGAATCGCCGCATTGGCTTTTCCTGTATAGTTTGTATGAACATTACCGGTAGCGCCTTCTACATCAATAGATTTCATTTCAGCGCAAAGACCGATCCCTTTGATCAAATCAACCGCTGAAATAACAGCCGCATCGACCCCCCATTTTGCTTTAAATGAAGGCAATTGAGGCTTTTTTCCGGGACTCCATAGCCACGCGGAATTGGCAGGCTTTAAGCCTTTTGCTTTTCGTGCTACATTAATGGGATGATCCTTCAAAATATCATAACTGGATTTCATAAGCTTTAAAAATTCTTCGCCGCCGTCCTCAAGCTTAGGAAGATAATCGCCAATACGTTTACCAAGAATATCATGGGGACGCATAAAATCATAGCGATCATTCCCGTTTTTCCAGATCAAACAGTGACGATAACTGATTCCTGTATGAAATTTTCTGAATTCATTACCCAAATTTTCTTCCAAGGCTTTGATCAATTGATCCGCTTCCTCAGTAGTAATTTCATCGGCACTGTGATCAACAATAATTCGATCCTCATAATTTTCTTGATCCTCGGTTAATGTAACGACATTGCAGCGATACGCGGTTTCATCGGGCTGCATTTCAATTCCGATGCTAACCGCCTCCAAAGGAGAACGTCCTTTAGAATAAATCTTAGGATCAAAGGAGAGAATTGCCATATTGGCGGTATCGCTTTCAGGAACCATTCCTTCGGGTACGTTGGAAACAGTACCCACCAAGGACTCCTTCGCAAGACGATCCATATTGATCTTTTTTGCTTTTTGCATAGGTGTCAAGCCACCTAATTCAGCGATTGGCTCATCCGCCATACCATCGGGAATCAAAACTAAATATTTCATGCCAAAACCTCATTAAAGTATCATTGAAATAATT
Source organism: Eubacteriales bacterium (assembly GCA_045537595.1). Taxonomy (GTDB): domain Bacteria; phylum Bacillota; class Clostridia; order Oscillospirales; family CAG-272; genus HGM12713. The sequence continues at coordinate 12,276 of JAZSPS010000085.1, forward strand.
GAAAATAATATACACTATATTATAACATATTTCATTTTTTTTTACAACGTTTTTTTATATTGTTTTAAAAAATTTAAAATATAAGAATAACCGATGAACTTTGCCAGCTCATCGGTTATTTTTATATTATTTGTTTATTGCATATTATCAATAACAGACTGGATCCAATCGATCAGATCTTTTTTCTCATCCTCAGAAACCTTACCGCCAAGGAAGGGTAATCCACCGATTTTAACATACTTTACATTATCAACTACATTGGTTCCGGTTTCTTTTAAAACCTCCAACAAGCGATTTCCCATTTTTTCATCACCGTCAACCAAAAGAGCAACATTTTGTGCTTTCTTTTTATTTAACTCTGAGCAGAAACGGCGCAATACATCATCAGGTTCACCTTTGCCGGAAACAGCAAGAATAACCAAGCGTTCATTTTCGCAAGAATAAGCAGGGGGAATAATATCGATCGCGTTATGATTTTGCGAAAGATCAAATTCATTTTTTACAACCTCTGCCATTGCTTTGATTTTACTTTTTCCCGAATAATAAAGAAATCTCATTTTTAGTGCCATTGTCTACGACCCTCCAAAAAGAATATTTTATTAATTTTAATTATATCAAAACACGGAGGAATAATCAATAGCTTTTTTAAATTTTATGACGTTTATTTACGTTTATTTTAGAAGTTTATTAAAGCATCAAACTATTTTGCAATTTGAAAAGAGAAGAAAACTTGACAATTTGCAAAATATATGTTACAATTTCAAACAAGAAATGAGATATCTTTTCAAACCCCTAATTATACAAAATGCAAATTTTGTATAATTAGGGGGGAGTGGATATTTACAAATAAATCTAATTTATCAATGGATGTTTGGGGATCTGACAATGTTAAATTTTGATTACTTGATTATATCTGATCAAACCTTTAATATTCAATCCATTCGGCAAACCGTCGACTTCTTTGTCGCTTTAGGGATTCGTAGATTTATTTTTCTTATGGATTTTGATCTCACACGGTATCCTGTTTCTTGGATTGTACCTAAAATCAGAAAGCTTCGTGTTCTATTAAATTCAATTCGTCCCCGAGGCATTGCTTTTTATGTTTGCGCGGATGTACTGTTATCCGAGGAAATTCTTTATAATCATGAGCTTTATCGTTTGAGAGTAAGCCCACATTCTAATTTGCTTTTTCTTAAATACCCTTTATTCTCCAATGCTACCCGAGATACGCAGCTGGATTGTGATATAAATTATCTTTTATATAAACAACATTTAAATCCCATTTTTACATCTTTTGAACAAAATATTAAAACGAATGATTCTAAGCGGATTGCACATGCACTCCATGTTAAATCATATCGATTTTGTATTGATTTGAATTTTTTAACATCGGTTGACGGTGTTCAATTTTTAGAAGCTCTTTCTCCTGCTTATCCTGTAATTTATCCCTATATATCCAATTCATTATCGGATTACGCCGGAATTGAGAAAGCCTTTTCATATCTTTCTGCGCATTTAGCCACTTCATCTTTTATTCAACTATTCCGAACAATTCAGCAAAATGGTCATCGTTTGTTTTCCGCATTATAGCTTATAGCCATGGGGTTAATACGCCTTCTTTGGATTTTGTATAATTTTTGCACTGTATTTTTGTTTTGTTGCTTCTCCTCCTCTGAGATGGCGTTCTCTTTTATTACATTCCAAAACTTCTTTTGCTTGCTCGTACAGTGCTTTGTTAATCATTTTTAAATTTTGAGTAATATCCTTATGTACCGTGCTTTTACTGATTCCATATTGTGAAGCAACCGCCCGTACTGTTGTTCTGTTTTCCACTAAATATGTAGCTAGCACAACACATCTTTCTTTTCCATACGAGTTATACATAACACATTAACCTTCTTCCACTGTTTATTCCCTATCAATATATGAATCAACCGTGGTAAATTATTAATAATATTAAGGACTTTTTATGCTGAAAGAAGAAAAAAAATTTATTGATTCTGACTTGTTTGAAGGAATGACTTCCATATCTGCTCTGATTAAGGGGATTGAGAGCAATAAAAATAACCGCCGTATTTTGCGCATTTTATTTGACGAATCAAAAATAAAAAGTAAAAAGGCTGAGTTGGGATTTCTACGCGCAAAATCAATACAGATGGGATTTAAAATTGACTTTGTTTCTCCCTCGGACATACAGAAATTTTCTATTGGAAATTCCCACGGCGGAGTTTTAGCGGAATGCTCGGTGCGTGAATTACCTCCGCTATCATTTGATTATATACGAGACGATGGTGTTTATTTTATTTTGGAAGGTGTTGAGGATCCTTATAATTTTGGATATGCCATACGGTCTCTGTATGCCGCGGGAGTTGACGGAGTAATTCTTAGCCAACGAAATTGGATGGGCGCGGCTGGTATCGTTGCACGCTCATCTGCCGGAACCTCTGAATTGATCGATATGTTTATATGCGAGCCGATCAACGCAATTCCCATATTTAAAGAAAAAAATTACGCTGTGGTGTGTGCCGGAATACGTGATTCAGATTCTTTATTTGATACTTCTTTAAAAAAGCCGTTATTGGTTGTTTTAGGCGGAGAAAAAAGAGGTATATCGAGAAATATTCTGAATCTTGCAGATCAGATCATTCGCATTGATTACGGAAACACTTTTGGCGGCTCTCTTTCTACTTCAGCGGCAGCTGCTGTTTTTGCCTTTGAAATTTTACGATATAATCGATTAACTTAAAAAAATAACTCAAATCTATTTATTGTTTGTTAAAATAATTATGGTATACTTGATTATGTATAGTATATTAAGAAAAGGATAAGAAAAAATGCAACGTAATTTGGCAGTAATTGGGATTGGCAATATGGCAAGATCTATTATTGCGGGAATTCTTAATTCAGATATGCCCATTTCCAAAATTATAATATTTGACAAGAATCCGGAGCAATACGCAAGCTTCCCCCAAGAAATAAAGACCATTCATCGCGCGGAAACCATAGCTAAGGCGGTTTCTCTTGCTGACTGTGTCTTAATTGCCGTCAAACCGCAAAATTACGACGAGGTGTTAGCGGAAATTGCTTCTGTTCCCGATCACTTTACAAAATTGTATATCTCTATCGGTGCCGGAATCACTTCTCACAGTGTGTCTGCCCATTTGAATAACGCATGTGTCATCCGTGTTCTGCCAAATCTTCCTATGTTGATTGGACAAGGGGTTTCGGTTATTTGTGAAAATCCTCAGGCTCGCTCGGAAGATTTTACTTTTGTTTCCTCCATCTTTCAATGCGCGGGAAGCATTTTATTGATCAACGAGGCGGAAATGAATCGTATTATCGGAGTTACTTCCTCCTCGCCCGCTTATGTATTCCAATTTATCAACGCCATTTATCAAGGGGCTTTGGCTCAAGAGCTACCTGACCGAAACTTATTAAACGCAATTTGCGATGTTGTAATCGGTTCAGCGCAAATGCTTAAATCATCCTCCGAATCTCCCGAAGTGTTGATCGAGAGAGTTGCCTCAAAAGGAGGTACAACGGAACAAGCGTTAAATAAGTTAAAGGAATATTGTTTTGACGAAGCAATTTCAGAGGCAATGAAGGCATGTACAAACCGTGCCGACGAGTTGGGAAACGCACAAGCGAAACAGTAATTTTTTCTCTTGAAATTACATAATAATTTATTATGTAATTGAACAAGGAGAAAAAAATGGATTTATTAAATAATATTTCGCAAAATAGTATTTTATCAGATCATAAAACAAAATCAAATCTGAAAATTTTAATTCAATATTGCATAATGCTTGTCACATCCTGTATTATGGGGGCTCTGTTTACCTCTTTTTTGTCCGAGGACAGTATTTTGACCCTTACATACAAAACCTCTTTGCATTTTGAGTTTCCATTTTTAAATTGCCGCGATTTTTCGGAGATCGTTCGCTTTGTTTTAAGGTATTCTATTTCGGATTTTATTTGTTTTGCTATTATTTTTATTTTTACTTTTTCCGCTTTTCACTTTATTGTAACCGATCTTTTGCTTGTATATCAAGGCTTCAAGGCAGGTTTTTCTGTTACTTTGTTATATTATGCTTTGATTGGAAAAGCTGCAGGATATTCACCCGGAATTCTTCAATTCTTATTTTTTACTTTTGCAAAAATTCTTTTATTATACATTTTTTTGATTTATTCCTGCCGTCTTACCGCATATTCTTTTGAGATTAGAAATATTTCCGAGACAGGACACGCTTTCATAAATCAAAGAAAGCTTTTCTTAAGTATCCTGTATACCGTAATTTATTGCGGAATTATATTTCTTATCAATGGCATTTATTGTTGGCTGATTTATTTAATTTAAAATAAAAGTTTTTATATTAAGATATTTAAAGGATAAGGAAGAGAAAGTTGAAAAATTCAATTGAAACAACAAAAAAAGAAAAAAAGTTTAAGCTTTTTAATATGAATCGCGAAGGAAAAGGCGTTTATGAGGTTGAAGACAGAAAACCGACATTAAAATTTTTCTTCATATTATTTAAGCGCAAATTTACACAGCTATTGCAATTAAATTTACTTATGCTGTTTATGGTGATTCCATTAATAGTTATTCTTGGTTTATATTTAGGCGGAACAAAAACCCCGTCTATAACAGACGCGGCATTTGTTCCATTATACGGAATTACAAAAATTCTTCCGTCCCCTTCCCTTACCTCCCTACTAGATCTTTCAAGCATTCAGATGGACCTTCCCGTGTTCAGTCCTCTCATGAATGTATTGATAATTGCCATGGTTGTTTTTCTTGCTGTAACATGGGGATGGCAAAACGTTGGGGCAACATATGTTTTGCGCGGTCTTTTCCGCGGTGACGCGGTATTTATTTTTTCTGATTATTTTTATGCTATTAAACGCAACTTTAAGCAAGCCTTTCTCTTTGGTTTGCTGGATTTCATATGCAGCGCCGTTTTGATTCTTGATTTTCTGTATTTCTTCTTCCGAACCGGCGGCTCATTCGGCATGGACTTTATGTATTTTGCTATCTTTGCCATAGGGATCATTTATATTACCATGAGATTTTATATGTATCATCTTCTTATTACGTTTGACTTGACTACATATAAAATTCTGAAAAATTCTCTGATCTTCTCGGTTTTAGGAATTAAACGAAATGTAATGGCATATTTGGGATTAATTTTATTAATTGCCCTTCATATCGCTCTTATTGTTTTGTTATTACCCATGGGAATTTCTATTCCATTGGTATTGCCTTTGGTCTATATTTTAGCTACGATTGGATTTATCGTTACTTATGCCGCATATCCCATTATTGATCGGTATATGATTGAGCCCTATCAAAATGATGAAAATTCGGCATCTGATGACGTAGTAAAAAATGATTTTTTATCTTTGACTGACAATTAAAAGTGACTCAAAACAATTGAAAACAAATTTAATAAAATACAAAAATTGCGGGAGGGCTCAGTTCATTTATGCCCTCCCGTTAATTAATTCAGAAACCGTGACAAATTCATATCCCTCAGAAAGAATTTGAGGAATTATAATTTTTAACGCATCGCAGGTTGTATTTCCTCCCGATACATAATCGTGCATGAGAATAATATCTCCGCCTTTTATATTATCCATGACGACCTTAGAGATTTGATTGGATGGTGTTAAAGCCCAATCCATAGTATCAATACTCCAAAGAACTACATTATAATTCATAGGCTTGATAATATTATTTATTCCAGATGGCAACATACCTTCCGGCGGACGAAATATACACGGTCGAATTCCTGACAAACGGTATAAGGTTTCCTCACATTTTAAAATTTGGTATTTTATTTCCTCTTGATTTAACCGATTAATTTTGGTATGGTTATAGGTGTGATTTCCAATTTCACAGCCTGAAGCAATAATTTTTTGAAGTGCTTGAGGATAATTCTCAGCGTTAATGCCTATGATAAAGAAGGTTGCTTTTATATTATACTCAGCAAGAATCTCCAATATTTCTTCTGTATATCGAGGATGTGGTCCATCATCAAAGGTCAACGCAATTTTTTTGGAATTTAAAGAGTTTCTGCAATAAACATGTCCATAATCTGGGGTGGCTATGGCGGTTGTGGTAAATTGAAATGTTAAAAAAAGTGTTATTAACAAACCAATGATTTTTTTCATTTTTATTCTTTATATTCAAGACATTGCAGTTAATTCATCCAAGGATCCAAAACGATATCCTTGTTTTTTCAATTCCCGAATAACATCTCCTAAAATCATTGCGTTGGTTTGTGATGTTGGATGAAGTAAAATAACGGCTCCGTTATGCACATGGTCTAAAATTTTTGACTTCGCAACGTCTAAGGCCGGTTGCTTATTGTTGTCCCAATCCGCGTACGCGAAGCTCCAAAAAATGGTTTTATATCCCAATTGAGAAGCATACTCTAATGATTTTTCATTAAATTTACCCTCCGGAGGTCGGTAATACTTTGCCATTTCACAGCCTGTTGATTCATGGTATAATCTTTCTAATGACTCAAGCTCTTCTTTAAACGCATCGATAGAATTGATATTCGTCATATCCTTATGACGAAAAGTATGGTTGCAGACTGTGTGCCCCTCGTTTGCCATGCGTTGTACCAACGCCGTGTTGTTTTTTATTAAATGTCCTAGTATAAAGAACGCTCCCGTAACATTTTCTTGCTTCAATACATTTAGTGTTTTTTCAACATTGCCATTTTCATATCCGGCATCAAAGGTCAAATAAACAACCTTTTCCTCACAGTCATCATTATGAAAATGATCTATATAATAACCGTTATACTGCTCGATAAATTGCATATTAGCATCAGCGATTGGTTGTTTATGATCCTTACTACGAACACAATACCAATTTAGCGCTATATCGTTAACAGCAGAAATACAAAAGTTATATAGCATGGAAAAACATAAAAGCAATAAAAAAACTAACAGAAATTTCTTTTTCATGTCATCACCTCCTGACTATAGTTTTCACTTAATTAAAAAAAATACAATCTGTAATTCTTGTATTCTTTTGAGTACCTTTACTGGAAAAACAAAAATTTCAAATATTATAATTTTTTTAGTTTCTATTAAGTATAGAAAATCCCC
>JAZSPS010000051.1:0-29846 GCA_045537595.1 Eubacteriales bacterium
TATTCCTCAACCATCATCTTGACGTCATCATCTCCGTTTTTAAGAGCCTCTATAGCGGCAAGCTGCGACGTTGTGGGAGAACACATGATTGCGTACTGATGAATTTTCAGCATTTGCTCGGTTAGCTGCTTGGGTGCGCAGATATAGCCAAGTCTCCAGCCTGTCATGGCGTAGGATTTTGAGAATCCGCTGGCAATAATGGTTCTTTCCCACATGCCCTCCAAGGAGGCGATGGAGCAATGCTCGCTGCCATAGGTCATTTCCGCGTAGATCTCATCAGAAAGGATCAATATGTTGGTGTCACGGAGAACCTCGGCGATTCCCGTCAGATCCTCCTGTGTCATAATGGCGCCTGTTGGGTTGTTGGGATAGGGAAGCACCACCATTTTTGTACGGGGGGTGATGGCTGCCTTTAATGCCTCGGGAGTCAGCTTAAAGCAATCCTCGTATTTTGTTTCTACGATTACGGGAACGCCGCCCGCCATTTTTGTTAAAGGGGCGTAACAAACAAAGGAGGGGGTAGGAATGATAATCTCATCTCCCGGCTCTATAACCGAACGGAGGGCGATGTCGATCGCCTCGCTTCCGCCTACGGTAACGATGATCTCCCGTTCGGGATCATAGGAGACATGAAAGCGTCGGCTCATGTAATTGTTGATCTCCTGTCTCAGCTCCAATGTTCCTGAGTTGGAGGTATAGTAGGTACGGCCTCTCTCAAGACTTTCAATTCCTGCCTCGCGGATGTGCCACGGTGTTACAAAATCGGGCTGCCCCACTGTTAAACCGACCACATCATGCATAGTTTCCAAAATATCAAAAAATTTACGAATTCCCGATTTTTCGGTTTCCACCACCGTTCGGGACAATACTTTACTGTAGTCGATCATCAGTTGCAATTTCCTCTCTCATCAATTTCGGCTGTGTCATACAATACGCCCTTATCCTTATACTTGTGCAAAACAAAGTGGGTAGCGGTGGAAATAACCGCGTCAATGGGGGCAAGCTTTTGCGAAACAAAGAAGGCGACCTCCTTCATGGTTTTTCCCTCAATCAGGACAGAAAGGTCGTACGCGCCCGACATTAAATAGACCGATTTTACCTCGGGATAGTTATAGATCTTTTCAGCGACACGGTCAAAGCCTCGGTTTTGCTGAGGGGTCAGCTTTACATCGATCATGGCGGTTACAGACTCGCAATCGGTTTTTTCCCAGTCAATGATGGTTTTATAGCCGAGGATCGTACCGTTGTTTTCATATTCGTTTAACCGGGACTGTATGGTCTCGCGGTCACAGTCTAACATAACGGAAAGCTGTTCGGCAGTAAGCCGAGCATCATTTTCCAATAATTTTAAAAGTTCGGTATTCATGATTTCCTCCGTTAGAATCCTATGTATTTTTATATTATTTTGCCAGATGATTTACGATATTTTCGTAGGAAAGTCCGTATTTATCCGCGATATCACGGGCATAGCTCTTTCCGTCGGGCTTCATTCGGATAATTTTGAAGGAGCGCTTACCTTCCTCAATTCCCGCGACCAGAGTATCAAGCCGCGCGCCCCCCTCGGGAGCGGTTCGCTCGTTGATGGCGTCGATCTCGGCTGCCAGCTCATGAAGGTGGGTAGAGAAAAGGGTGCGGCAGCCCACACGGCTCAAGCCTGCCAAAACCTCGGCGGCGATGTAAGAAGCCTCAAAGGAGCCCGTGGATGAAAGGGATTCATCCAAAAGGACGAGGCTGCGCGCGGTAACCGCCTCGAATATATCCCGCAAGCGGGCACATTCCTCACCAAGACGTCCCTTGTCTATGGTATCCTCAGCGCCTGTTGGAAAATGCGTATAAATTCCGTCGGCAATTCCAATCGTGGCTTTTTCCGCGGGAATGAACATGCCAAGCTGCATCATCGCCTGTGTCAGACCGATGGCACAGGTAATCACCGATTTACCGCCGCGGTTGGGACCTGTCAATACATAGATCATGGCGTTTTCCGAATCAAATTCGATATCATTTTCAACGATCTCATCCTCTACCTTCAGCGCGACACAAGGGTTATACAGTCCATACGCGCGGAAAACGTTGTCAGAGGTGATCTCGGGGCGGCAAAGAGGCAGATGCTTATTTCTCAAATGCCGCAGAAGAGCGGTTCCCTTGACCAAAAATTCAATTTCCGGCATCAGGTTAAGGAGAAAATCGGTGTTTTCCAAAACATAGCTTTGAACGATTTTTTTCCAAGAGCGAAGAGATTGCTTATAAACCTCATTAATGGCGGAATTAAAGGCAAGAGCCAGAGCGGTTTTTTGGTTTTCCGATTGCTTTTTATTAAAGGGGACCAAATTGGCGATACAAGTGTATTCATCCTCCTTAAAGTTCAGCCGAAGGATTTTCTCGATCACGTCTCCCGAACGGAAGGGCTCGGGGTTGATAGAAAGCACTCCCGCGCTGGAGGGGCGGAGCTGAGCGTCCAAATTAACACCGATGGTGACACTGCGGATATCGCGTACACGGGAGGTAAGCTCAGACAGCTTGGTATTAAGCTCCGCATAATAATCGCTGTTGACCAGCTCGGAGATCCGCTCAGCCAAGGTTTTGAAGGCACGGCTCTTCAGCTTTTCACGGATGGGGGTCAAGCCCTCGTTTAGGGTGGAGAGACTGGAAATATACAGCTCGATTTCGGTAATGCTTTCCAGATAGGAGGTGGTTTCACCGTTGTCTTCCTCCAGTCGGCGCAGTTCCATAATGTCGGAGAGAATGGGAATCAGGCGATTGAGCGTTATAGAGATCTCGGGAAACTCCAGCATATCCCCAAACACCTCCATACGGTGGGTGATTACCTTGGGATCTGTGGTAAAATATTCATCCAGATCGCTGTTTTTTAAGCGAAACACCTCGTTAAGTCCCAGCTCATCCAAAACAAACATATCGATTGCCGCCCGATCCTTGCCTTGATAGTGGGCGGTTTGTGTTGCTTCATCGGGGAAGATCAGACTGAATTTTGAAAGGTCAGTATTTATATTCATTGGATAGACTTCCTTTCTTGCTTTTAAGCCTTTTAAGCTTTTACGGAATTTTTATCGTGTGAGAATCCATGCTGCCAATGCGGCTTGCAGCAGCATGATCAGCGGAATTCCCAACATAAATTTTACATGCTTTGTTTTATGGCGGATCAAGAGCATGGTAAGAAGCATTGCCACGGAGCCGCCGAGTGCCGACAGGAGAAGCAAGGAGGCTTCCCGTGTGCGGTGCTTTTGCAGGTGCTTGGAAGCAAATTTATCGTAGACGCAAACAAAGACCGATATGACGGAAACGACGGCAAGGTAGATCAGCGGAATTAAATATTCTTTTGGCATAGGAATCCCTCACTTATGCTTTTTTTGCGGGAAAGCTGTCCTTCAAGCCTACAATGCGGTTAAAGGTATTGGGATTCTTGGAATCCTTGCAATAATATCCGTCGCGGACAAACTGGAACTTATCTCCTGCCTGTGCCTCAGCTAAGGAAGGCTCGATCATGGCGCCGTGAATGACTGTCAGCGATTGGGGATTGAGGTAATCGTTATAGGTTTTATCCTCGGGAATCGCATTGACGTTTTCAATGGTGAAAAGACGGTCGTACAGCATCAGGGTTACTTCCTTCGCATGAGAGGCTGAGAGCCAGTGAATGGTTCCCTTGATCTTTCTTCCGTCCAAGGGATTTCCGTTTCTTGCCTCCAGATCGGCGGTACAGTGAAGCTCAACAATGTTCCCGTCGGTGTCCTTTATGATCTCGTTACAGCGAACGATATAAGCGCCCATCAATCTTACCTCCCCGTCGGGCTTCATACGGAAAAACTTGGGAGGGGGAACCTCGGCAAAGTCCGAGCTGTCGATATAAAGCTCACGGGTGAAGGGCAGGGAACGCACGCCTGCCTCGGGAGACTGAGGATTGTTGGGAAGCTCAAAGTATTCTGCTTGATCCTCGGGGTAGTTGGTCACAACGACCTTAATGGGATGCTGGATGGCGATACGGCGGGGGGCGGAAGTGTTCAGCTCCTCGCGGATGCTGTGCTCCAGCATACCGATATCCACAAGGCTGTTCGCCTTTGCTACACCGGCGCTTCTTACGAAGTTGAAAATGGAGGAGGGAGTATAGCCCCTTCTGCGAAGACCGCAGATGGTGGGAAGTCTGGGATCATCCCAACCGTCAACCATGTTATTTTCAACCAAATAACGAAGGTAGCGCTTGGACATAACGGTGTTGGTTACGTTTAAACGGGCAAATTCTCTCTGCTTGGGCGGCATTTCAAATCCGATATTATCAATGACCCATTCGTAAAGGGGACGGTGATTCTCAAATTCCAGCGAGCAAAGAGAGTGGGTAATTCCCTCCAGCGCATCCTGAATAGGATGGGCGTAATCGTATAAAGGATAGATGCACCACTTGTCTCCCTGACGGTGGTGAGAGATATGCACGATCCGATAAATGGCGGGGTCACGCATATTGATATTGGGGGATGCCATGTCGATCTTGGCGCGAAGGGTACGGCTTCCGTCGGGAAATTCGCCTGCCTTCATGCGGCGGAAAAGATCCAGATTTTCCGCCACCGAACGGTTGCGGTAGGGACTTTCCTTGCCTGCCTCGGTCAGGGTACCTCTGTATTCCTTCATTTCCTCAGCGGAAAGGTCACACACGTACGCTTTGCCGTCCATGATCAGCTTTTCGGCATATTCATAGCACTTGTCAAAATAGTCTGAGCCGTAGAAAATACCGCCTGTGGGCTCGGCGCCCAGCCAGCAAAGATCACGGTAAATGGAGTCCACATATTCGGTGTCCTCCTTGGAGGGGTTGGTATCATCATAGCGGAGATTAAAGAGACCGCCGTATTTTTTCGCGGTTTCCCAGTTGATCATGATGGCTTTCGCCGAGCCGATATGCAAATATCCGTTAGGCTCCGGAGGAAAGCGGGTGTGGATCTTTAATTCGGGATTTTCCGCCAGATCGGCATCAATGATATCATGTATAAAATTATTTGCGATTTCTTCCATTTGTGTTTACCTCTTTTAAAATTCCGTTATATTTTTTCAACCATTTTCTGAATGCGGTCTGTGACCCTTTGCTTGCCGAGAATCTGCATCACGGCGTACATATCGGGGGAATTCATTTTGCCCGTGACCGCCAAACGCAGAAACATACTGATATCGGCAACATTGCCCTTAAAGGCGGAGGGATCGGCTTTATATGCCTTCATATCGGGGGTGTAGCCGAGAGAGGAGGCGAGGGACTTGATCTTTTCAAACCAAGTGTTCATGTCGTCTGCCTCATCAAAGGTTTCCAAGAATCCTGTCAGCGCCGCCTTAATATCCCCTCGGTCATATTGCTCGGGATAATCACATTCCAGCGTGAAAAATTCGTCATAGAAGAAGCCCATATAGGGCTTGGCGTCCTTCCATGTGGCAAGATCCTTACGGGGCTTCTTGCCGCCTCGTCCTATGGCAAAGATTTTTTCGGCAAAGAGCGGATCCGCGGCAAGGGCTGTGCCAAGCTCGGGGTCGAATTCCCTCGCCCAAGCGGTTACCTGCTCGGTTACCTCTTGGGCATCCATTCGAGAAATAACGTTTTTGGAGACATCGTTCAGCTTATTAAAGTCAAACAAGCAGCCCGAGACCGACATTTTTTTGATATTAAAGGGAAAATCTCGATAGCTTTTTTCGGGATTTTGCGTTCTCCATTCCTCGTAGTTGGAGTTGAGAAGGGTCATAACATATTCGCATACCGCTTGAGGGCAATAACCCATAGCGGTGTAATCATCCATGTTGGCACCCATATCACGCTTGGAAAGCTTTTTCTTGTTCCCCGCTTCATCCAGCCTCATGATCTGGGCGATGTGCATATATTTGGGTACTTTGAAATTCAGATATCGGAACAGCTGAAGGTGCTTTGCCAAGCTGGGCAGCCACTCCTCGCCGCGAATAACATGGGTCGTTCCCATTAAATGGTCATCTACCGCGTGAGCAAAGTGGTAGGTGGGAATTCCGTCAGATTTCAGAAGGACAAAGTCCTCATCGTTTTCGGGAATTTCCATGCTTCCCTTAACAAGGTCGGTTACCTTTAGCTTTTTATCGGGACTTCCGTCGGCAAGGATCCTCAAAACAAAGGAGTCCCCCGCGGCAAGGTGCGCTTCTACCTCTTCCATGGTAAAATTACGGCGTGCCAGCATTTCGGCCCGCTTTTGCTCGGCTTGCGCTTCCCAGTCGGTGTTTTTGATCTCTTCTTTTTTGTTGATCTGCTGAAGCTCCTCCAATTCCTCCTCCGTGGAGAAACAGGGATAGGCTTTTCCCTCACGCACCAGCTGCTTGGCGAAGACATGATAGATCGGTCCGCGCAGGCTTTGCTTATAGGGACCGTAATTTCCCTTATCGCTTACCGTGCCGTCCTCTCCTAAAATAGCGCCCTCGTCAAAGTTTACGCCGTAAACGGAGAGCGTGCGGATCAGTGCTTCCGCCGCGCCGGGAACCTCACGCTTCGCGTCGGTATCCTCAATTCGAAGATAGAGCACGCCGCCGCTTTGATGCGCCAGACGTTCGGCGACGGTCGTAGGAAAGAGACCGCCGAAGTGAACAAAGCCTGTGGGACTGGGAGCAAAGCGGGTCACCTTTGCGCCTTCGGGCAGCTGTCTTGGCGGAAACTCCGCTTCGATATCGGCGGGAGTTTTTGTTACGTCGGGAAAGAGAAGCTCGGCAAGTCTGTTATAATCCATGGTTAAAATCCTTTCGGTGGTATATGAAATTGATCAAAATTAAGCGAAATTAAGCAAAGCTTACGTGCTTGAATCAGAAGACTTAGCGCGATTCGCCACTGCTTAGAGAAAGTATGCCGCCGTGTCAAGCGCGTTTCCCAAGAGAGCGGGGGCGCCGTGACCGGGATAAATTTTTATTTTGGGATCGAAATCGCGAAGCTTTGAGAGAGAAACGCTCATAAGCTCGGGGCTTCCTCCCCACAGATCGCATCGACCAATGCTTTCGGCGAACAGAGTATCACCTGTCAGCATAAAATCTCCGCAGTGATAGCAGACAGAGCCCTGTGTGTGCCCCGGTGTGTGTATTACGGTGATCGCTTCATTTCCGAGGGGAATGATCTGACCGTCGGATAAGAGCTGTTCTGCGGGACGGTAGGTGCGTTCCTTTCCAAAAAAGTCGTAAAAGGCGTTTTTTCTTCCGTCGGTCAACATAATGGCATCCTGTTCGTGAATGAAAGCGCCGATGGCAGATGCGGTCCGCAGGGAATCCAAAGAGATGATGTGATCAAAATGACCGTGGGTGAGAAGGATCCCTTCGGGAATAGCGTCTTCTGCCTGAAGTGCCGACAAAATGGCGCCGACAGAAACGGCGGGATCTACAATAAGGGCATGGCAATCGGAGATTATGATGTAAGTGTTAGCCCCAAAGGACTCGGGACATACAGAAATGATCTTCATATTTTCGGAACCATCCTCGCAAAATGATTCATTAAAAAGATTTATTAATAATCTATTATACCACAATTCTGCTGAATTGTCTACATTATATCAAATATTTTTTGACATTTTTTTATTCTCCTTTGTCCTCTTTTGCCCTCGGACAACAATTTTTTTTGATTTTTAAATAGCGGCAATGTATTTTGAGAGAAAGAGGGTTGAAAAAAGGGGGAATATTTGTTATAATTGTTATAACGCTATTGCGGTGTACAGCGAACAAAAATTTTTTGATGTGAATATACAAGCATGAAAATGAATGGAGGTGACGGTGTGGACAGCAAATCAAAGCAGCTTTATTGTGAAGATTTTTGGGATTGCATTGCCAAACCAAAAAAGCATATATCTGTGTTGTCAAATATAACCGAATGTATAAAAAGCGCTGATAAAATAAAGATTATCGACTGCCTTAATTGTGATGAAAAATATATAAACGGACAAGCGTCGGATTTTGAGCTTTTTGAGGAATGGGAGAGAATTCTTCCTATGTGTGTTGGCACGGGCGCGGAGCGGCTTTATCGGGAAGAACTCCGATTTTTAAATTTGGAATATCCTAAAACACCGCAGACACGAGCAACGGTATGTGACCGTTGGGAAAGGGGAAATCAAGAAATTCGCAGTTCGGATTTTTCAGAGCCTTCAAATACAAAAAATGCATCTTCTTATAGGACAATCGAAGCATTAGATTTGACGGAATTTGTGACGAATTTTGTTGAATCATGCAAGGATAAAAATGTGGGATTGAAGGAATTGCTGACAGAGTCGGAAAAAAAGATAAATCGGGGAAATAATGCTGAAAATGCAGAGATTCATTTCGTTATAGATTTCACGAATATGGAGTATACACGACCGGATCCTTATCATTCCGAATGTGCTTTAAAGAAGATGTTATGTGATGAAAAATTATATAAATCCGAGTTTTTTTCTGTGACGGCTCAGCTTCTGATTTTGCTCGTCGCAAAGGGAGAAAAAGAAAGGAAAAATTTCTGCCTGCATTTCTATTCCGAAGGAACCCTCGCGCCTATTTCTGCTGTTTCTTCTGTCTTGCGATATTTGAGAGAAAGACGGCTGTTTCATGGACAAATACGCTTGGGGGTTTTCCCCGATTCGCCTGTGGAGGACTGGAGCTCCCTTTGCGGAAGATGGGACACAGGCACTTTTGTCCGTCCGGAATTGCTGTTACGCTCCCGTGATTTCACGAGCGGACTGACGGAGAGGCTGGAAAGGATTTTCTCGGAATATCCTGTGGGAGGGATGCGGTTTGGCGGATGTCTGACCGATTCACCGCTGTATTTTGTCTGGGATCGATTTTTCATTCGTGAATTTTTCGAGCCGTTGTTGGAGCGAATGTGCGAAGCAGAGGAAAATAAACAAGCCCTTTTGAAGATTTTTTTAGACAGAAAATAATATATAAAAATTTATGGGGATATCTCACACGCGGGAGATATCCCCATAGTTTGTCTTTCTTTTTATTTCTCTTTATTTGCTTTATGTTTAAAATCGGTTCCGAATTCATTCCAAAGAGTAAAGCCGAGGATCAGAGCTCCGCCGATGATCTGCAAAAGAGTTATTTCTTCTTTCAGCAATATAACAGAGACAAGGATTGCCACAAGGGGATCAATATAGCTCAAAATTGCCGCATGCTGTCCTGTCATTTCCTTTAAGGAGGAAAAATACAGGCAGTAGGTAATACCGGTGTGAACAATTCCTACGATCAAAAGACACATCCAGCCGGTGCCGTTCAGACCTCCCAAGGTCATTCCTCCATTGAGACAAACATAGGGGATCAAGATGAGGATCGCTGCGAGAAATTGCAAAAATGTGCGGGGGATTCCCGAAACATTTTTTATAAATTTGTTCAGGAGAATGACTGTGGCGTAAAAGAGTGCCGCTCCCAATCCGAAAAGGATCCCGATCATGTGATTGGCGTTTTCGGCTCCTATTCCGCTGACCCCCGTAATCATTACGATTCCTAACGTTGACATACAGAAGCAGAGGATCTGCTTTCCTGTCATTTTTTCACGGAAGAGCAGGGGGCAGATCAGCGTGACAAGAACAGGGGCGAAATAATAGCTGAGAGTCGATATGGACACGGTGGTATATCGATAGGATTCAAAAAGAAGAACCCAATTGATACCGATTGCCATACCGGACAGCAGAAGCAGGGGCAGCTCTTTTTTTATTTTTCGCAAGGAGAGCTTTTGCTTGGTAAGCAGCATAAAACCGCCGATAAGAAGCACCGCCAAAACGGCGCGGTAAAGTGCCAGCTCTCCCGAGGAGACGGAAATATGCCGAACAAAGAGAGGCAGGGTGCCGAAGATCCCCATGGAGAGAGATAGCATGATGCGTGGATTTTTCATGGACTTCAAAAACTTTATAAACTTCATAGTAAGAATATCCTTTATCGATTTAGGATCATCCTCGCTTCCATGCCTTGGGATTAAAGAGGATAAGGATGGGGAAAATTTCAAGACGTCCCGCAAGCATGTCTAAGATCAGAATCAGCTTGGAGGGGATGCTGAACGCGGAATAGTTACAGACAGGACCGACAGCGTCGAAGCCGGGACCGATGTTGTTAAAGCACGCTAAAACAGCGGAAATATTGGTCGTGACCGAGAAATTGTCCAGAGAGATAAGAAGCATGCTTAAAACCAAAATAATAATGTAAACAACGAAATACGCATTGGTATTGGCAAGGACCTTTTCATCCACAGGTTTGTCATTTACGCGGATGATCTGAACCTTTTTGGGATGGAGGATCTGTGAGATGTTACGGCGCAGCGATTTAAACAAAAGCAGAACACGGGCAAATTTCAATCCGCCTCCCGTGCTTCCCGCGCAGGCACCGAAGATCATCAGGATCATCAAAATTGCCTTGGAAAAGGAGGGCCATAGGTCAAAATCCGCGGTGGCGTAGCCTGTGGTGGTAATAATGGAGGCCACTTGAAACGCCGAATGGCGAAGGGTCTCCGCAAGGGAGCCGTAGATCTTAAATATATTCCACGCGATCAATGCCACGCTTCCGACCACAACGCCGATATACAGTCTCAGCTCCTCATCGCGGAATACCGAGCGGAACTGACGCAAAAGCAGAAGATAATAGCAGCTGAAGTTGATGCCGAACAAAAGCATAAAGATCGTGCATACCCATTGAATGTAAGGGCTAAAGCCGGCAATGCTGTCGTTATAAACACCGAAGCCTCCGGTTCCCGCGGTTCCAAACATAGTGCAGAGCGCGTCAAAGAGGGGCATGTCACCAAGCAAAAGAAAGATCAGATTGATCACGGAGAGCGCAATATAAGTTAAATAAAGCACAGCCGCGGTTTGCCTCATTCTGGGAACCAGCTTGCCTACATCGGGTCCCGGGCTCTCCGCGCGCAGAAGGTGCATGGTAAAGCCCTCGCTCTTTCCGCTGACGGGAACAATGGCGAGCAAAAAGACAAGCACGCCCATACCGCCCAGCCAATGGCTGAAGCTTCTCCAATAAAGGATCCCTTTTGGGATCGGATTCAGATCGGAAATAATAGAGGATCCCGTGGTGGTAAAGCCCGAAACCATTTCAAAAAGGGCATCGACATAATTGGGAATGGCACCCGACAGCACAAAGGGCAGGCACCCCAAGGCGCTCATGAGGATCCAACTTGAGCCCACACAGATCAAGCCCTCTCTGGCAAAAAAGTCCTTTCTCGCGTTACGTGAGACGAAAGCCAGCAGAGCTACCAGCGCAAGGATTATTCCCGTGCTGATCAAAAAAGAGTTTGCCGCTTTTTTCTCACCGTATGCCATGCTGATAAAAAAAGCGGGGATCATGAAAACGGCTTCAATCGCGAGGATCAGAGCATTGAACCGTCCCATCATTTTATAATTCATGGTATCTCCTAATGTATTTGTTGTCTATTCAAAAATATCATTGAGCTGCAGAAGGGTAACTCCCTTGCTTGCCACGATGATCAGGCTGTCACCCTTTTGATAGCAGGAATCACCGTTGGGAATCTCGATCTTACCCTTTCGGGTAACGCAAACGATAAGAATGTTTTTCTTTAGCTTTAATTTCTTTAGAGGCTCTCCGCAGTGAAGCGTTGTTTGATCCACCATAAACTCCAATGCCTCCGCCTGTCCGTCCGCGATGGAATGAATGGTAATGGCGGCGCCGGCTTGATTTTGCATGGCACGGACATAGCGAACGATGGTAGCGCAGCAGAGCTTTCGGGGGCAGATAATGCTTCCCACGGGAAGGCTGTCAATAATGGTGGAATCATCCACATGATCCAGCTTCGTGATGATTTGCGGAAGCTTAAAGCTGTTACCGTACATAGAGACGATCACGTTTTGCTCGTCCATTTCCGCAAGAGATATGAGAGCGTCACAGGAGGCAAGTCCCTCGCTTTGCAAAAGGGCACGGTTTCTCGCCTCGCCTTGAATAATATTGGTATCCGGCAAAAGCTCCGCCAGCTTTAAGCATCGTTGGGAATCCTTTTCTATGATGGTTACATTCATGTGGCTGTTTTGCAATGCCTCAGCCAGATAATAGCTGATGGTGCCTCCTCCCGCCAGAATAACACGGCGGACCTTATGAGTTACGATCCCAAGATTTTTTAAAAGCAGCGCAAGGTTGTTGGAGGGAGCGGTAACAAAGATCTTATCCCCCTCCCGCAGAGTGAAATTACCGTCGGGCATAATGGCTGTTCCGTTACGGAGCACGGCGCAAACCAAGACCTTGCATTTTACAATGCTGTACATGATGCTTAAAGGAACATCGCGAAGCTTGCTTTCCGCGTCGATGCGCAGCTCCACGATCTCCACACGCCCCTTGGCGAAGGAATCGCGCTTCATAAATCCGGGGTATTTTAAAAGGCGTTCGATTTCAACCGCCGCCTGCTTTTCGGGGTTGAAGACAAGGGAAAGACCGAAAATGTCCCGCATGGAATATGCCTGCTCGGTGTATTCGGGGTTACGGATTCGGGCAATGGTATGGATTCTTGGATTCATGCCGTGGACCGTCATGGAGCATAACAGATTTACCTCGTCACTGCCTGTGGCGGCGATCATCAGATCGGCGTTTTCCACCCCCGCCTGCTGCAGGGTCTCCATAGAGGCGCAGTTTCCGTGGACTGCCATAACATCATAGTGCTCCACCATTTCATTTAAAATTTTCGCGTCGGAGTCGATGACGGTCAGATCGTATCCTTCCTCCGAGAGCTGTTGTATCAGTGTCTCTCCTACCTTACCGTTTCCGGCAATCAAAATTTTCACAGATCCATTCTCCTATATTTCATATTAATTATATCAGTTATTCGTAATTGGTATTGACAATAACATTGATATTTTTAAGCTGTAAGCCTTACCTATAAATATACATTTATTATAGCACTATCGATGGATTCTGTCAATCGGCTTTCGATCGGTTTTTATATGTTCCTTTGGCGCATATCCCATCATCGCGCGAAAAACATGGTTAAAGCTTCGGATACTCTTAAAGCCGCTTTCCATGGCGATATCGGTAATGCTTTTGTCGGTGGTCTCCAACAGCAGAAGCGCTTGGTCGATGCGGTATTCGTTGATGAGATTGGAAAATTTGACATGGTATTCCTGATTGAGAATCCGCGAGAGGTAATGATATTCATATCCGAATTTTTCGGCGACGGAGGCAAGGGAGATGTCCTCGCGATAATGAGAGGCTACATAGTCAAAAACACGGCAGATCAGATCATTGTTCCGCGCTTTTCTCTCGACCAATGGGATCTGCTGTAAAAAGCGGTCGCACATGGCGTAAAAGCAGGCTTTTTTCATCATGATGGAGACAGCGGAGTCATCGGAGACGAGCAGCTCCGCGCGGATGAAGGAATCAAGAGCCTCTCCGCAGCGAAAAACCGAACGGACGCCCTCAAAATTTTCGATTCGATTGGAAAAATAGGGAACAAATTGCTCGGCAAAGACCGCGATCCACATTTTTGTATCTCCGAGGCAGTCAAAGGAATGGATCTGATTGGCAAGGATCAGCGCGCAATCCCCCACTCCCATATGCTCGGTTTTTCCGTTGACCGTTAAGGTGAGCGCTCCGTCCAACACATAGATCAGCTCAAAATTTTTATGAAAATGAGAGGAATAGTTTACGTTGACGTAGGTGTACGCGTTGTAATTATAGTGTCCTTTGGAATTATGTCCTTGATGATTGATCATGTTATCCTCCAAAAAAGATAAATTCTTGCTACTATTATACAATATTTTTCTTTTTATTGCAATAGGAAAGGTTTATAATATGCATAGTGGGAGGTGATTATTTGCCAATAGGAAGAGTTTTCTCCTTTGAGGAGTTTTCAACTTACGACGGTCCGGGAATCCGAATGACGATTTTTCTTAAGGGATGTCCGCTTCGTTGCATGTGGTGTCACAACCCCGAGGGGCAGAGACGGGAGATCGAGATCGCGCGAAGCCCTAACGGATGTCTCCAATGCGGAGCCTGTCTGAAAAAGGGCGAGGAGATCACGGGAAAAGCGTGTCTTGTTCCCGAAAGCACTCAGGTATGCCCTCGGCATTTGGTACGTTTGTGCGGTGAGGATTATACCCCCGAGCAGCTGGTTAAAAAAATTGAAAAAAATATTGCTATTTTAAATATGAGCGGCGGCGGGGTAACCTTTTCGGGAGGCGAACCGCTGTGTCACGCGGATTTTGTGGAGGAGTGCCTGAAGCTTTTACGAGGTAAGACCCACCGCGCGCTCCAGACATGCGGGTATTGCGAGCCCGAAATTTTTGAGCGTGTTTTGGCGGAATGTGATTACGTGCTGTATGATCTGAAGCTGATGGATGATGAGAGGCATCGCCGCTATACCGGTGTATCCAATGAGCTGATTTTGGAAAATTACCGTCGGCTTGCCGCCTGCGGAAAGGATTTTTGCACACGGATTCCCCTAATTCCAACGGTAAATGATACCGAAGAGAATTTGACCGCGACAGCCAAGCTTATGCGCTCCTGCGGCGTTGGGTATATCGAGCTTTTGCCGTACAATAAAATGGCGGGCGGAAAATATTTAATGCTGGGACGGGAGTATAAGACCGATTTTGACGGCTCGCTGTCACCGCAAATACATAAGGAAATTTTTGATCGATACGGAATTGAGGTAAAGGTATTATGACAGATCAGGTAAAAAAATCACTGGCGGCTCTGCGCGCTCAGGAATATAAAAAACGCAGAATCGAAATTGAGGATTATGATATGACGGAGCAGGTGAGGGAGCTTCATCCGCATATGCGCCGTCCCGCTATGCTTCGGGATATTCTGGGCAGGGAGAACCCCTTCTTTTTGGAGGGAGATATTTTCGGGTTTAACCGCACCATTAAGAAAATCCCCTTTTACTATGAAAAAAACGGAAGAAAACGTCAAAACTCTACCGGAAATATAACGCCCAACTACGGACGTGTGATCCAAAGCGGATTTGATGCTGTTTTGACGTTTATGGATGAAAGACAGGAAAAGCTGGATGAGGAGCGTGCTGTATTCTATAATGCCATGCGCGAATACATTGCCGCCGTATATGACCTCTGTGACCGCTATCGCGCTGCCGCGGCGGAGCAGGGAATTTCCGAGATGGCACAGGCATTGGAGCAGATCCCCCGAAAGGGAGCGCGAACCTTCTACGAGGCGTGTCTTTTCCATCGGATCATTTTGTTCGCCTTGCACTGCTCGGGTGCTTATCAGCTGACCTTGGGACGCTTTGACCAGTATATGTATCCCTATTATCAAGCGGATATCGAGCGCGGCGTAAGCCGTGAAAAATTGCTGGAAACTCTGGAGCTTTTCTTCATTTCCATGAATGTGGACGGAGATTTGTATGTGGGACTTCAGCAAGGCGATAACGGACAAAGTATGGTTTTGGGCGGATTTGATAAGTATGGCAATGATATGTTTAATGACCTGTCCTCCCTTTGTATGGACGCGTCGCTGGAGCTGTCTTTGATCGACCCCAAGATCAATCTTCGTGTGGGCAAGAAAACACCGGATTGGCTGTATGACTACGGAACCAAGCTGACCAAACAGGGCTTGGGCTTCCCTCAATATTGCAACGACGATATCGCTGTGCCCTTCTTAATGTCCTTGGGATACGAGGAAGACGACGCGTGGGATTATACCGTTGCCGCTTGTTGGGAGTATATCGTGCCCAATTGCGCCTATGATATTCCCAACCGAGGCGTGATGAACTTTCCAAAGTATGTAAATATCGCGATCCATGAGCATCTGGCGGAGTCCGAGACCTTTGAGGATCTGTTGGCACACGCGTGTCGGACGATCTCCGAGCAGTGTTATACGATACGGGATTCGTTTTCAATGAAAAATCATCCCTCGAACTACCCGATCTATGTAAATTTCCTGTCCCTGTTCGTGGATGGATGCCTGGAGAAGGCAATGGATATTTCCCAAGGAGCCGCTAAGTATAACAACTACGGAAGCCATGGAGCGGGCATTGCCAACGCGGCGGACGCGCTGGCGGCGGTTCGTAAGACGGTTTATGAGGAAAAGAGCGTGAGCAAGGAAGATCTGCTTGCCGCCTTGGATGCCAACTTTGAAGGCTATGAGGCGTTGCGAAACCGCTTGCTTTCTTGCCCCAAAATGGGAAATAACGATGATTACGTGGATGAGCTGGCATGTAAGCTGATGGATGCTTTTGCCACTACGCTGAATGGCTTGCATAACGGAGCGTGGGGTGTATGGAGAGCGGGCACGGGAAGCGCGCAGGAATACGTAAACAGCTCTAAAAAGGTTCCCGCCACAGCGGACGGACGTCTGGCGGGAGATGTGTACGGATGCAGCTATTCACCCGCTATTACCGCTAAATTGGACGGACCTCTTTCGGTGATTCAGTCCTTCACAAAATTTGATCTGAAGAGGATCTGTAACGGAGGTCCTCTGACAATGGAAATCCACGATACGGTATTCCGTAACGAGGAGGGCGAAAAGAAGGTAGCTCAGCTTGTAAAAGCGTTTATTCATTTGGGAGGACACCAATTGCAGCTGAATTCCATTAACCGTGACCGTTTGCTGGATGCCCAGGCTCATCCCGAGAACCACGCGAACCTGATCGTCCGTGTCTGGGGCTGGAGCGGATATTTTTGTGAGCTGGATAAGGCGTTTCAGGATCATGTTATCCGCAGAACCGAATTTTCGATTTGAGTTTGATAGACACGTATTCTAAAGGGAAGCTTTAAAGATTAAAAATTGAACATTGCGCCTACCGACAGGAAAAGAGAGAACAAATCGGTTAATATGCCGAAATGCTCTCTCTTTTTCCGTCTGTAAAGTTTTCGCTGTCGCAAAAGCGAAGTCGCTTTGCGGAAATCACCCGCTACGTGTGGTTATAGCTTGTTAAAGTCTTTATTCCTGTTCCATAAATTTCTTCCAAGGCTTTACGGCGATGAAGCAACAAAGAGTGCCAAGCGCCGAAATCAGGAACCAAACGCCTACGGTATAATGCCAACCGATCTTTTCGGATAATAGGGCGACACCATAGGTAAATATGGCGGAGCCGATGTAGGTACAGGAATTGATGACCCCCGCCAGCGTGGATATGTTTCCGTATTTTTTGAATCGCTTGGGAACATGGGTGATCAGCATAAGGTTAACACCGTGCATACAGCCTGTAATGAGCATCATCATCAGGATCGCGACTACGGCACCGCCGTCAAAGAAGAAAAACAGGGCGAGAGAGGCAAGCGTGGCAACACCGAAGGTCAAGCCGCCGCAGGCAACCTCGTTTTTGAAAAATTTTTTATAAAGACTGCCTACCACGGAAAACGTGATGATGCTAAATACGGCAAGGGATACCGTGCAAAGGATGGATGCCTGATTTCCCATGTTGAATACCTCCGCCAAATACGTGGGCATCCACGAGGTTACACCGTCACGAAGCATTCCTTGGAAAATGATTCCCAAGGCAATAAAAAGAATCGGGAAAAGAGCGGATTTAGGGAATCGGAAGCCGCTTTTTGAGGGATGGGAGCGCTGACTTGCGGAAGCGTCGGGAAGCTGGGGCGCGGCAGTAGAGATTCGGGCTTTCATGACCGCCCACATGGCGACAATGACGAGCCCAATGGCGGCGGAGATCCAAAATACCGCCTTCCAACCAAGGAATCCGATGATCAGGGGAGCGGTCAGATAAACGGCAATGGTTCCAAAGGAGGAGCCCCATGAAATACGAACGACCGAGTAGCCATACATTTCGTCATCACAGTTTGCCACCAAGATCTTTACGATGGGGGGCCACATCATAGCCTGAGCAAAGCCGTTGATTCCCCAGATAACCGCCATAAGCGGAATGGAGCCGGAGCAGAAGGGAAAAATAAAATTGATGACCGTTGCCAGAAGCAGGCCGCAAAAGATCAGATTTTGGGGCTTGATCTTATCGCCGAGTCTTCCGTTGATGATCTGCTCGAAGCCATACGTGACCGAAAGGCAAACGAGGATCACGGAAAGGGCGGATTTTTCATAGCCTGTGTCGGTTACCACCTCTTGAATAATGGCGGCAAAATTGATTCGTGTAACATAGCTGGTAAAATAGATCAGGGTCAAGAGCCATGCCAACGGCTTTCCGACGATGCTGCGGGATGAATTCATTTTTGTGTTGTCTCCTTAGCTGTTATTTATATTTAACTATTAACTATATTTAACGTGTACTTAATCATTTGTAGGGAATGGCTCTTTTTTTGCCGTGGGAGAGAGGGGAACAATGTGCAGCTCCGCTCCGCTTTGCGATAGGGATTTTCGCAGAGGCTCGCTGATCTCAGTCTCGTCATCGGTGATCAGCGCCGTGACCTCATCCCAGCTTACCGCGTGGAAAAAGCTGTGCTTATCCAATTTGTCGCTTTCCGCCAGAACATAAGAAGCCTCCGCTTGCCTCGCAAAAACAGCGGACATGGTGCCATCCTGCTCCAAGCCTGCCATAACCCCCGATTCCGATAGGGCGGTGGCGGCGAGAAAAGCCTTATCCATACGGTATTTTTGCAAATGAGACAGGGTAGTAACGCCATGAACCGTGCCTGTTTCCGGTAGCACGGTGCCCCCCAAAAGATGGACGGTGCCTGTAAAATCACCCTCCGAGATCTTTTTCGCGAGAATGGCGGCAACAGGCATAGAGTGGGTAATTACGGTCAAATCGCGCACATGACAGATCGCCTTGGCAAAGCTTTCCGCGCAGGTGCCGGAATCAATGCCGATAATATCTCCGTCAGAGAGAAAGCGCACAGCATACTCTCCGATCCTTTTTTTGTTGATCGCATGGTGAGACTGGCGTATGATGTAGCTTTCATCGCGAACCGGACGGCGGATCGCCACGGCGCCCCCGTGGACCTTGCGTATTTTTTGATCCTTTATGATAATATTCAAGTCACGGCGAATGGTCTCGGCGGATACACCAAAGCGCTGAGCCAATTCGGCGATGCTTGCCTTTCCCTCGCGGTAGATGATCTCCGTAATTTCATATTGCCTTTGATCGGATAGCATTTCGGTCCTCCTTGATTTTATAACAAAAGAATTTTACCACAAAACTCAAAAAAAGTCAACACACTTTTTTGAATTTGTGTTGACTTATGTGGGAAAATATGATATACTTTCCCAATGATACGAATCTAAAAAAATTAAAAAAACAACGGAGGAAAAACGATGAATCGAAACAAAAGACGTTCGCTTTCCAAATACCGAGTAATTCCGCGGTTGGTACGAATCGGTGTTCCGCAGACGGTAGCAATTTATCCTTTGGGTAGGAGTCTATGGTTTGACGATGCCAAGGAGTATTCGGTACGGATCTTACCCATGGAATGTTATGAGCAGACGTGGATCTTCGAGGATCCCGCTTATGATACGGTTACCGTTCGCCCGAGTGAGGGGGTTTTGCGTGTGACCTATACCTTTGCCGAAGAACAGGAATGGGTGCTTTCTGTCAGTTGCGAGGAAGATGAGGAAAAGGGAAAAAAGCCCTTGGAATTCCATGTGTATTCTCTCTTTGACGATCTTTATGAGAGAAATCCTTATCGGGGAGATCTGCATGTTCACTCCACGGCATCGGACGGAAAGGAGGATCCTGTTCTTGTAGCCGCGAATTACCGTAAGGAGGGATACGATTTCTTCGCCCTTACCGATCACCATACATGGGAGTCCTCCGATGAGATGATCAAGAGCTATGGGGATATTCCTCTCGGAATCAAAATGTTTCACGGTGAGGAGGTCCATCTTCCCAAGGGTTGGATCCATATTGTAAATTTCGGAAGCCGTTACAGTGTTAACACCCTTTATAAAAAGAATGCCGAGCGGTTTGAAGCACAAATCAAAGCCGAGGCGGCAGGCATGAAGACCCCCAAGGGCGTTAATGCCCTGGAATACGCGTATCGCAAATGGATCACCGAGCAGATCAGGGAAGCGGGCGGAATGGCGATCGTTCCCCATCCCTATTGGATCACCCGACAGATCTATGACATGAGCGACAGAATGTTGGATTATGTATTTGAGACAGGCGCGTATGATGCCTTTGAGCTGGTGGGCGGACAGACCGTCCATGAAAACAATCTTCAAATCGCTTTTTATCAGGATCAGAGAGCAAAGGGACGGCAGATCCCCATTGTGGGTTCCAGTGATTCTCACGGTACCGATCCCGCAAGCTATTTTGGCATTTCCAAAACCGTTTTGTTTGCCAAGGATCTGGAGTTCGGATCGATCTGTGAGGCGGTGAAGGGCTTTTACAGCGTGGCAATCGAGGAAATGTATGGGGAGGAATACCGTGTGTACGGTTCCTACCGTATGGTAAAATATACCCGTTTTCTGTTGGATCATTATTTCCCGTCCCATGATGAGCTTTGCGTGGAGGAAGGGATTCTCATGCGGGAATATGCCTTGGGAGATGAAAGGGCAGGGGAGACTCTCCGCGGACTTGCCTGCCGCACGGAACAACATATGAAAATGCTCCTTCGGGGAGAAGAATAAAGACGAAAGAGTAAAAATTACTTGTTATTCATCAGAGCGGCGATAGACGGGGGCAGCTCCTTTTCCGATATAATTCCGTCAATGGTTTGCACACTTCCCATGTTGTAAAAACAGGTTTTTCCGAATTTGGAGCTGTCGCAAAGAAGGAACTTCTTCTTGCAAGAGGTAAACATTACTTTTCGGATATTTGCCTCCTCAATGGCTCGGTCGGTCATCTGACCTTGCTCTGTCAGACCGTGACAGGAGAAAAACAAAAGATCCGCGTTGATGTTCCGAACAAAGGATTCGGCTTGCTCCCCCACATAGGAAAAGGAATGAATCAGCATTTGTCCTCCCGTGCAGAAGGTTCGGATGTTTGCCTCAGCCAAAGCAACAGCGGTCTTAGCTCCGCTGGTGATAACGATTAGATCCTTTCGTCTTGCCAAGTAGGGAACCAGATGGTACGCGCTGGTAGAACCGTCCAGCATAATTACCATTCCGTCAGACACCAGCCGGGCAGCCTTGGCTCCCATTTCGGCTTTCACAGTGCTTTTTTCGTTTTCACGCAAAAGAAACGGAATCTCACGGTCGGCGGCGCCCTGATTCAAAATGGCGCCGCCGTATATTTTTGTGATAATTCCTTTTCGATGCAGCTCGGTAAAATCCCTTCGGACCGTTGGCTCGCTGACACAAAGCAGCAAGGACAGCTCCCGAACGGTAATATCGGGCTTTGCTTTCAGTTCCTCTAAAATACGGCGGTGCCGTTCGCTGATCATCATAAAAAATCTCCTTTTTGCTGTATTCAGTACAAAAACATGAAAGATGGATGATTATTTGTGATTATTTTTTTAAACAAAAATGATTATTTATAAAAAATATCGGCTTCTGTTGACTTTTTGATCAATTTGTGCTTCAATTATAATACAGAAAAAAATATTTGTCAAGTTTCTTTGAATTTCTTTAAAATTCCTTGGAATTCCTCGGAATCTTGATCTGATGTTAAGGAGGAAATCATGAAAACAAAAGCTGTTCGTCTTTATGGCGTAAACGATTTGCGTCTGGAGGAGTTTGAGCTCCCCGAAATCAAGGATACCGAGGTTTTGCTCCGTGTGGTAACCGATTCACTCTGCGCCTCTACCTATAAAGCGGTAAAACAGGGAACCGCGCATAAGCGAGTTCCGCCGGATATCGCGGAAAAGCCTGTGATTATCGGACATGAAATGTGCGGAGAGATCGTAAAGGTGGGACGTGCCATTGCCGATCAATGGAAGGAAGGACAAAAGATCGTCATTCAGCCGGCATTGAAGCTGGAGAGCGGATACGATCCCGGATATTCCTATCAGTATATCGGAGGCGCGGCAACCTATGCGGTGGTTCCCGAGATCGTTATGGAGCGAGGCTGTATGATTCCCTTTGAGGGAGATAGCTTTTTTAAGGGATCGCTTGTTGAATCCCTTGGCTGTGTCCTTCGCGGTTATAAAGGCTTCTATCATACCGATTATAGCAATTATGTTCGTACCGACGGCGCGAAGAAGGGCGGACGTCTCGCTATTCTCGGAGGGGCGGGTCCCATGGGAATCGGCGCGGTAGAGCTGGCTTACGGCTATGCGGGTGTGTCTCAGGTGGTCGTTACTGATCTGAACGCTGACCGTCTGGAGTACGCGAAATCCAAATGCTCGCCTGAGCATGCCGAGGCGCTTGGCTGTGATCTGATTTATTTGAACACCTCGGGACTTGAGGATCCGGTCAAGACGTTGCTGGAGATATCCGAGGGAGGCTTTGACGATGTATTTGTAATGGTGCCTGTTCCCGCTCTCTTTACCATGGCGGAGCAGATCTGCCGTGAGGACGGCTGCGTGAACTTCTTCGCGGGACCCGCGATTCATAATATGCCCGGTACGTTGAATCTCTACCGTGTTCACTATGACGGAATCCACGTGGTGGGAACGGCGGGAAGTATTCCCGAGGATACGGTAGATACCATTCATCTGATCGAGGAAAATGCGGTAAACCCCGGCGCGATCGTATCACATATTCTGGGCTTGAACGCATGTATTGATACCCTAATGGCAATGGAAAAGCCCAGCGGAGCAAAGAAGGTATGCTACCCCTCCTTGGATCTTCCATTGATCGCCATCGATGAGTTGGAGGAGCTTGGAAAAACAGACGAGCTTTGCTGTGAGCTTGCTAAGATCGTAAAGAGAAACGGCGGCTTATGGTGCGCGGAGGCGGAGAAATATCTGTTGGAGAACGCTCCGAGAATTTGAACGATGTTGCCCGATGATATCTGTGTCCCGTTGCTTGGCGGAAGCGGATCTATCTGTACATTTATAACATTAACTGCTTAAGTGAAATTAGGTAAAAGCGGAGAGAGGAAAAGAAAGCTTCTATGAATATAATTACATTGACCTTAAATCCTGCCTTTGATATTCATTGTTATGTAAAGAATTTTGCGCCCTATCACGAGAATTTAGCGCAAATCACCGCTCATGAAGCGGGAGGAAAGGGCGTTAATATTTCCCGTGCCTTAACAAAAAATCATGTAGAAAACCTTGCGTTTGTGGTTTTGGGCGAGGAGAACGGCGATAGCTTTGCCAAGCGTCTCTTGGCGGACGGATTGAACTATCAGGCGCTTACCGTATCGGGACGGATCCGTGAAAATATTACACTTCATACGGATGGCGCGGATGAGACACGAATCAGCTTTTCGGGATTTGAGGCTGACGCGGGATTGATCGATGCCGTCACGCAGGCGCTGGAGGAGAAAATTGATGGGGAGACCTTTGTAACCTTTACAGGGCGTGTACCTTCGGGCATTGAAATGCCCGAGGTGAAAGCCTTTCTGCGCCGTCTGACGGGAAAAGGAGCCAAAATCGTAATTGATTCCCGCTCCTTCTCCTTGGAGGATCTGATTGAAATGAAGCCTTGGCTGATTAAGCCCAATCAAGAGGAAATTTCCGAATATCTGGACCGAGAGATCGATACCTTTGAGGAGGTTTTGAGAGCGGCAGAGGAGCTTTACCAAAAGGGAATTGCCAATGTAATGATCAGTTTGGGGGCGAAAGGAGCTCTGTTGGTATGTAAAGAGGGAGCTTTTGTGGCAACACCTCCCACCATTCGCGCGCTGTCGACCATTGGCGCGGGAGACAGCTCCATAGGAGGATTTCTTGCCGCGGCGGTAAATGGGGAGAGCGGAGAGCAGATGCTGCGGAGTGCTGTTTCTTACGGAACCGCCGCCTGCATGACCGAAGGAACCCGTCCGCCGAGAGAAGAGGATGTAACCAAGGTACGCGCGCAGGTTCAAGTAGAAAGGCTTTCATGATAGCTTCATAAACGGTTTCAATTGATTCGCATTCATTTGATGGAATTCTGTCAAATGGGTGCGAATTTTTGCCGGCCGACAAAAAATAAAAGGAGAGGGAGGTTCGGTGATTCCTCCCTCTCCTTTTGAAACCACACCCACAAAAACGCTACGCACTATTGTTTGTTGGGGGAAGGTCTTTTTATGGTATTGCCTCCTCCGTCGGCAAAGATCCTTCGCTACGCTCCATACTCCGCTTCGCTGCGTAGCAAGTTTTCTTCGCAAACATTGCGGATGACAGAACGAAAGCTTGTGCGAGAATTAAGGCTTAACTGTCGCGCAAAGGGGGATGAAGAATATCGCACAGCGTCAAAGTAAAAATGTTTTATAAAAACTGCTTCATTCTTTCTACGGTATCTTCCATAAACCCAATGGTTTTTTTTGCGATGGAAAGGGATTTTTCCGAACAGCTTTTGTTTTCATAGTGCCGAAGCAATTTGGTGTTTTCGGTGATACCCATGGTCGCTCCTTCAATAATCATTTGCGCGATATGCGAGGAGGTGGAATCTATCATGGTATTCATTGCCATTCCCATTTTCGCGGAAAGACGTGTAATGAGCTTTTCTTCCGTAGGCGTTTCTCCCGCTTGATAAAGAAGATCTCCGATCTCTTTGGCAAATTCCTCGTAACGGCTCAGCTGTCCGGTCATTTCCTCTCGAAGGGCACCGTCAGTGACCTTCGGCATTAAATGAATGATCGAATCCGAACCCATTTTAATATTTTTATAAAGCTCACTCAGAAATTCCTCTGTGTGTGTCTTTTCAGATATATTTTTTTCTGTTTTTGTACCGTTCATTTTTTGTCTCCTTATGAAAAATCGGTTCGGATTTATTTTTTCCTTATGATAAAGATTTATACTTGCAAAAAAAGGAAGACTGTGATAAAATATGATAAAATCTTAGAACCGAAAAGGATGAAATGCTATAATACGCAAGAAATAAAATAAGTAAAGAGGTAGATCTATGAATGAAAAGGAAATCGCGGAAATTCGCCGCCGTTATCGCTCGGATAAAAGTAATATCCATCGTGTTTGCGGTTGCTTTGTAAATGAGAAAAAGGAAATTATTTCCAAATTTGATCAAAGCTTGGGCTTGATGAACGAAGAGGAAAACGATCAGATTCTCAGTGTGCTGAAAAAAACACTTTCGGGTGCGGTGGGACGGAATTTACTGGAGGTGGAATTCAGTACCCGTCAGGTTATGGAAAGCGAGGAGCATCGCCTGCTGTCCGAGCTTCGGGGAACCGAGCTGAAGGATAGCGCGCTGGTCCATTCTCTTTACGAGAAGATCATATCCGCTCTGGAGATAGAAGGAAATTATGTGATTTTGCTGGTCCATGACCGATATGATGTCTTTTCTTATTCCGCGGACGGAGAAAAAACAGAATCAGGGGAGGTCTTTTCCTATATTTTATGTTGCGTTTGCCCCATAAAATCGGGTAAGCCGACTTTAAGCTATTATTTGCCCGGACATTGCTTCCGATCGATATGCGCCGATACGGTGCTCTCGTCTCCTGTGCTGGGCTTCATGTTCCCTTCCTTTGATGAGCGAGCCGCTAACATTTATAAGGCAATGTACTATACTAAGGATTTGAGCAACAGCCACAGCGAGGTGGTGGACGCGTTGTTTTCCTCGGAATTGCCCATGCCCGCGGCAGAGCAGAAGGAGACCTTTGGAAGTATTCTGGAGCAAGCCATGGAGGAGGATTGCAGTCTGAGGATCGTTCGGTCGGTACATAATCAGGTCAATCAAATGATCGAGACCCATAAAGAAGAGAAGGGGGAGGCGCCCTTGGTTCTGACCAAGGAGACGGCAGGGGATATGCTGCGTTATTGCGGTGTTCCCGAGGAAAGAGTTACCGCCTTTGAGGAAAAATATCAGGAGCGTTTCGGGGAAAATACCGAGATCAATCCAAAGAACGTGGTAGAGGGAAAACAGTTTCAGGTAAAAACTCCCGATGTGACCATAAAGGTCAGCTCGGGCTGCGGGGATCTGCTTGAGACCCGTATTATCGACGGCATAAGATATATTTTGGTGCGTGCCGATAACGAGGTTGAGGTGAACGGAGTCAATATTTATATTGGATGATTGTCAAAATACTAACGAAAAATATGAATAAAATGTAATATTTCAAAAAAATACTTGAAAAATAAAATAGAATCCGCTATAATTAAAATAGCTTAATTTGGGCTGTTTGGAAAAATGAAGCCCAAGCCCTCAAAAGAGAAGGAAAAATAATTAATAATAAAATTGAAAAGAGGAGAAAATCATGACCAAAAACAAGTTTGTTTTGAACTGGATCGACGAGATGGCAGCCATGACACAGCCCGATAAGATCGTTTGGATCGACGGAACTGAGGAACAGGCAGAGGCACTGCGCGCCGAGGCTTGCTCTACCGGCGAGATGATCAAGCTGAATCAGGAGCTGCTTCCCAACTGCTATTTGCACAGAACTGCGGTGAACGACGTAGCTCGAGTAGAAGGCAGAACCTTTATTTGTACTTCCAAGAAGGAAGACGCGGGAAATATCAATAACTGGATGGATCCCAAGGAATGCTACGCAAAGCTGAGCAAGCTTTACGCCGGCGCGATGAAGGGAAGAACGATGTATGTTATTCCTTATTCCATGAGTATCGTGGGCTCTCCCTTCGCAAAATACGGTATTGAGCTTACCGACTCTATTTACGTCGTTTTGAATATGCTGATCATGACTCGCGTAGGCGTTGATGTATTGGAAGCGCTGGGCGAGAGCGGCGACTTTATCAAGGGCTTGCACGCAAAGGCAGACATTGATGAGGAGAACCGTTATATTTGCCATTTCCCCGAGGATAATACCATTTGGTCTGTAAACTCAGGTTACGGCGGAAACGTATTGCTGGGTAAGAAATGCTTCGCTCTTCGTATCGCGTCCTACCTTGGACGTAAGGAAGGCTGGATGGCAGAGCACATGCTGATTTTGGGCGTGGAATATCCTGATGGCGACACCAAGTATATCTGTGCCGCTTTCCCCTCCGCTTGCGGTAAGACCAACTTGGCAATGCTCATTCCTCCGGAATTCTACCAGAAGAAGGGCTATAAGGTTTGGTGCGTAGGTGACGATATCGCATGGCTGCGTGTCGGACAGGATGGCAGACTGTGGGCAGTAAACCCCGAAAACGGATTCTTCGGCGTTGCTCCCGGAACGAACCTTAACTCCAACCCCAACGCGCTCTATACTACCATGAAGGATACCATTTTCACCAACGTTGTTCACAATAAGGCGAATAACACCGTTTGGTGGGAGGGATTGGATAAGAATCCTCCGACAGACGCCATCGACTGGAAGGGCAATGTTTGGGATTGCACCAAGTACAATAAGGCAGATAAATCGACTTGCGGAGCGCATCCGAACAGCCGCTTTACCGCTAAGGCGACCAACTGTCCTTGTCTCTCTTCTGAATTTAACAATCCTCAGGGCGTTCCTGTGTCCGCGATCGTATTCGGCGGACGCCGCGCGAAGACCGCTCCTCTGGTATACCAATCCACAAGCTGGCAGAACGGTGCTTTTGTAGGCTCTATCATGGCCTCCGAGACTACCGCGGCAGCAGCAGGCGCTGTTGGTGTGGTTCGCCGCGATCCCATGGCAATGAGACCCTTTGTGGGATATGATATGGGTGATTACTGGGCACACTGGCTGAAGATGGGCACCATGATCCCCAATCCTCCGAAGATCTTCCACGTTAACTGGTTCCGCACCGATAACGAGGGCAACTTCATTTGGCCCGGATTCGGTGATAACATGAGAGTGCTGATGTGGATCCTCGCGCGCTGTGAGGGTAAGGTTGGCGCAACCATTACTCCCATCGGATATATTCCCAACGCTGAGGATATCAATATTGAGGGCTTGAAGGATGTTGATCTGAATACCATCAAAGAGCTTCTCTCCGTTGATGTTGAGTCTTGGTTGGCAGATGTCGAGAACATTAAGGAATTCTATGCGCAGGTTGGCGCGAGAGTGCCTCAGACTCTCTTTGATGAGCTGGCTGCCCTTGAGGCAAGGCTGAACGCGGCAAAATAAAATGCTATGATATCGCTTGCCGCGAGATTGAACGCTGCGAAATAATTAACAGCGAAAGACAAGTTCCGCAAAAGGGCTATCGCAAACGATGCGTTTGCGATAGCCCTTAAATATTCGTGCATAAGCACAGGTGTTCGGGGAATAATATGCGGGAAAATAAAAATGAGAGAAAATATGAAAAATTGTGAAATTTTATGGAATTTATAGAGCAAATTGCAAAGAATAAAAGAAAGATCCTTTGATTTATTGTGCAAAAGGTAGAAATTTTTCATGACCTGTTCTCTTGCTTGACAAATGAACGGAAAAATGATAAAATATACTGTAACTGTTTGCGGTTTTTTACGAAAATTACGGAAATCGCCAAAACAGAAGCAACGGCAGTATCGCATATATTATGCGTCTGTAAATAAACATGAAATTTACAAGAAGGAGGAAAAAAGGAGAATGCCAACCTTTAACCAGCTTGTCAAGCAAGGTCGTCAGGACAAGATTTACAAGTCTAAAGCACCTGTTCTTCAGAAGGGCTTTAACTCGCTGAATAATGCTCCTACCGATCAGGCGTCACCCCAGAAAAGAGGCGTTTGCACAAAGGTATCTACCACCAGCCCCAAGAAGCCGAACTCTGCTCTTCGTAAGATCGCGAGAGTGCGTTTGACCAACGGCTTGGATGCAACCACCTACATCCCCGGAATCGGACATAACTTGCAGGAGCACTCGGTCGTTCTGATCAGAGGCGGAAGAGTACGTGACCTGCCCGGTGTTCGTTACCACATCATCCGCGGCGCACTTGACGCTCAGGGCGTTGCAAACCGTAATCAGAGCCGTTCCAAGTACGGCGCAAAGAGACCTAAGAAGAAATAAGAAACAATAAGAAAGATTAGGTCCAAAAGGGTATAAAGCAAACGAAACGCATGTACATTCTCAGTAAATCCTCGTAAATTTCTCGTAAATTTGATGTTTATTTACTGCGATCGCTTACGTGCGCTTACAGAAGAATGCTTTTGAGTACCTGTGAATTCATAATATTAATGAAGGAGGGAAGTACAGTGCCGAGAAGAGGTCGTATATCCAAAAGAGACGTATTGCCGGATCCTATGTACAATTCTAAGCTGGTAACTAAGCTTATCAACAACATTATGTATGACGGCAAGAAGGGCGTTGCCCAGAAAATCGTTTATGACGCATTTTCCGCAATTGAAGCAAAAACCGGTGAAAATCCCCTGGATGCATTCAATGCAGCACTTGAAAATGTTATGCCTGTCCTCGAGGTCAAGGCTCGCCGTGTAGGTGGATCGACATATCAGGTGCCCATGGAGGTAAGAGCAGAGCGCCGTCAGACACTTGGTCTGCGTTGGCTCGTAGCTTATTCCAGAAACCGTGGCGAACGTACCATGGCAGAGCGCTTGGCAGCCGAGATTATCGATGCTAAGAACAGCATGGGCGGAGCTTTCAAGAAGAAAGAAGAAACCCATCGTATGGCAGAGGCAAACAAGGCGTTTGCACACTACAGATATTAATCTGTCATTAATAGTAGAAAATTAAGGAGAAACTTTAATGGCAAGAGAATATTCACTTCAAAAAACAAGAAATATCGGTATCATGGCACACATCGATGCCGGTAAAACCACAACAACCGAGAGAATTCTGTTCTATACAGGAAAAACTCATAAGATCGGTGAAACCCACGAGGGTGCCGCAACCATGGACTGGATGGCACAGGAGCAGGAGAGAGGAATTACCATTACTTCTGCCGCTACCACCTGTTTCTGGGCGCACACAAAGTATCAAGACGATCCCAAGGCGGCGAAGGAAAACACCCACCGTATCAATATTATTGATACTCCCGGACACGTTGACTTCACCGTTGAGGTTGAGCGTTCTCTCCGTGTTTTGGACGGTTCCGTTACCGTTTTGTGCGCAAAGGGCGGCGTAGAGCCTCAGTCTGAGACTGTATGGCGTCAGGCAGACAAATACGGAGTTCCGCGTATGGCATATGTTAACAAGATGG
>JAZSPS010000025.1:0-41704 GCA_045537595.1 Eubacteriales bacterium
GGGATAGCAGAAAAATTTAAGCATACCCCTTGCAATCTACGCGGATCTATGGTATTATATAGTATAACTGATTTTTCTCAAAAAAGCAAGAGGAATTTGTAAAAAATCGGAGGTTTTCATGGAACAGATTTATACCATACCCGTAAACGAGGCCTTTGAGGCCTCCCGTGACGAGCCTGCCTGCGGCTGTCCCCTGTGCGCTATCTACCGCAAACTGGAGGCAAACGAGCTGGAATTGATCCTCGGCGCTTCCATGATGGAGCCCGATGTTCGCATCCAGACCAACAAGGAAGGCTTTTGCCGCACCCATTATGACATGATGTTCGTTCGCAAAAACCGTTTGGGTATGGCATTAACCTTGGAAAGCCATCTCGCGGAGCTTTCCGATGAAATCCATGACGGCGGTCTTTTTTCCGCTCCCGCCCAAAAGCCCATAAAACGTATTTCCGCTTTGGAGGAAAGCTGTTATGTTTGCAGAAGGATCGAATTTAACTTTGCCCACATGATCGAAACCGCTGTATTGCTTTGGGAAAAGGATGAGGATTTTCGAAAAAAGCTGGATGCTCAGCCTTATTTTTGTCTGCCTCATTACCGCCGTGTTCTTCAATATGCTTCCCAACGTCTTACAAAAAAGAATTTTTCCGAATTCCGGACGGCTTGTGCCTCCATCACCGAGGGTTACATGAAAAAGCTGAGCGGCGACATCAGCTGGTTTTGCAAAAAATTTGATTATCGATACGATGAGGAGCCTTGGTATGATTCTAAGGATGCCGTGGAACGCGCCATTCGTTTCTTGCGCAGCGATCTTCACCGTCCCCCCGAAAAGAAAAAGCAATAATTCAGAGCTTCATATTTGTTCTCCTCCGTTTTAATTTTTAATTTTTTAATATTCTAATAATTACCACAGAAAAAGGAAATTCTATGATTGATCTGCTTGATTTACAAAAACATTTTATTTTGACCCATTTAAAAGAGGGAGATATTGCCGTTGATTTTACCATGGGGAACGGACATGACACCGAATTTCTTTCCAAGACCGTAGGACCTCTCGGTCATGTTTTTGCCTTTGATGTACAGGAAATGGCTCTTGCCTCCACCTCTGAGCATTTACGCGCGGCGGGCTGTCCTGACAACTGCACCCTGATCCTTGACTCCCACCACAATGTAAAAAAATATGTGGATGTTCCCATTAAGGCGGGAATGTTCAATTTAGGTTATTTACCCGGAAGTGACAAAACCGTAACCACCATGCGCTCCACCACCCTTCCCGCCATTGAGGCGGCTATTGATCTGATGGACCGTGACGCTATCATTCTGGTAGCGGTCTATCCGGGGCACGCGGAGGGTGAGGCAGAGGGAAGGATGATCTGCGAATATCTTTCTTCCCTTTCCCGACACAAGGTTTGTGCCACTCGGATCAACATTTTGAATTCCCCCACCTCTCCGTTTTTTATTGTAATTGAGAACAAGCCGTAAATTTAAATTCGGAGAAATAAAAACGAAAGGTTTTCTCATAGAATGAAAAAGAAAAAAAAGTCTTTCGCTGAAAATTCTGACCGAGAGGATGCCCTCTCTCCCGAGGAATTGGCAATGTTTCGGGCAACCGCGAGGCAGTCCGTGGAGGATCGCAGCAAGCTCCCTCCTCATGACACCTCCGATCGAGCCCGCCTGCGCCGATTTATCAAAAAGAACAAGGCTCTGACTGCCGCCTGCATTATCATTGCCGTCGCGCTTCTGATCGGCATTGCCTGCGGGATCGCCATGCTGTTTTCTTATTTGAACAGCCGACCGAACAAGTCGGATTTTACCATCCTTTTAGGCGAAGAAAAGCCGTATACGGTTCCATACAATGATGCGGTTTATGACGGTGTTTTTTATGTGGACATGAACAAGATCGCCAAATTCGGTGACATGATCATCGGCAAAACCCAAACCGGCTATCAATTTACCGCGGCAGAGGACAATTACCTTTTATTTGAAAATAACAGTGAGATCGCCATCATCAACGGAAACCGTGTGGAAATGGTCGTTACTCCTCTCCACGGCACGGAAAAGGTCACCGCGAAGGCGTTATTCTATGGAGACCAATGCTTGGTTCCTTATGATTTTTTGATCAAGACCGTCTCTTCGGGTCTGCGTTTCCGTCTGAACACCTCCTCCAACACCCTAACCGTCAAGCGGGATTATCATGTATATGACGGAGATCTTGACAACAAGGTTGCCGCGAATATTTTATTCAACGCCGACCAATTTACCCTTCTTCCTTCTCTGACGGAGCCGCCTGTTTATGAATACAGCTATCTTTTTGACATATCCGCTTTTTTAGACAGCATCACCTCGGAGCATTTGGTTTTGACCAACAAGCAAAATCCCTTGGGCAATAATTATGAGCCCTCTGATCTTACGGTTTTGACCTGTGCCACGGACGGTGAGGCTCAACAGCTTCGCGCCGATGCCGCCAATGCGCTTTACGCCATGATGCGGGAAATGGAGGCGGTGGGTCTGACCGATATTTATGTGACAAGCTCTTACCGCTCCTACTCCTATCAAAATAATTTATACAACAAATATGTTTCGGACCACATGGCAGAGGGAATGTCCCGTGAGGAGGCGGAAGCCGCGGCATCCGCCTATTCCGCCCGACCCGGTGAAAGTGAGCATCAGACAGGTCTTTGTCTTGATTTTACCACCGATTCCATTGGGGGAGTTGTGGATGATGTTTTTGAGGAGACCGCCGCTTTTGTCTGGCTATCCGAAAACGCTTACCGATTTGGATTTATTCTTCGCTATCCCGAGGATAAGGTATCCGTTACCCAATACGACTATGAGCCCTGGCACTACCGTTTTGTCGGCAGGCAAGCGGCATCAGAAATCCATTTTTCCGGTATATGCTTGGAGGAATATCTGTCCTCCGCTCGATAATCTCTTTTGATAAAATCCCAACAGGGTTTTATATAAAATACGAAAAGAAAGGAGAAACAATGATTATGATCAAAACCGAACAGCTTTATGATCTTTCGCATACAATGGCACGAGAGCTTCTTTCGGACTGTGAGTATCCTTGGATGGCTTTACCCCGCATTAAGGATTTTATCCGTGAGCTGGGCAAATCCCTTTCCCCCGAGGATTACGATTCCCCTGCCGACGAGATATGGATCGCCAAGGATGCCAAGATCGCTCCCAGCGCTGTGATCTGCGGTCCGACCATTATCGGAAAAGGGACTGAGGTACGTACCTGCGCGTACATCCGCGGTGCCGTTTTGGTTGGGGAGAACTGTGTTGTGGGAAATTCCTGTGAGTTAAAGAACGCCATTTTGTTTGACAACGTACAGGTTCCCCATTTCAACTACATTGGTGATTCCATTCTCGGTTACTGCTCCCATACCGGTGCCGGTGCTATTACCTCCAATGTAAAAAGCGACAAATCGCCCATTTGTGTACACACCCCCTCCGATTCATTAAAAACCGGCTTGAAGAAGTTTGGGGCATGTCTGGGAGATTTTGTTGAGGTGGGCTGCAACAGTGTACTCAATCCCGGTACGGTGGTAGGAAGAAATACCAATATCTATCCTTTATCGTCCGTGCGGGGCGTTATCCCTCCCAACTCCATTTTTAAGTCTGCCGACTGCATTGTACCCAAACGGCAAGAGCCAAAAAATAACGCAAAATAAAATGATGAAAGAGAGGAAATACTGATTATGGGAAGACTTTTTGGAACCGACGGTGTCCGTGGAATTGCTAATACCGAGTTGACCTGTGAGCGTGCCATGGAGATCGGCCGTGCCGCAGCTACGGTGCTGGCTGACGGCTGCCGCCGCAGACCTACCTTTGTTATCGGAAGTGATACCCGAGCTTCCTCGGATATGCTGAGTGCCGCTTTGATCGCGGGACTTTGCTCTGTTGGCGCTGATGTTATCAAGCTTGGTGTTGTTCCAACCCCCGCGGTAGCTTATTTGGTTGGCAAATACAAGGCGGATGCGGGTGTTATGATCTCCGCTTCTCACAACCCCGCGGAATTTAACGGAATTAAAATCTTTAGCGGAAACGGTTTGAAGCTCCCCGATATGTTAGAGGAAAGGATCGAGGAGATCGTTCTTGACAAGATCCGCACCATGGCTACCCCTGTTGGCGGTGAGGTTGGCAAGCTGACCTATGCTACCGACGCGGTAAAGGATTACATTGCTCATATCAAGAGCTCCGCCTACTACTGCTTGGACGGACTTCACATTGCCATCGACTGCGCAAACGGTTCGGCATCGGTATCCGCTCCTACCCTGTTCCGTGAGTTGGGTGCGGATGTACATATTCTGCACAGCGCTCCCGACGGGATCAACATTAACCGCGACTGCGGCTCCACCCACATGGAATCCCTTGCGGAATATGTTGTGAAAAACAAGCTGGACTGCGGTATTGCCTTTGACGGAGACGCGGACCGCTGTCTTTGCGTGGATGAAAAGGGCAATTTGATTGACGGCGACATGATCATGGCAATCTGTGCCTTGGATCTCAGAAACAGAGGAAAGCTGAACCGCAACACGGTTGTCGGAACCATCATGACCAATTTTGGCTTTGGAAAGTTCTGCGAGGAAAATGATCTCCGCTTTGTTGCCACAAAGGTAGGCGACCGTTATGTTCTTGAGGAAATGCTTTTGGAGAATTACTCCTTTGGCGGAGAGCAATCGGGGCATATTATTTTCCGTGATTTCGCAACCACAGGCGACGGACAGCTGACCGCTACCCAGCTTTTAACCATGATGAAAATGGAAGGAAAGCCCCTTTCTCAGCTTGCGTCTGTTATGACACGCTATCCCCAAACCATGGTCAACCTCACCATTTCTGCCGAAGGAAAAATCGCTTTCTACAACGATCCCGAGGTCAACCGCGCTATGGAAGAGGCGAAGGCTGAGCTTGGAAAATCCGGCCGCATTGTGGTTCGTCCCTCCGGCACCGAGCCTTTGATGCGTGTAATGGTAGAGGGTATGGATGCCGAGCAGATCCAGCGGATCGCAAATAATGTAGCTCAGGTCATTACGGATCGGCTGGGGAATCTTTGATTGTTCAGCCGTCTCACTTAACAGCAAGCGCCAGACCGCTTTGGCGGTTAACGAGGTATGGAGTGATCGAAAATTCGGCGGATGCTCCATCGGCAGAGGAATACTGTCGCAGGCATAGACCAAATATGCGGGTAACCGCAAAACAAACCCTATGCGAAATCACGCTCATTGAAAATTGTATATTCTTATACGATCAATGCGATTGTTAAAGCTATGTGTGGTATTATTGGTTACACCGGGGAACAAAAAAGTGTTCCCATTCTTTTGGAAGGCTTGAAAACCCTTGAATACCGCGGATACGACTCCGCGGGAATCGCTATCCGAGAGGGTCGGGAGATCAACACCCTCAAAGCCAAGGGACGTCTTTCGGTTTTGGAGGATAAGATCGCCGCTTCCGCCGAGATCTTCGCCACCTGTGGTATTGGTCACACCCGTTGGGCAACCCACGGCGAGCCCTCCGACATCAATTCCCATCCTCATTCCACGGAGCGTCTCTCTCTGGTTCACAACGGTATTATTGAAAACTATGCCGAAATCGGCGAAATTTTGATCGGTGCCGGCTACTCCTTTGTTTCGGAGACAGACACCGAACGCGCGGCTAAGCTTTTGGATATGTTTTACGTCCAAACGCATGATCCCTTGGATGCCATTCGCCGTACCTGCAAGGTAATTCGCGGTTCTTACGCCTTTGGAATTATGTTTAAGGACATTGACGGCACGATCTTTGCCATTCGGAAGGACAGTCCTCTGATCGTTGCTCACGATGCGTCGGGCAGCTTTATCGCCTCTGACATCCCCGCGATCTTAAGGTACACCCGCTCCTATTACCGTTTAGAGGAAGGCGTTATCGCCAAGCTCTCCGGGGATAAGGTGGAATTTTACAATGATCGGGGAGAGACGATTTCCCAAATTCTTGAGGAAGTGGATTGGAATGTGGAACAGGCGCAAAAGGGCGGATACTCTCATTTTATGATCAAGGAGATCCATGAGGAGCCTGATGCTTTGCGCAAAACCTTGGAGCCTCGGATAAAAGACGGTCTCCCCTATTTTGGCATTGACCGTTTGGATGGCGAATTTCTTTCCCGCTTTACCGGCATTCACATTGTCGCTTGCGGCACTGCCATGCATGCAGGTCTGGTTGGAAAAGCGATTATCGAAAAGCTTGCCCGTGTTCCCGTCAATGTGGAAATTGCCAGTGAGTTTCGCTACCGCGATCCGATTTTACGCCCTGACGATCTGGTAATTCTTCTTTCTCAGTCAGGCGAAACAGCGGACACCTTAGCCGCCCTGCGGCATGCCAAGGCACAGGGCATTTACACTTTAGCCATTGTAAATGTAATAGGATCTTCCGTGGCTCGGGAGGCTGACAGCGTTCTTTACACCTGGGCGGGCCCTGAAATCGCGGTTGCCAGCACCAAGGCTTACAGCGTTCAATGCTCCCTGCTCTATCTCTTTGCCATTCGCATGGCTTTAGTCCATGGAAAAATGACAGAGGAAGCCGCAAGCCGGATATGTGCCTCCATGCTTCACGACCTTCCAAAGGTCATCTCCCGGACACTCAAGCTGAATGACCGTTTATACGATATTGCCAGCCGTCTCGTTGCTTCGGAGCATATCTTTTATATTGGAAGAGGCATGGACTACTCCCTCTGTACCGAGGGCTCTTTAAAGCTAAAGGAAATTTCCTATATTCACAGCGAGGCCTATGCCGCCGGGGAACTGAAGCACGGAACCATTTCTTTGATCACTGACGGAATCCCCGTTATTGCCCTTGCCACCGTTTCAAAAATTTGTGAAAAAACCGTCAGCGGTATTCGCGAGGTCAAGTCCCGCGGCGCTTTGGTTATTGCCATTACCACCGAGGAGCTTGCCTCCCGTTATGATATCCCTTGCGACGAGCAGGTAATTCTTCCCTCCATTGACGAGATTTTGATGCCCTTCCCCGCGGCGACCGCGCTGCAGCTTCTTGCTTATCACGTTTCTGCCCTCAAGGGCTTGGATGTTGACAAACCGAGAAATTTGGCAAAATCGGTAACCGTTGAATAATTATCTATAACGGTATATTCAATTTATTATCATTTTAAATTAATCAATTGGCTGACCCATTAAGAAAATTCTTGATTTTCCGGATTTTCTTAAATGTGTCAGCCTCTTTTTATTGACATTTCCTCTTTTCCGTGTTATACTGTTCTATGCCATATTTTTATGGCTCTATTTTGTTTTTTGGAGTATTTATGCGAGTTCGATTATCCGATCACTTCACATATGGCAGGTTATTTCGCTTTGTGCTTCCCTCCATTGTTATGATGATCTTTACCTCAATATACGGTGTGGTGGACGGTCTGTTTGTTTCCAATTTTGTTGGGAAAACCTCTTTTGCCGCCATTAATTTGATCATGCCCTTTCTTATGATCTTCGGTGCCTTGGGCTTTATGATCGGCGCGGGAGGAAGCGCTTTGGTTGCCAAGGCTTTGGGTGAGGGAGACCATCCCCGCGCGGTGCGCTCCTTTTCCTTATTGGTTTATGTCACGATTCTTTGCGGTATTCTGCTTACCCTTACGGGAATTCTTCTGCTTCGTCCCATTTCCTCCCTTTTAGGCGCGAGAGGAGAAATGCTTGAAGCTTGTG
This sequence comes from Eubacteriales bacterium, assembly GCA_045537595.1. Taxonomy (GTDB): domain Bacteria; phylum Bacillota; class Clostridia; order Oscillospirales; family CAG-272; genus HGM12713. Next base: position 7,683 of record JAZSPS010000025.1, read on the forward strand.
TTTCCTATGGAAGGATCATTTTAGCCGCGCTGATCCCCTTTATGCTCCAAAATCTTTTTCAGAGCTTTTTGATCACGGCGGAAAAGCCTACCTTAGGCTTGATTATTACTGTTGCCGCCGGCATTACCAATATGGTGCTGGATTTTGTATTAATTGTTCCCTTTCACATGGGCATTGAAGGTGCCGCTCTTGCCACGGCGATCAGCCAAGGTGTTGGGGGTGTAGTTCCTTTGATCTATTTTATCAATCCGAAAAACAAAAGTCTTTTACGTCTGACACGAACCAAATTTGATTCAAAAGCACTGATAAAGACCTTTACCAACGGCTCCTCGGAGTTGATGACCAATCTTTCCATGTCCTTTATCAACATGCTGTATAATTTTCAGCTGATGCGTTTTGCCGGAGAGGACGGCATTGCCGCGTTTGGCGTAATCATGTACGTCAGCTTTATTTTTATTGCTATTTTTATCGGATATTCCATTGGCTGCGCTCCCATTATCAGCTATCATTACGGAGCGCGAAACACGGCTGAGCTTAAAAATCTGATTCAAAAAAGTCTCGTTTTTATTTTTTTCTTCGGCATTGGCATGACCTTCCTTGCCGAGCTGCTTTCCTTTCCCCTATCAAGCATTTTTGTCGGGTATGACCCCGCTCTGTTTGCCATGACCAAGCGTGCCTTTATGGTATACTCCTTATGTTACATTTTTGCCGGCTTTAATATTTTTGCTTCCTCCTTCTTTACCGCTTTAGGAAACGGCGGTGTATCGGCAACAATCTCTTTTTTAAGAATGTTTCTTTTCCAAGCGGTTTCGGTTTTTCTTCTTCCCGTTTTCCTTCAGCTGGATGGCATTTGGCTGTCGGCGGTCTCCTCCGAATTATTGGCTTTAGGGATCTCGGCAATGTTTTTCTTCAAAAAGGGCAAGCATTACGGCTATCTTCCCGAGAAATAATACACTTCTACGCTATACGCTCAAGCCTTGGATTTTTCTTACCGCAAATAAAAAAGGTTGTCTCCTTCACTTGCGAGACAACCTTTTTACTTTTATGAGCCTTTCTATGCTTTTATGAGCTTGTAGGAAGATCACTCTTCTTCCTCATTCTTTTTTTCCAGCTGTTCCTTGATCATCATATCCTTGACCTTCATCAAGCGTGTAGTATTTCCTCTCTCGTTTTCATCCAGCTTCATCTTTATGGATTTGATTGCCGCCAGATACTGAGGCATCATGATATATTCCAGAGCATTGACTCGGCGGCGTGTTCTTTCGATCTCCTCCGCCAGCAGCTGCGCTGTTTTTTCAAGCTCTGCCATACGCAAAATATCGGTCAGGATGCCGTTCAGCTCCCGAATGGACACGTCCAGCTCTCCCGAGGTAAAGGCAAGTCCGTAATTGAAGCCCTCTCTCACCGCGTCTCCCGAAACGTTCATTTCAAACGCCGGAACCGTAACGCTCATCATATTCTTATAAGAGACCCTAAGACTCGCCTCGGTTTTCGGGCAGATCAGCGCCTCCTCCAGCATACGGGAGTTACCTGACGCGCTGGCTACCGTAAAGCCGCGGTAGAAGGTTGACAACGCCTTCTCCACCTTTTCACGCAGCTCCTTATCCTCTCGGACTACGTCCAGAAACTGCTTCATCAGCTCATCCCGCTTATCCTTAAGAAGCTTATGTCCTCTTCTGGCAGTCGTATATCTTCCCTGAAGCTTTTTCAGCTCCATTCTGGTGGGATTGACTCTGATCTCAGCCATAGTTCTTGATCCTTTCTAACCTTGTTCTTTTCTGTCCCCGCGGACTTGGCTTTTCCCTGTTGGGTTTTGATCTTACGTCTTATTTTACCCGCCAATACTTTTCCACCAATTCGGGTTTGATTCTCTTCATCTCGCTCTTCGGCAAAATAGAGAGAAGCTCCCAGCCAAGATCCAAGGTTTCCTCAATGGTTCTGTTTTCGTAAAAGCCCTGATTAATATATTTTTCCTCAAAGGCATCGGCAAATTTCGCGTATAGGCGGTCCATCGGTGTCAGCGCCGCTTCTCCCAATACCACCATCAGCTCCTTTGCTTCCTTTCCTCTCGCATAGCTGGAGAAAAGCTGATTCATGGTTCCCGCATGGTCCTCTCGTGTTTTTCCCTCGCCGATTCCTTTATCCTTCAATCGGGACAGGGAGGGCAAAACATCCACGGGGGGCATATATCCCTTTCGGTACATTTCACGGGAAAGAATGATCTGTCCTTCGGTAATATATCCTGTCAAGTCGGGAATCGGGTGTGTTTTATCATCCTCGGGCATTGTCAAGATCGGAATCATGGTGATGGATCCCTCCGATCCCATTTTTCTTCCCGCTCTTTCATACATTCCCGCCAAGTCGGTATACAGGTAACCGGGGTATCCTCTTCTTCCGGGAACCTCTTTTCGCGCGGCGGACACCTCTCGCAATGCCTCCGCGTAGTTGGTAATATCCGTAATGATTACCAGCACATGCATATCACATTCAAATGCCAGATACTCTGCCGCTGTCAATGCCATACGAGGCGTTGAGATTCTTTCGATTGCCGCATCGGATGCCAAATTGATAAACAGCACGGTACGGTCAATGGCTCCCGTTTTCTTAAAGTCGGAAATAAAGAAGTCCGCTTCCTCAAAGGTAATGCCCACAGCCGCAAAAACTACCGCGAATTTGGAATCGGAATTGCGCACCTTCGCCTGTCGGGCAATCTGCGCCGCAAGGTTAGCGTGAGGAAGACCCGAGCCTGAGAAGATCGGAAGCTTTTGTCCTCTTACCAATGTATTCAATCCGTCGATGGTGGAAACTCCTGTCTGGATGAACTCCGACGGATAATACCGTGCCGCCGGATTGATGGGAGTTCCGTTAATGTCCAAATTTTTTTCTGGTATAATCTTTGCGCCTCCGTCGATGGGCTCGCCCATTCCGTTAAAGACACGTCCCAGCATATTATGAGATACGGGAAGCTCCACGCCGTGTCCCAAAAAGCGGACCTTACTTTGCGCAAGGTTCAAGCCCGCGCTGGATTCAAACAGCTGCACCAGTACATTCCGTCCGTTGACCTCCAAAACTCGGCAACGTCGGATATCCCCATTGGGAAGCTCGATCTCACCCAGCTCGTCGTATTTGACACCCTCTACCTGTTTTACCAGCATCAGAGGTCCTGCAACCTCTTCTATTGTTCTGTATTCTCTGATCATAACGATTATCCTTCCGTCTTATTCGTTATTATTCGCTTTTCTCTGCCAACAGGGCTTCGATCTGCTCGGTTATCTCCGCGTCAATTTTCGCGTATTCCTCTTTATATCGGGTATAGGGCACCGATTTAGCTCGTCCGATCCTCTCTCTTACGGGCAATTCGGACAGCTTTTGAATATCCGCGCCTGCGTCAACCGCCTTTTGCGCCTTATCGCCAAAGGAGAAGATCAGCGAGATCAGCGCGTCCTGCTTATCAAGCTGTGTAAAGCTATCGTCCTCTTCAAAGGCATTTTGCTGGAGAAAATCCTCTCGGATGGACTGTGCCACCTCTAAGGTCAGTCGGTCCTCCGCCGATAGGGCATCCATACCTACCAATTTTACAATCTCCTGCAAATCACTTTCTATTTGCAGTGTTTTCAGCAATCTTCCTGTGTTTTCCATCCATGCCTTGGACACGTGCTCTCCAAACCATCCCGACAAGCGGTCTCGGTATAGAGAATAGGAGTTCAGCCAGTTGATCGCGGGGAAATGACGTCGGTATGCCAAGGACGCGTCCAAGCCCCAGAATACCTTTACGATACGCAAGGTTGCCTGAGTAACAGGCTCGGAAATATCGCCTCCCTGAGGAGATACGGCACCGATTGCGGACAACGCGCCTTCTCTGCCCTCGCTTCCGAGGCACACGATCTTACCCGCACGCTCGTAAAACTGTGCCAATCGGCTGGTAAGGTACGCGGGATATCCCTCTTCTCCGGGCATTTCCTCCAAGCGTCCCGACATTTCACGCAGCGCCTCTGCCCAACGGGAAGTGGAGTCGGCGATAACGGCAACCGAATAACCCATATCCCGATAGTATTCCGCAATGGTAATTCCTGTATAGATGGATGCCTCACGTGCCGCTACGGGCATATCGGAGGTATTGGCGATGAGAACCGTGCGCATCATCAGGGATTTTCCTGTTCGGGGGTCGGTAAGCTCGGGAAATTCACGAAGAACGTCGGTCATTTCATTTCCGCGTTCACCGCATCCGATATAGACCACCAGATCCACGTCACTCCATTTTGCCAGCTGATGCTGCACCACTGTTTTACCTGAGCCGAAGGGTCCGGGAACACAGGCGGTTCCTCCCTTGGCAATTGGGAACAGCGCGTCAATAACTCGCTGACCCGATATCATAGGCTCCACAGGCGGCAGCTTTTGCGCATAGGGTCTTGCCACACGGACGGGCCACTTTTGCATAAGAAAAATTTCCTCAATGGTTCCGTCCTCCAGCTTCAGCTTTCCGATTCGATCGGTGACACGGAAATCTCCCTCGTGCAGCTCTACCACCATTCCCTTTTTATTTGGGGGAACCATAATTTTATGCGTTAACACCTCGGATTCCTGTACCGTTCCGTAGATGTCGCCCCCCTGAACCATATCGCCAAATTTAAGCGTAGGCGTAAAGTGCCATTTTTTGCTTCGGTCTAGCGCGGGCTCATCGATTCCCTTTGTAATATTAGAGCCGCATTTTTCTCTCATTGCCTCAAGAGGACGTTGGATTCCGTCGTAAATATTAGTGATCAGTCCCGGGCCCAGCTCAACAGACAGGGGAGCTCCCGTAGACACGACTTTATCTCCACGTCCGATGCCTGCTGTTTCCTCATATACCTGAATAGAGGCTCGGTCGCCGTGGATCTCGATGATCTCTCCGATGAGGCGCTTCTCTCCCACGCGTACCACATCGAACATATTTGCCTCTCTCATTCCCTCGGCAATGACCAGCGGTCCCGAAACCTTCAGTATCTTTCCTTCAATCATATAAACCTCCATGGATACCTATTAAGTTTTTTTCGGATCTTTTTCGAATCTTTTTGGATCGTATCGGATCCCTCCGTTAATTCTTTAATCCTCTTTGAACAGAATATCCGCGCCGACAGCGCGTTCTACCGCGTTCTTGATATTTGCCATGCCATAGCCTCGGCTTCCCGTTCTCCCCGGTATCACCGTTATGGCGGGAAGGGGCATATCCTTATATTTCGCCAGTTCGTCTTCCAGCTCCATGGCGAAATTCTCCACCAGATAGATCACGGCATATTCGCCGCTTTTCACCAGCTCACGCAGTTTTTTCTCTGCCTCGGCGGTATCCTTCGCCTCATGGACCGAAAAGCCCAGTGCCATAAAGCCAAGCACGCTGTCCCTTTCTCCGATAATTCCGATCTTATACATAGCTTTCCCTTAATCTTTCCCGAATTTCCTCCGACGCAAGCCTTGCGTCCTTTCCGGCAAGAATAATTCGTATATTTTTTATCTCATACTCCAAAGCGACAGCATATCCTAACAAAACCTCGGCACCGAAGGGCACATATTTTGCCTCCTTTGCCATGCTCATCCACAAATCATCGGATTGCTTTTCCAGAACACTCAGCGACCCCGCGCTCTCAAGGGTAGGTGACAGCGCGGAATATTTCGTATATGCCAAATACTCTGCCAGCCTTCCTTCGCCGGTGCCAATGGCTTCCTCCAGCGCGGAAAGCTCCAAGGATCCTCCCTCCAGCGCTGTCTCTTTGAAAAACGGAATAGCCGCGGCACCCAGCTTCATTCGGATCAACCGCACGCAGATAAGAAGATTCGTCAGGTCGATTCTCGATTCCACCAACCGCACCGCATAGGGAACGTTCAGTCTCTTGGCGGCGCTTAGCATATCCGCATAGCAGGCACGGTCAATGATAAGATCGACCTGTTGCGGATTTCCCGTTTTCGCAAAGCTTTCCTCCGCTTCGGGGATCGCCTTTGCCATTGCCGCGGGGAACATCCCATATTCCTTCTTTTCAAACGCTTCCTTCAGCATTGGAACCGAAACGGTGCCCAGGCTCTCGAACAGCATCCCATCGGGGGAAATGCCCCTCGAAAAGCATTTGATGACGGATTTTATGTTATTGGCATCATAGGAATAGCGCAAAAAGTCGGTAAAGCCCGATTCCTGTGTCATGCGGTCAAGCTCCTCATAGCCCTTTGACAGGACACTGAGCAAGCTATCCTCTCTGCGCAAGGATTCTGATTCCCCTTCACGGTCATAAATCAACTCAAAGCCATAATCGGGTAAGCTCGCAAGTATATCCGAGGAGCTTTTTGCCTCAAGCATATGCTCCAGCCTTTCCCTTCCGACCAACAAGCCCTCCAGCGCGCGAACTCTCGCTGAGCCGTACATATAGTCGGTTTCTTTGTATTTACCCGCCATGCGAATCAACCTTTCTTTTCTGTGGCTTCTGTCTTTTCTGTTTTCTCAGCCTTTCCCGCTTTTCCCGCCTTTTCCGGGAACAATCTTCCCTTCACCTTTGCTTCCAGCTCGGGGCGAATCTGCGCGAACAGTGCCTTCAGCGAGCAATTGATCTCAATATCGCCGTAGCGCAGGATCAGCCCGCCATCGATCATAGCTGTTTCCTCTGACAGTGCCAGCTTTTCTGTCATAGCCTTATTTTCTTTTCCCATTCTCACCCCGATCTCTTTGATCAGCGCCTCTCCGCAACGTTCACGGTCACGGAGGTTGAGAATGACCTCATATCGATCGGACTGAGGAGCATCCTCCCCTTCTCCATACAGCTCACGACTGAGCTTCTCATCCTCAGCCTGTCTGCGAAGCGCGGAGCTTAAAAGCATAAGAAGCATTTCCAGATAGCGCTCGTTTGAAAGATTTAAGATCTCCTTCCGTGCCATCTCAAAGGCTTCGTCGATCATTTCGCTCTCTGCCTCCAATGCTGTATTTCTGCGCAGCATTGCTTCGCTTGACTTAGCACGTGACACGATCTCTGCCGCTTCCCGTTTGGTCTGCTCATCGATTTGCGCGCGGATCTGCGCTGCCTTTTGATCGTATTCTCTGCCGATCTCCGCGCACTTCGCATCCGCTTCTGCCATTTTCGCGTCCGCCTGTGCCTGTGCCTCTGCCAATATTTTATCTGTAATTTTGCTTAAGCCTATCATTTATGGCCTCCTCTGCCGCTATCGCGGCATTTTGTTTGTTCTCTCACTTTATTTGATTGCCCGATGATCAGATCTTAGCGAAAAGAACGAGCAAGAGGGATACAAGAACCGCGAAGATCGCGTATGTCTCAACCAATGCCGCGGATGTGATTGCCTTACCAACCTCTTTGGGACGCTTCGCGATCAAGGAGATACCCGAAGCGGCGACCTTACCCTGTTTGATTCCCGAATAGTAACCAACGATGGCGATAGGAAGAGATGCCATAAGGAAGTACGCGCCCTGTCCCACTGTGAGGGAAACGGGGTCTCCGCCGAGAATACCCATTTTGAAGATGATCAGGAACGCTGTGATCAAGCCATAGATTCCCTGTGTACCCGGAAGTGCCTGCAAGATCAATGCCTTACCAAATTTTGAGGGATCCTCGGAAAGCAGACCGGAGGCTGCCTCGCCTACCAAGCCTACGCCCTTGGCGCTTCCCATTCCTGCCAGTGCCGCTGCCAATGCCGCGCCCAAAAGCGCGATGTTATTGCCTGTAAAAATCTGATTCATCAGTTCGCCGAATGTCATTGTTTTCATTCTCCTTTGTTATTGTTGTTATTGTTTATTAATTGCTTTTAATAATTTTACTCTTCGGTATATTTATCCGAGGGCACCGCGGGCTCGAACGCCACGCCGCCGTCCTCGTAAAATTTATTAAAGAACTCGATATACTGCAAGCGCGAGGTATGCACGAAGGTTCCCAAAACGTTGATCGCGATATTGAGAAGATGTCCGATACAGAAGGCTATCACCAATCCGATAAAGCCTCCCACCGACGGTCCTCCCATGGTTCCTAGAATGTTAACGACCTGCGCGATGACGCCAGCCGCCAGTCCCAACGCCAAAATACGGGAATAAGACAACAGGTCTGACACATAATTGATCAGGTCATACAATCCAAGCAGCCCTTTTAAGAGCTTCATCACAATATTTTTTTCCGCTCTGCCATGGGTCAGCACGATAAGCAACGCTCCCCCGACGGTTACCCAAATGCCAACAGCGGGCACAAGGAAGATCAACGCAACACCCAAGAAGAGCAGCCAATACGCGCCGATATCGAAAATGGCGTCAAGCACCAAGCCCTCACGGCAAAGAATTACAAATTTGACCGCCATTCCCGCGATCAAATGGACCGCTCCGATTCCGAGAGAGACCACCAAAAAGCCCATGGGGTTTTGCAGGGGGTCAAACAGCACCGCCACATTTGCCGCCGAGGAGCCGAGAAGTGCCAAATTGGGCAATTCAGCCTCGGGAATTCCCAGCATGTTTTTCATGATCGCAATCGGCAGATCTCCAAAATAGGCGCCGAAGAGAACCCCGAAAATGACGCATGAGATTCCGCAGTACCCAAACATTTTCAGAAACCGCTCCATGCTTTTGGACGGATGCAGAAGCTTGACACCGCCAAAGCACGCAAGGATCAAAACCAGTCCGTATCCCGCGTCGGCAAACATTATACCGAAGATTATGAAGTAAAAAATACTCATAATAAAGGTAGGATCAAACTTTCCGTACAGCGGATAGGAGTACATTCCCAACACCCACTCGAAATTTGCCGCAAAGCCGTTATTCTCAAGCAGAATGGGAGGATTATCGTCTACCTTGGGCTCTGTCAGCTCATAGGCGCAGGAAACACGGTCCAGCACCTCTGTTACCCGTTCCGCCGCTGTGACGGGAACCCAACCGCTTAGCATGACCGTTCGGTCTGTCGCCACCATTTTTTGCTTTTGCGCAACGGCGGTCAAGCTCGTCTGCTCGATATCATACAGGATCTCCACCAGCTCCAGCCCATCGGCAAGCGCTGAAAGACGTATCTCTATTGTTTCCGCCTCTTTTGCCAGCTCGTCCATATTTTTTCTCAGCCGATTGATATATGCCCGTGCCGTCTCGTTCACCCCACGGAAGGCCGCTCCCACAAATCCGTTAGAGGACAGCAAGGAACGAATTCCGTCGGTATCGTCTTTACAGCAGATGATTGCCACATACTTTCCTGTTTTATCCGACGTGAGCAATTCCGCGATGGCTCCCGCGCGGTACAGTGCCTTGCCGAGAATATCCAGATCGCATCCTACGGGAAGCACGCCCAGCAGGATATCGGTAGATTCGGTGCCCTCAAGTCCCAAGGGAGCGTCGTAAGGCTCATAAGGAAGCGCCGCCATTTTCATTGCCGAAAGCTTTGCCAGCTCACCTTGAAGCTCTCCCTTTCTGGCAGAGAGACGGAGGGTATCCTCTACAGCTTTCCTTGCCGCCTCGGCAGAGCCATCCGATAAGAATTCTTCCGTATTGATTCGTGTTTTCGGGTGAAACAGGCTTCGTTTTTTTGTGGAATAACGGTTTAGGACTGTTATCGTCTCATTGATATTTGCCACCGTGTTTTCCAGAGCGGACCGCTCCGCATCGCAATTGTAGCGCGCCATTGCCAAGGCACTGCCCTGCGCATAGCTCTCTGCGACCCCGATATCCACGCACCTCAGGCGAACCAACCGCTTAACCAACGCATCCGATTCATCCTTATAGGCAAACACCGTCAGCTTTTTCATTTTACTTACTGACATTTTTCAAATATTCCTCCGATGATCAATCTCACCGCATCACCCATATAGGGTGCCCCTTGGGCGCGCAAGCGGTCTTTTTCCTTTTGTGCCTCTTGGCGGCTTCTTTCCAGAAGCTCCTCCGCTTTCTCCCGTGTCAGCCGTAATTTCTCCGCGTTTTCCCGCACGGCATCATTTTCAGCTTTTTCGCAAAGCGCCATTCCCAGCACCTCCGCGTTACGAAGCTTTTCCTTTGCCCGATCTGACGCGTCGGAGCGGATCTTTTCCGCTTCCGCCTCGGTTTGTTTGATTTTGAGTATTACTTCCTTTGACAAAATTCATCGCCTCCATTAAAAGGTTTTTGTCTTTCTTTGCACGCGCGTACGCTGATTCTTTCGTTAAAAGCACACGAAATCTCTCTTATCCGCACCTGCAAAAATGAATGCCATACAATTATATTATAAATACATACTATAAATATTATCATATCATATTATTTCTTTTTTTTCAAGTGCTTTGTCATATTTTTAACGTTTTGCATAAATATTTTTCCTCAGTTCTATTAATCAAAGTCTTTTTTTATGCATTTTTTATGATTTCCCATTCCTCCCACGAATTATCCACGCAAAGAATAAGCTTTTCATCGGAAATCAAGATCCCTTTTATTTTTTTTTGCAGCCCTTTGGGCATAGGACGAGCGCTTAACTCTTCAACGATCTGTCGGGGAGGCAGCAGTGTCTCCTCTCGCAGGCGCCATGTGTGGGCATCATTGGCATATTTCAGCAGCGGCGCTCCGCCCCGTCTTCCAAGCTTACTTTCCATTCGCACCGATAAAAGCTCCTCGGTTTCACATGTAACCTGACACTCCAGAATATAAAAATACGCCGAAAAACGAAAATGCTTTTTGGGATCCGTATCATTTTCAAAAGCTTCCGTTGCTCTTTTGAGCAAATCGGTTTTACAAAAGCGATATACCCGACGGGCAAGCTCTCCGTAAAATTTGTTGATCGCATCCTTTCCCTCGATCCTCGGCACTGTGATTCGACAGCGAAGGAGCTCGGTCCCCGCCGCGCAAAAGCGCTCCCTCTGACAAACATATTCCACCATAGCATATAGTAAAAGGACTGCCGCGCGATCCGCGGCAGTCTCATCCCCCTAAGATTCTATTACATTGTATTTCTTCTCCTCGCCGTGTATTCATCCGCGAAGAGATTTATTTAACCTTGAAACCTCCCCGCCATCGGCATGAGATTTTCAACGCTTTTACGCTTTTAATTGATTGTCCCCTCCTCCAAGGTAAACATATTTTTAACACGTTCCGCCAGCATGGGATAGAGGGTAAGCTCGGGATCCTCCGAAATAAGTGCTTTCGCCTCCGCAAAGGCGTTTTTCATCAATCCGGTATCATCGCACAGCTGAGCAAGACGAAATTTTACCCCTCCGCTCTGGCGCAGAGAGGAATCTCCGTTTCCTCTCAGAAAATCGCCCGGTCCTCTCATTTCCAGATCCCGCTCAGCAATGGAATATCCGTCGTAGCAATTTTTCATTACGTTCAAGCGCTGATAGGCGTCGCTGTCTGTTTTCCGTATCGCGTCGGACACCAGAACACAATAGGATTTTCTCATTCCGCGCCCCACACGTCCCCGAAGCTGATGCAGCTGAGACAGTCCGAAGCGGTCCGCGTTTTCCACGATCATCAGGCAAGCGTTCGGTACATTGACCCCGACCTCGATCACGGTGGTAGAAACCAAGATCCGAATCCTGCCCGAGGAAAACTCCCGCATGACCTCATCCTTTTCTTTACTTTTTTGCCTTCCGTGCAGAAAAGCCACCGTTGTCTGCGGAAATTTCTTCCGCAGCTCCTCCGCGTATTGAACCGCCGATTTCAGCGGTGTTCCCCGCCGCACGTTACCGTTTGGATCCACATCCTCCATACTTACATCGGTCCGTTCCTCCTCATCTCCCTCCACCTCTTCGATAGAGGGGCAGACAACATAGACCTGTCCGCCTTCGTCGATCTGCTTCAGAATAAATCGATCCAGTCGTTCACGATAGCTTTCGTCTACCACAAAGGTATCCACTCTTTGACGTCCCGCGGGCATTTCATCGATCATGGAAACGTCGAGATCCCCATACAATGACAATGCCAGAGAGCGCGGAATGGGCGTGGCGCTCATAACAAGCATATGTGTCATGGCGTTCTTCTCCGCCAGCACCGCCCGTTGCCGAACCCCAAAGCGATGCTGTTCATCGGTTACCACCAATCCCGGTGCCGCAAAGGAGACCCCCTCGCTTAGCAATGCCTGTGTTCCCACCACCACAGAAATTCTTTCTTCCTCGTTTTCCGCCGCCAGACCTTTGCAGATCCGTTTCTTTTCCGACGCGCTGACCGAGCCTACCAACAGCTCGCAGCGAATACCGAGGGGAGCCAACAGCTCGCAAAAATCCGTAAAGTGCTGTCTTGCCAAGATCTCTGTCGGCGCCATCATTGCCGCCTGCCGCCCGCTTTGCACTGCCATAAGCATGGCTGCCGCCGCGCAGACGGTCTTTCCGCATCCCACGTCCCCAACCAGCAATCGATTCATTGCCTGATCCTGTTCCATATCGGCACGGATCTCCTCGATCACCCGCTTTTGGGCGCCTGTCAGCCGATAGGGAAGCTGTGCTGTCAGGCGGTCGATCGAATTCTTCGGGCAGGGAGGCGCGAAGGTCCGCGTTTGCTTTGCGCTTGCCATAGACAAGCCCAAAGCGAAAACAAAAAACTCGTCAAAGATCAGTCTTTTCTTTGCCGCCGCCAAGGCTTGAAAGCTATCGGGCATATGAATATTCCGCATCGCGTATGAATACAGGCACAGGGAATACCGATGGCGGATTTTTTTCGGAAGGGGATCCTCGTCCCCGTTTGCGTTTAAGCTCATATTTAGGCTCTTATTGGACACAACCGTCCACGCGGACCTTATATCCTTGGTGATCTGCTTTTGGGTAAGCCCTTCGGTCAAGGGATAGACCGCCAAAAGAGGAGGCAGCTCCCGCTCCTCGGAAAAAGCCTCATAGGCAGGTGCCGTCATGAAATATCGGTTTCCCTTTTTCTCTACCTTTCCGTAAAAGCGGAAGGTCATTCCGGGGGTAAACACGCTTTTCAGATATTCCTGATTGAAATAGGTGATTTCGCACACGCCGCTTTCGTCATATGCCCGAAATTTGAGCATGGACATTCTTCCTTTGATCCGATGGCTTTTGGCTTCGGTCGCCACGGTTAGGATATGGGAGGTTTTTGTCGAGCCGTCAACCTCAGCGAGGCTTCGAACGTCGCCCCTGTCCTCATATCCGCGCGGATAGTGTTCCAGCAGGTCTTCTACCGTGGCAATATTCAATCTGGCATACGCCGCCGCTCTGACCGCTCCGACACCGTACAGTTTTTTTATATCCGTATTCATGTCCGCTCTCCCTTCCCTTCCGTTGGTGGTCTTCTACGTATTTTTACACTCTATCATATATTATACCTCCTCTGCCTTATCCCTGTCAAGGAATTTTCTTTTTTCATTTCCTCGTTTATTTTTAAAAATTTACCGTTATTTCATAAAAATTTTCTCACATAAACCATTTTTTATATTGACAATATCAAAAAACTGGAGTATAATAAAATGGAATTACAAAACACGGAGGTTATCTCATGAAGAAATTTTTGGCAATAATCCTTGCCGTTGTGCTTGTTTCCTGCTTATTTGGCTGCGGCAAAGACGATGATACCAATACAAACAGTTCCAACGAGGAACAAAACAACGATGCTCAAGCTTTGGTATACAACGATTTGGAGTACGCTGTTAACGCAAGCGGTGACTACGAAATCACCGGTTACTTGAACACCAACCCCGCAAAGGCTGACGTTGTTATCCCTGCTGAAATCGATGGCAGACCTGTTACCGGAATCGGCGCCGAGGCCTTCAATTCCTGTCAAAATGTTCAGTCGGTTTCAATCCCCGCTTCTGTTACATATATCGGCAATTACGCCTTCTTCGACTGCGATAGTATCACTTCTATTGTTCTTCCCGACTCTGTTGTAAGCATCGGCATGGGCGCCTTTGAGAAATGCGATGCTCTCGCATCCGTCACCTTCTCCAAGGGATTGATCTCTATTGGCGATTTCGCCTTTAAGGAGTGTGTTAAGCTTGCGAACTTTACACTTCCCGAAGGCTTACTTGTAATCGGCGACAGTGCTTTTTGGGCTTGCCGCTCTTTGACCTCCGTAACCATTCCCACCACGGTAATTAAGCTGGGCGACGGAGCCTTCTACGGCTGTACATTGCTTGCAAGCGTTACCTTAATGGGTGATGTAAGTGAAGCCGACAAGCAGATTCTGGTAAAATTAAACACCGCTTTGGCAGCGCATGAGAGTGATGACCTTACAAGCATTAACAAGGTTGCCGACGCTTTGGAAATTGACGGATTATATTTGGCCGGACTTTCTGACACCGGCTGCAAATACATTTGGGATGCTGAAGCCAACCAAATTTTAGGTGCGATTGGCGCGGCTGACGCGGATCTGATCGCTAAAGCCAATGCCGCTCTTGCCGCCGCCGTGACCGAGACCACTCCCGCTCCCAACAATCTGACCGCCGCTCTCGCTGTTCTCAGCAATGCCAACATCCAGTTGGACACCTTGAACATCTCTATCTCGGGTGACAAATATGAATGGAACTCGGAGACAGGTTTGTTTGAGAGCGTTACCATTGGTAAGATCGTTTTCAACGCGTGTGCTGATAATTTGGTCGTTCAAGTCGCGAACAACTCTATATTTGCCGCGTATGCTACCGCACAGGGATACACCCTTGCCACGGCAAACTGATCTCACTTTAACAATAAGCTTCGATTTTAGATTTAATATAACAAAATTCAGGTCGGCTCATTTGAGCCGACCTGAATTTTTATGTAGCTTTATTCTCCCCTTGTTTGAAACCAAACACGGATATATTCTGCCACGATGGGCACCAAGTTTTTTATTTCACGGTCTGTGGTGTTAATACAAAGGTGATATCCTCTTTTATCGCCCCACGCCACATCCGATATAATTCCGTGATATTTTTTACGGTCCGCATCGATCTTTTTGATCTTTCGCTCCATTTCCTTCGCGCTCAGCTGTTCCTCTGACTCTTCTCTCTCCTGACAGCGGCGAACCTTTGAGGGCATATCGGCATAGACAAACAGATTGAAGGGACGGTGCTCGCGCAAAATTACATCTGCCGCGCGTCCGACAATTACGCAATTCCCTTCCGTGGCAAGCTCTTTAATCAGTCTATTTTGCTCTGCCAGCAGCTTTGTTTCATTTGCCATGAGCGTTGGAGAATACGAAAAGGTTCGTCCAAAGTGAACAGGAAAATTTCGAAATGTTCCGCCCTCCAAGGCATAGGAAACATATTTTTCATCCAATTCATGCTTTTCCGCAATAGCGGTGACGATTTCTTTATCATAATAGGCGTAGCCCAATTCGTCCGCCAAGCGTTTTCCCAATTCTCTGCCTCCGCTTCCGAATTCTCGGCTGATCGTTATAATTCCCATAAGTTTTTCCTTTCATACTTCTCACAGCTTTTTGTCATGTGGAATTCTTCTGCTATTATTATAATATGATTTTCCTGTTTTGTCAAGTATCTCTTTCCTCGCCTTATTTCGCATCATTTCTGAAAAACGGCATGGAATGATTCTGTTACCTTCTGTGTTGACAAAAAGTAACAGGGCGAGTAAATTGAAGTCTCTTCTACAAAAACGCTACGCACTACTTTTTTGGGAGAAAATGGGTTTTATAGGATTGCCTCCTGTGTTGGCAAGGATCCTTCGGCAGCTCAGGATGACACGAGGGGAGGAAAGGAGGAGAAATAAAGTCAGTGCGTCGCGTAAGCTGTGGTACGTATTCTATTTTGTTTGTATTCTGATTTAAAAACGTCAGCGAAAAACATCCCTATATCCCCCATTTTGTAGGGGGAGGGATGTTTTTTCTCTTTATTTTCTCAAGCGTGTTCCTATGGCGGTCAGGCGGTAGATTTTTTCCTTTAAGCCCTCCGTCAGGTCTTGCCGCGTCAATCGCCATGTCCAATTTTCTCCCAAGGAGGAGGGGCGATTGATCCGCGCGCTGTCATCCAGCTCCATATAATCCTGAATCGGGATCATACAAATTCGGGATGGACTTCGCATTAACAGTGCGATCAGCGATTGAGAGAATGTTTTTCGGGGAGTATACATATCCTTTAAATACTCCCGAAGCATATCGCCTTCTTCCTCTGACATTGACATAAGCCATGAAAGCAGAGTTGGGTTATCATGGGTGCCCGTATACGCCACGCTGTTTTCGCTGTATAGATGCGGAAGATATTCATTCTCGAATTCCTTATCCTTTGGATCAAAGCCAAATTGCAGCACCTTCATCCCACAAAAGCCGCTTTCTCGAACCAAAGCACGGACAGAGTCGGTCATATATCCCAGATCCTCCGCAATGGCATCCTTTTTTCCCAGCACTTTTTTCAATGCCGCAAACAACTCCATTTTCGGTCCCTCCTCCCAATGCCCTTCGGTGGCGTCCTTTGCCCCATAAGGAATGGAATAATAGGAGTCAAAGCCCCGAAAATGATCGATTCTCACAACATCATACATTGAGAAGGCATAAGACAGGCGAGAGATCCACCATTCATATCCTGTTTTTTTGTGTTCCTCCCATCGATACAACGGATTTCCCCAAAGCTGTCCCTTAGGGCTGAATTCGTCGGGAGGGCATCCTGCCACCGCGGTAGGAATCCCTCTCTCATCCAATTGAAAGAGCCGAGGATTGAGCCACACATCGGCACTATCCTCCGCCACGTAAATGGGAACGTCCCCGATGATTCGTATTCCCTGTTCGTTGGCGTATTTTTTTAACGCATACCATTGGGTAAAAAAGTGGTATTGCATGAACCTTTGGAAGCCTATCTCATCTCGCAGCTCCTGTCCGCATTTTTCCAGCGTATCGCACTCTCTGTTACGGAGGGCTTCCTCCCACTCCGCAAGGGGACGCTGTCCTCTTTTTTGTTTGATCGCCATAAACAGCGCGTAATCCTCAAGCCATGTCTTATTTTTTTCCTCAAAGCTTGCCCGCTCCCGTGTCTCTTTTTCCTTGCTCCGCTCATACGCTTTCCGCAAAAGAGGATAGCGATTCTCATACATTTTTTGATAATTGATCCGTTGAGGCTCCGAGCCAAAATCAGCTCCGTTACATTCCTCCTCGCGCAAAAGTCCTTCCTCGCAAAGCTTCTCAAGGCTGATAAAATACGGATTTCCCGCAAAGCTGAAGCTCGACTGATACGGTGAGTCCCCGAATCCCGTGGGACCCAAGGGCAAGATCTGCCAATAGCTCTGCCCTGCGTCCCGAAGCCAATCGACAAAATCATAGGCGCTTTTTGAAAAGCAACCGATCCCGTACCTCGACGGAAGGCTGCTGACAGGAAGCAAAATTCCCGACTCTCTTTTTACCATTTCTCTCTCCCTATTGCTTTATTTCATTGATTTCCGCGGTCTCTGTCAGCACCCCGAAATGATCGGATATGACCTTGCCGTACGTTCCGTCAAGCACGGTCTGATACTGCTTGACGGAAATGGGATGGTTGCACCAGATCTGATCGATCCGAAGCCCCTTTTGAAGCTCGATCCCACTTTTTAAATTCAGCTTTCCCCGCCATCCGTCGATCTCTCCCTGTACCGTCACGTCCCCTCTCTTGGCTTTTGCCAAGCGGTAGCTGTCGTAGAAGCCCGATGACGCTATGAGATCATATCCTTCATGTCTGACCTCCGCGGGATTGTTAAAATCTCCCATAAGCCAGACGGTTTTTTGGGTCGGCAAGGAGGCGATCAGCCGATTCCACTGCTGTGAAAAAGAGTCCTTCTCCTCCTTCCACCAGCCCATATGAAGATTACAAAACAGCATTTCGTTTTTTGGGGAGCGAATGAGAAGCGCCATACGTGTCTTCCAATCGCCATATTCCCGAGACTGACTGATACACCATGCTTTCAACGGTTCCATCCCCTCCCGACAAAAAAACGCCAAGCCTTCGTCGTATTTTCCATACCCCAATTTCACGGAAAGCCATGTCCATGAATAGCATACGCCCCTCTTTTCCAGCTCCTTGGCTACGGTATAGGCGTAATTATCCGCGCGGATTTTCTTTTCACCGCCGCATGGAATGAATCCTTTCAAGTCCTCCGGCTTTACCTCAGGCGAGCTTACCCTTTGATTCACCTCTTGAAGCGCGATCACATCCACGCTCTCCTTTATGAGGAGATCAACAAGCTCTGATATCCCTGCGGAGAAGTTCTCATCCACCAGACTATGGGTATTGAGTGTAAGCAATTTCATTGTTTCTCCGATTGATAAAATATCATTTTATAAAATATCGTTGATATCCGATTTCAACACATCGGCTTTGGGCCCGTAAACCGCTTGGATACCGTTTCCTTTTTTCAAAAGTCCCAATGCCCCTTCTGCCTTCCATGCCTCAGCCTCTGCCACCAAGCTCGGATCCTTTACCGTCACGCGCAGACGGGTCATACAGGAATCCACCAGCGTAATATTTTCCCGTCCGCCCAAAAGCGCGATAATTCTTTCAGGCTGACGGTCGCCTCCGCTACTGTTGGTTCGTGTGGATTCAGCGGTAAAGTCCTCCGCGTTTTCATCCATATAATTTCCAAGACGACCCGGGGTGGCGTATCGGAATTTTCCGATTATAAAATATGCCACAAAATATCCTACCGCAAAAAATACTGCCGACGCTATGAGAAAATTGATAATATCTCTGCCAAGTCCCGCGCGGAGGGACATGGGAATTCGTGTTGCCAGCTCCAGATTGCCAAAGGAATGAAGCCGAAGATTAAAGATTCCAGCCAAAGCAAATGCCGCGCCTTGCAAAAGCGCATACACGATATACAGGGGGATCGCGCAGAACATAAACATAAACTCAAGGGGCTCGGTAACGCCTGTCAAGAACACCGCCAGTGCCGCGGAAAAGAAAATGGAGCGATACCGTCTTCTTTTATCCTTATCCACACGGCGGAACATCGCAAGAGCTACGCCCAGCAAAAGTCCTGTGGCTCCGATCATCTGTCCTACCTTAAAGCGTGCGGGAACGACCGTTGCCATGAGCTGTTCATAGGCTGCCGTATCTCCCGCGTTCTTGAAATTAATCAAGTCGGTGATCCATGCCAGCCAAAGGGGATCCTGTCCGAACACCGCGGTTCCCGCATTGGCTCCTGTCTGGATAATATACGTGCCTCCGAAGGAGGTATAATTCATGGGAATGGTTAGCATGTGGTGCAATCCAAAGGGGAGAAGCAAGCGCTCCAGCGTTCCGTAAACAAAGGGAGCAAGCACGGGAGAGGTGTCTGCCGAGTTGGCGATCCAGACCCCGAAGGAGTTGATTCCATGCTGAACGATCGGCCACAGGATCGCTAAAATCAGAGAAACGATCACCGACCAAAAGATCACCACCAAGGGTACAAACCGTTTTCCGTTGAAAAATGACAGCGCATCGGGAAGCTTGCGGAAATTGTAGTATTTATTATACAGAATACCGCCGAGAAAGCCCGATATGATTCCCACAAAAACGCCCATATTTAGCGCCGGCGAACCCAAAACAGAGGTAAAATATCCCTCCACCAGAATTTCCTCGCCGAATAGCGTGTGTGTCACCGCGTTGGGATCGGCAAGCATTTCTGCCGTTACGCCAAAGATTGAGCCTGTAATGTTATTGATCAATATAAAAGCGATCACCGCCGCGAAGGCGCCTCCCGCCCGATCACGTGCCCAAGAGCCTCCGATGGCAACCGCAAACAGAAGATGAAGGTTTCCGATAATTGCCCAGCCGATGTTTTCCATAATACTTCCCACGGTAACCAAGAAATTTACATCCGTTCCCGTGATCGCCAGCAGCTTACCAAGGCTGATCATCAGCCCCGCCGCCGGCATGACGGCTATGACCACCATCAAGACCTTTCCCAGCTTCTGCAAAAAGTCAAAATTGATCTGCCTTTTCTTTTTGTTCTTCTTTTTTTCCCGCGTTACATGATGGGAGTCATCTGTCACTTCGCCTACTGCCGCCGAAAGCTGTTCTCCCTCGACGCTCATCAAAAGGTCCTTTCCCGCTTCCACATTCTCGCCGTGAACCTCAATGTGACCGCCCTCGGGGACATTACAAATCAGCACCGGTGTAATAAGGGACAGCTCCTTTTGCTTGAGAACATCCAGATCTGCCTCTGCCACAAGGTCGCCCTGCTTTACCATATCTCCCGCTTTCACATGGGATACGAAGCCTTTTCCCTTTAAAGACACTGTCTCCAATCCGAAATGCACCAACACCTCATATCCCTCCTCGGAACGAAAGCCGTACGCGTGAAGAGATTCCGCCACCGAGGTAACTGTTCCCTCAACGGGGCTGTATATTTTTCCGTCCTTTGCCAAAATCGCGCATCCGTCTCCCAAGACCTTATCCGAAAACACGGGATCGGGTACCTTTTCCAAAGGAAGCACCGTTCCGTTCAGAGGAGAGACGATTCCTTTATTTTGATTCTTTGGGGATTTCACTGTTTTTCTCCTTTTTCTTTTTTTACTTGATATGCCTTTATGTCATCTTTTTTGGTAGTATGCTCTGTTTTTTCTTATTCTATTGATGTTTCAAAAAATTTTTCAGTTGTCAAGTTTTATTTTTCTAATGGTATCACATAAATTTACATATAATTCACAAAATAAAGTTAGAATCGTGATATAATTGTTGAGGTGTCAACTTTTTATTTTTTACGGAGGTAAATTTGCCATGGCACAGCCAAAGCTATATGCTACAAAAAAAATAAGAAATCTGCGTGAAATGCTGGAGCGAAGCGCAGAGCTTTATGGGGATCATCCCGCTTTTTTACAAAAAACAGACGGAAAATATTCTTCCTTCAGCTATTCCCGTTTTAAAAAGGATGCAGATGCCTTGGGAACCGCTCTTTCCGCGCGCGGCTTTAGCGGTAAGCGAGTGATCGTTACGGGAGAAAACTGTTACGCTTGGTGCCTCTCCTACATGACCGTCGTTTGCGGTCTTGGGGCTGTGGTGCCTGTGGACAAGGAAATTCCCGCGGAGGAGATTGCCAACATTGCCAACATATCGGAGGCGTCTCTTATTTTATATTCCGAAAAATATGAAAAGAAGCTGGAGCATGTCTCCGACTCGGTTACGAAAATTTGTTTTGGAGAGCTTTCCGGGCTTGTCGAGGAGGGTAACGCGCTTCTTAAGGGCGGCAACCGCGATTATTTGGACCGCTCCATTGATATTGACAGCCTATGCTCTTTGATCTTTACCTCGGGTACTACCGGTGTTTCCAAGGGAGTTATGCTCTCCCAGCGCAATCTTTGCCACACCGTTGAAAATCTTGCCCGCATGATTCGTGTTACCCCGAATGACCGCGCTCTTTCGGTTCTTCCCCTTCATCATGTTTACGAGTGTACCTGCGGTTTTCTCTTCCCGCTCTCCCGCGGTGCCTCTATTGCTTTTTCCGAGGGAGTACGCTATATTATGAAGAATCTGAGGGAGGTTCACCCCACAAAAATGCTGTGTGTGCCTCTATTGATTGAGACGATGTACAACAAGATCTGGGCAAATATCCGAAAAAAAGGCATTGAGGGAAAGGTTCGTACCATTATCAATATTACCAACAAGGTTCAACCCTTCTCTGCCAGAATGGCTATTAAAAAGAAATTTTTCGCCGAGATCCATGATTCCTTTGGCGGTAAGCTTGATCTGCTGGTATCGGGAGGCGCTCCCATCGATCCTCAGATAATCGCCGGCATGCGTGATTTCGGTATTACCATTATACAGGGCTACGGTCTGACCGAGTCCGCGCCTCTTGCCGCCGTCAACCGAGACTGTTACTTTAATGACCGCTCCGCCGGTCTGGTTCTCCCCGAGGGTGAATTGAAGATCATTGACGTTCAGGAGGACGGCACCGGTGAGATCTGCTACCGTGGAGACAATGTAATGCTTGGCTATTACAATCAGCCCGAGCTCACCGCCGAGGTCAAGAAGAACGGCTGGCTATACACGGGGGACATTGGTTATATTGATGAGAGGGGATTTTTGATCATTACCGGAAGAAAGAAAAATGTGATTGTTCGTTCCAACGGAAAAAATGTATTCCCCGAGGAATTGGAGGCTTATTTATGCCGAAGCGGTCTGATCGCGGAGGCTGTGGTTCTTGGCATCATGAACCAAAAAAAGAATGATTACGACATTGTTGCCGCCATTTATCCTGACCGTGAGTATGCCCGTGAGGCGTTGGGTGAGAATTACACGGAGGAGGCACTTGAGAAGAAACTTTCCGCTATTGTTTCCGCTGTCAACACCACAGTTCAAAGCTACAAAAAAATTGATCTCTTTCTTATTCGCAACGAGGAATTTCCCAAAAACACCTCTAAAAAGATCAAGAGATTTGAAGTTCCCGCGTTAGTAATGGAGGATTATTTACAGCGTATTCATTAAGCTTTAAATGTTACTTTATGTGTTGACAGGAAGTAACAGGGAGAACAAAAGGAGAGGGAGGTTGCGGATCCTCCCTCTCCTTTTGTTTCCTCTCCTACACAAACGCTACGCACTATTGTTTGTTGGGAGAAAGTCTTTTTATGGTATTGCCTCCTGCGTCGGCAAGATCCTTCGCTACGCTCCATACTTCGCTCCGCTGCGTGTTGACACGTACGGTAGCTTGTGCGAGAATGAAGATTTATCTGTCGCACTGCGCCTCATTTCGTGTCATTCTGAGCCGATGGAATGTGGTAGGACATATTTTTGTTATTTCGCAAAATGCTCTTTAAATATTTTTTAAATGTTCCTTCAGAATTTCGGCTTCTTCCTTTGCCTTTTCCCCTTCCACCGTTATGGTGACCGTATCTCCGCCATGAATCCCCAATCCCATGACGGCAAGAAGCTTTTTCAAATTTGCCGTTTTTCCCTTATATTCCACAGTAACCTCGCCTGACAGCTCCTGTACCTTTCGCACAAGAAGCCCTGCAGGTCTGGCATGCAAGCCGTTCGGATCCGTAACCGTATATTCAAATCTTTCTTGATTCATTTTTCTTTATCCTTTCTTTTGGCTTTTTTCGATTGCTTTTTCGTTCTGTTTTGCGTTTTCCTCATTTTTGGCTTTGGATGGCTTTGCTCCTCCGCTTTTCCCTTTTTTCTCTGTCTTTGGCTGACTGAGGTCCATATTCCGAATTTTATCACGCAATTTCAGAATATAGGCAGGCGAAACCGACAGCTCATCAATATTCATTCTCAAAAAGGTCTCGGTAAGCTCAAGATCCGATCCCAATTCTCCGCATATCCCGATCCATTTGCCATATCGGTGGGCGTTCTCCGCCGCCATGGAAATCAGGCGAAGCACTGCCTCATGGTGAGGATCAAAAAAGGAAGAAATGCTTCGGTTTTGCCGATCCAGCGCCAAGGTATACTGCGTCAGATCATTGGTTCCGATACTGAAAAAATCCACCAGCGGTGCCAAGCGGTCACTGATAATTGCCGCCGCGGGAGTTTCGATCATAATACCGAATTCGATATCGGGAGAATGAGAAATTCCTTCCGCATCCAATTCCCCTCGAATCCCCTCTACCGTCCTTTTGATATTTTCCACCTCCTCCACTGAGGTGATCATGGGAAACATGATTGCCAGCCGCCCGAAAACCGATGCCCGAAGCAACGCTCGGAGCTGCGGTCGGAAAATTTCGGGACGGGTCAGGCAGATACGGATTGCCCTCATTCCCATCGCGGGATTTTCCTCTTTATCCAGTCCAAAATATCCTACCTGTTTATCGGCGCCGATATCTAAGGTTCGTATAACGACCTTTTTCCCTCCCATGCTTTGAAGGACAGTCTTATACACCTGAAACTGCTCCTCCTCATCCGGAAAGGTGGTTCGGTCAAGATACAAAAACTCACTTCGGAACAGTCCCACTCCGCCCGCATCGTTAAGCAGCGCCACGCCTACCTCCCTCAGACCTTGTATGTTGGCGTAAATCTCGATCTTTCGTCCGTCTAAGGTTATATTTTCCATGCCCTTATATTTTTGCAATAAGCCCTTTGCCTTTCGGTCCTCCTCCATGCGCTCCTTCATTTCCTTTAAGGTCGCCTTATCGGGGGACAGATAGACCTTCCCGGTAAAGCCATCCACAATGGCTTCTGTTCCGTTTTCCGCTTTCATCAGGTCATTTCCCACGTCCACGACAGCGGGAATTCCCATAGTTCGCGCGAGAATTGCCGTATGGGAATTGACCGAGCCCTCGGAGGTAATAAACGCCGCCACCTTTTCCCGATCCAATTGCATGGTCTCACTGGGGGCAAGGTCGTCGGCACAGACAATTTTCGCTTCCCGATCACCGGACTCCGATACCGCTCTTTTTCCCGACAATGCGGCTATCAGGCGATTGGAAATATCCCGAATATCCGCCGCTCTCGCCTGCATATACGGATCGTTCATCGAGGAAAACACCATAGAAAAATTCTCCGCCGTGGTGGAAACGGCATATTCCGCGTTTACCTTTTCGGTTCGAACGGTATTGATCACCGAATCATTATAATCGTCATCCTCCAGCATCATTCGGTGAATCTCAAATATTTGCGCTCCGCTTTCGCCGATATCCCGTAACGCCTTTTCATGCAAGCTTTCCAATTCCAAGATCGCCTGCTCCTTCGCGTGACCGAAGCGCGAGAGCTCGGCTTCCGTGTCGGTCACCGTATATCGGCGAACCGTTACTCCGTTGCGGCGAAAAAATGAAATATGCCCGATGGCGATTCCCCCGTAAACGCCCTTTCCGCTTAATGTGATCATCTTATAACCTTCCTTTACTTCTCTGCATCAGAAATATCTCAAAGTAATGTACTTTTGTTAGTATGATACATTTCCCTGTTATTTAACAAAGGTTTGATAAAAAACACAGAAGAATTTCGTTTTTTTTTGAATTTTATTTTGCTTTCGGCATGACAATATTGACAAAAACATAGATTTATGATATAATCAAACAGGTAATTTGTGCTTTGCGCAACCACTGTTACTGCTTAATCAATAAAAATCAATTAAAAAATGGATCGGAGGTGAACAGAATGGCAGAATTCAGAAAAACATTAAAGGAGCTTCCTTGGATCGTTCAGATCCTTTTGGTCGTTGTCTATGATATTTACGGAGCGCTGATCCGTATCACCAGAGGCGACACGGTAGGTATCGTTGTTGGTATTCTTCAGCTGGTTACCGGTAACTTCTTCGGTATCCTTTGGATCATCGACTTGGTCACCATTATAGCCAAGAAGGATATTACTGTTTTAGGTTGATCCTTTCAAAACCGAACCAAAAATCAATCAAAAACGAAAAACAGAAAACACGGAAATTTTGCGTTTCCGTGTTTTCTGTTTTTTTATTTATATGTTTTTTCGGCGCTCGGAACTGTGTCGCTCAGATATCCGCGTTCTTCATATATTCGCTGCCGTGGAGGGCGATAAATTCCTTTCGCGCGGGGAGATTATCACCAAGCAAGGTATCAAAGATCTCCTCGGTTTTTGCCGCGTCGGTCGGTGTCACGGAGATCAGTCGTCTGGTAGCGGGATGCATGGTGGTTTGGGACATCATTTCGGGCTCGTTCTCGCCCAATCCCTTAGAGCGCTGAAGCGTATATTTTTGGTTCCCCAGCTTTTTTAAGATCTCCGCTTTTTCAAACTCGTCATAGGCAAAATAAATTTTATCCTTGGCGGTAATTTCAAACAGGGGGGTTTCCGCGATAAAGACCTTTCCTTCCTTTAACAGTGTGGGAAGAAGACGATAAAACAGGGTAAGAAGAAGGGTTCGGATCTGGAATCCATCCTCATCCGCATCGGTACAGATAATGATCTTCGACCAGCGCAAGGCATTGAGGTCAAAGGTAACAAGATCTCCCTTTACCTTCTTTCCTGTAATCTCAACGCCGCATCCGATAACGCGAAGCAGGTCTGTGATAATGTCACTCTTGAATATTTTATCATAGGAGCTTTTCATACAGTTCAGGGTCTTTCCTCGAACAGGAATGATCGCTTGAAATTCCGCGTTTCTCGCCAGCTTACAGGAGGTCAGCGCGGAGTCACCCTCCACAATATACAGCTCACGGACATTGGGATCCTTCGAGCGGCAGTTTACAAATTTTTCTACGCGGCTTGCCACATCCATGGAGGCACTGAGCTTCTTTTTGATATTCAGGCGCTCAGACTCCGCGCTTTCACGGCTTCGTTTATTGACGAGAACCTGATTGGCAAAGGTTTCCGCCGCCGTAGGATTTTCCACAAAATAGATATCCAGATTTTCCTTAAGAAAGGCTGTCATTGCCTCATAGATGAAGGTATTGGTGATCGACTTCTTGGTTTGGTTTTCGTAAGAGGTCATCGTGGAAAAGCTATTGATCACCAAAAGCAGACAATCCGACACATCGGCAAAGGAGATCTTTGACTCGTTTTTATTATATTTTCCCGAGGACTTCAAATATTTATCCAAGGCATAGACAAATGCCACCCGTACCGCCTTATCGGGAGAGCCGCCATGCTCCAAGAAGCTGGAATTATGGTAATATTCCGTAGCGTTTACCGTATTGGATACGCAGAAGGAAAAATCCGCCTTTAATTTATACTCGTCCTTATCGGCACGGTCGCGTCCCTGTGTTTCCATGTGCCACAGTACAGGCGCTGTCATAGCGGTGTCGCCAGCCAACTCGGAAATATAGTCGGAGATTCCGTTTTCATAAAGGAATTTCTGCTCCTCGAAGCTTCCGTCATCTTTTTGAAGCCTCAGGCTAAAGCAGATCCCCGCATTGACCACCGACTGACGGCGCATTGTTTCGATAAAAAATTCATGGGGAATATTGATATCGGTAAAGACCTCAAGATCGGGGCGCCAACGAATCACGGTTCCTGTTCGGCGTTCGTTCTTTTCCAACGGACGAACGATCAGATCGGTTACCGGCTCTCCCTTTTTAAAGCTGATCTTGGATTCGTTAACGCCGTCATAGGAATAAACATCCATATATTCCGCGCTGTACTGTGTAGCGCAGGCACCCAGTCCGTTTAAGCCCAAGGAATATTCATACGCGGAATCCCCGTTATTATTATCATACTTTCCGCCCGCATATAGCTCACAGTAGATCAGATCCCAGTTCCAGCGTCCCTCTGCCTCGTTATATCCCAACGGTACACCTCTTCCGTGGTCGTCCACACAGATAGACCGATCGCTGTACGCGGTAACCCGAATCTCATTTCCATGGCCTTCTCTTGCCTCGTCTACCGAGTTAGAGAGAATTTCAAAAAAGGAGTGCTCGCAGCCCTCCAGACCGTCCGAGCCGAATATGACCCCCGGTCTCTTTCGCACACGGTCGGCACCCTTTAGTGCCTTAATGCTTTGGTCGTTATATTGTGCCTTTGGTGTTGTATTTTTTGCTGCCATACTTTATTTTCCTTTTATTTTTTATGCTTCTTTCGGTTTGCATACCTCTTCCCAGCTCAGGGCACGGGATGCGGTAAAGAGCTCTTCACAGGTCAGCTTTACGGCGCTGTTGGATGAGCCTGCCGCGGGAAACACGGTATCAAAGCGCTCAAGGGAACGATCCAGATATACGGGAACGTCCTCGGGCAAGGCAAAGGGGCAAACGCCTCCAACGGCATGTCCTGTCATGGCAAGTGCTTCCTCGGGGGAAAGCATTCGGGGCTTGAAGCCAAACCGAGCTTTGAATTTCCCATTATCGATCTTATAGTCCCCCGCGCATACCACCAGCAAGCATCCGCCTTCCTTTCCATGGAGCGAAATTGTTTTCGCGATTCTCGCTCCCTCGGTATTCAATGCCTTAGCGGCAAGCTCCACCGTTGCGCTGGATACATCAAATTCACAGATCCGATTCTCCAGACCGAATGTAGCCAAATCCTGTTTTACCTTTTCAATCGACATATTAAAAGTCCTCATACTAAAATTCAAATATATATACATTATAACAAATTTTTGGCGATTTGAAAAGAGTTTTTTTCTATTTGCCAGTATTTTTGCGAATAATTTTTACGCTTTCTCCATAAAACGGTTCATTTTGCTTTTAATTTCTCTTCTACTTCTCTTCTACTTCTCTTCTACGCAAACGCCGCGCACTATTTTTTGTATGGGGAAAATCCTTTTATGTTGTTGCCTCCTGTGTCGGCAAGGATCCTTCGCAAGCTCAGGATGACACGTACGGTCTCTTGCGCGAGAATGAAGGTTTAACTGTCGCACTGCGCCCCATTTCGTGTCATCCAGAGCGAAGCGAAGGATCTTTGATGCGTTAGCATCAATTTTTTTGAAGTTACTTTCATGGAAGGATGATGTTACTTTTTATATTGACAGAAAGGAACGGGGAGAACAACAAAAGGAGAGGGAGGCTGCGGATTCCTCCCTCTCCTTTTGATTCCTCTCCTACACAAACGTTTCGTACTATTGTTTGTTGGGAGAAAGCTTTTTATGGCATTGCCTCCTGCGTCGCAAAAACTCCTTCGCTACGCTCCATACTCCGTTTCGCTGCGTGTTGACACGAAGCGGAGCGTAGTATTCAGCCTGCCGAAGCCATTCAAAGTATATCAGAGATACGAGAACAGCATACGGTTGCTTCGCGCGTCCATCGCGGTATAGTCGGGAATCTCATATCGGTTATCGTTGGTATCCCGAATGATCACGCGGTTGGTTCCGTGAAGATTTTTTATGTCACTGTGTCGGTTCTTGATCTGAAATGTGATCCTGCCTCTATCGGTATTCACGGTCCATTTTAAGGTTCCGAATTTATCCTCGCAGGATATTACCTGTATGATCTTCGGAATCATGTAATATTCGCGAAAACACTCCTCCAGTGCTTTCCGTGAGTCCTCATCGATCTCATCCATCGCCCGAATGAATCCCACTTCCCTTTCGTCCTGATTCAAAAGGGTTATGTACATTGTATGATTGGTAAACGGAAACAGCATCCGAGGTTCCAGATTCTCATAAACCGTTCCGTCCTTTAAGGTCAGGCGAACATAATACATATCGGTCTTTTCCAACCGTCCTGTATATTTATCTATATAAATCCGTCTCATCTTTTTCTCCTTTTCAAGCTTTTTCAGGTTCAAGCCTGCTTCTGCTTATTCAAAATTTTCAGCTCGGCGTGATTCGGAAATCTTATCCGACATGGATTGGATCTGTACAAGGCGATAATATTTTCCCTTCTGTGCCATCAATTCCTCGGGTGTACCGCACTCGATAATCTCACCGTTATCGATTACAACGATCTTATTCGCTTTTGCCAGCGTGGACAGACGGTGCGCAATCATCAGGGTTGTCCGTCCGCTGATCATATGCTCAATCGCCTCTTGGATCAGATGCTCGGTTTCGGAGTCCACCGACGCGGTGGCTTCGTCAAACACCAGCATTTTGGGGTTGCGGAGCATCGCACGGGCGATAGAAATTCTCTGCCGCTCGCCTCCCGAAAGTCCTACGCCTCGCTCACCCAACACGGAATCGTATCCGTCGGGCTGGCGGACGATAAATTCGTGGGCGTTGGCAATATCCGCGGCGTTGATCACCTCATCTACGGAAAAGCTGCTGTCGCCGTAGGCGATATTATTATAGATGGTGTCATGGAACATTTGCGGTTCCTGTTGAACATATCCGATACAGGAGCGGTAATATTCCATATCAATATCTCGAATATCCACGCCATCCACTGTGATCTTACCCTCATAGTGATCATAGTACCGCAACAGGAGGTTGATCAGCGTTGATTTTCCTGAGCCTGTGGTTCCCACTATGCCGACGATATCGCCCGGTTGAATGGTCAGGTTGATATTTTTCAGTGTCTTCTTGGTTCGGTCGAAGGAGAAGTTTACATTTTTGAACTCGATAACTCCGCCGATATTGGCATCGGTATTCCCCTTTCCAAAGTCATGCTCGGGCTCGGCGTCCAATATATCCATAATCCGCTCTGTGGATGCCATGGCATTCTGGACAGAGTCGGACAGGTTGGCAAAAAAGTTTACCGGCTCGTAAAACATGGTAGCATAGGAGATGAAGGATACCAACAATCCCACGGAAATGCTTCCGCCATTTCCTGTGGCAAGACCGTCGATCACCATGCTTCCGCCCATTGCCCAAATAATTACACTTCCGCAAGCCATAAGGCAGTTTACGATAGCGGGATACGCGTTTAGGATCTTTCCGGCGCTGGTATCATTTTTTCTCCACTCCTCTACGCAGCTTCCAAAACGTTTTACCGTATTTTGCTCATTGGTAAAGGATTTAATCACGCGGATTCCCGGCAGCGTATCGGTAAGAACCGAGGTGACCGCCGATGAGCGCCTCCAAATTCGGCGATAAAAGGGAGCGATCTTTTTTCTGAAAATTCGCGATCCGATAACTACAAGGGGAACGGGAAACAGTGAAAACAGAGTCAGTCTCCAGTCGATGACAAGCATAACGACCACAATACCGATCATCTTAAAGAATTGAACCGTTACTTCCTGCGTAATACGAAGCATAAATGCCTGAATGGTTGCGGTGTCGCCGCTGATTCGGTTGATTACCGATCCCGTTGAGGTCTTATCATAAAACCGCATGGGCAGATATTGTGCCTTTTCGTATACATCGCAACGGATTCTCGCTATGATCTTATTTCCCGAAATACGAAGCAGATAGCCTCGGATGCCCGCAAGAAAATAATGGACTATGTGAATGATGACCAATGCGACAACTACCGCCGCAAGCATTTGTCTGTCACGGTTGGGCAGAATCTCATCCACCAAGGAGCTGGTCAGCAAGGGCGGTATAAGGACCATTGTCGTCGTAATAATGGAGAGGATCACCGATATGATCAAGATCGGCAGCTCGGGCTTCAGGTATCGGGCAAATTTTTGAATCACCCTTCCCTTTTTCATGCAATGAATACAAGGTACGCCCGGCGCTGACAGGGTTCGTCCGCATTTAGGGCAAACAGAAAGCATTTTCTCGTAAACTGCCGCCATGGTATCCAGCGCTTCCTTGGGCTCTGCCCCATCACGGATCTCTGTTACGTAAGTAGCCGCGGCATCGCACAATGCTGTTACCGTAAAGGTAAAGCGGAAGAAGTCGCGCAATTTCCCATCTTGTGTCCGCACACGCATAATACCGTTTCCGTACATTCGCTTATTAAAGATTTCACGGATCTCGGAAAACGCATACCGTTCGGAGCATTTTTGCGCGCTAAAATCATAGGTAAACAGGTGCGAATGAGTAGCAAGCAATACGCAGGTTCCGTATTTTGCCTCATTGGATATCTCGCCTACGATGGCAAATACGACAGGTTCATTCTCTGTACCGAGAGAACAGATGGTTCGTGTCTGTTCATCTGACAACTTCTTGTTGACTAAAAACCGAGTTTCCATCATTTTGTTGCAACCTTTTTCGGTGCTCTCCTTGTTTTATTGTCTGTGTATTTTACCACCATTATCACCAACTGTCAACCCTTTTTTCGACATTTTTTTGTAAAAAATTTTTTGGTTTTTTTTCAAAATTTTTTAAAAATAAATTTGAAAAAACTCTTGATTTTTCAAAAAAAGTATGATATAATACATAAGTCGGCATGGAGAGATGGCTGAGCTGGTCTAAGGCGCACGACTGGAAATCGTGTTTGGGCTAATACCCCAACGAGGGTTCGAATCCCTCTCTCTCCGCCATAAAAATAACGAGTAGCTTTTGGTGCGTGTTCTTAAGGACAGTTTTTGAGCTTTAATAAAATACGTTACCTACCGACAGAAAAAAGGATAGAGAAAGCAAAGTGCAATCTCTATCCTTTTTTCTTGACAAGCACTGCATTTGTAGACACAAATGCAAACACAGGATTATTGTTTTATTTTGTCTTCAATTTCCTTTGCATATCCTAAGGCTTGCTCCGCTTCTACGTCATATCCGTTTTTGCGGTGGATATCTGCAATTTCCAAATAGATTTTATATGCCTCATTGAATTTTTCAAGTTTTCGATAGCACATAGCGATCGCATACTTTTCATCGCAAAAATACGTTCCGATATTTCCTGCTTTTTCGTAATAGGCAATAGCTTCATCATATTTTTCAATATCTTGACAGATTAATCCTGCACAACAATATAATTCCCAATTATCGGGATGTTTTTTCATTGCATCCTTACAAACCGAAAATGCTTTTTCATATTGCTTTGCCAGCTCGTATGCTTCTATCAGCAATATCCATTCTCTCTCATCAAGCTCTCCACCCGCTTCATCCATTAAACGCTGACGTTCTTTTAAGATTTCCTCACCCTTTCCTAAAGAAAATAGCATAGATTGTTTCATTGAAGCTGTTCGTCTATACGGAAGAGAATTTTTATCCGTTTTATCAGCTAAAACTTCATCAAACCATTTAAATACTTCCTCTTTGCAAAAATACATCATAGCTTTATGGAGCCACCCGTAGTTCCATTTGTCATACTGCGACAAATCTCCTGATTTCATCAGCTTTTGATATTCAAGACGGCATCTCAAAAAATCTTCGGGCTCTTTGCTTATTTCATAAAGAGCAGATAATCTTTGAGCGTAATTGTCATAAGCCACAGACTGTTTTTTGAAAAGGTCATCTACCATCACCCCATAAAGTTTGGCAATTTCGGGAAGCAGCAGTACATCCGGCAGAGTATTTCCACACTCCCATCTTGATACGCTTTGAGCCGTTACGCAAAGTTTTGCGGCAACATCTTCTTGTGTATATTTCTTGGCAACTCTAAACTTTTTCATATTTTCCGAAAATACAGTTGAGTTCATATAAATAATCTCCTTTTCGTTTTTCGTAAGCTTACGATAATATTATAGCAGTAATAAAGGAAAAAAACAACATCTCATTTTATGATTAAACTCTCGTTTTGTGCATAGCAGAAAACAAGCCGAAAGTAACCGGTTGGTCGCTCTCAGCGTTGAATTATTCCACAATGCACAGCCACCTTTGGTGGTGAGTAAGTGCGCACGCTTGCAGGCAAACAAAAAGCCCTCCCTTGTGTAAAGGGAGGTGGCACGGCAACGCCGTGACGGAGGGATTGTAAAAGTTAAAATTTACACCAAAACAATCCCTCAATCAGCTTCGCTGACAGCTCCCTTTACACAAGGGAGCCTCTGGCTGTAACCGTTTCTCTTTCCGTTGAATTATTGTAAAAACTGTCCTTAGGAATACGAAGCATTTGCTGCTCGTTATTTTTATATTTGAAAGGGATTCGAACGGGTGCGCAATGAATGACAGTCCGGTGGACTGTCAGAACGCACCCTGACCGAGCCCGCAGGCGAGACCGAATCCCTCTCTCTCCGCCATAAAAATAACGGGTAGCATTAGAGAGTCACTCTAAAGGACAGTTTTGCAAGAATACGGTATATCTCGGAAGAGGTATGCCGTATTTTGCTTTTGTGTCTACAAAAGCAGTGCTTGTCAATAAAAAATGACGTACAAAGAGTCTGTAGTAAAATAGATGAGAATTTAATATTTAACGTACTGTTTGTATAAAAACCCCTCGCTTCGTAAGAAACGAGGGTTAAGTTTATTACATTTCTTTCTTTTTATACAACACAACGGATAGATACCAAGAAAGCACATATATTCCGATACCTACAAGACAAGCAGTAGGCAAAACGGCATTCAGTTGAATTTCATTTTGCAGACCTTCCTTGAAGATTGTGGTTGCGATAAAGCTTCCTGCACACACCACACCTATCATCACATAGTAGGCAGCACGACCTTTTTCTACTCCGTATTTGAAGACAAACGGGAGAGTCGGCGACGAGGCAACGCTCGCCATTATCAGCAAGAGCATCATTAGTAACAAAAACTCTTTCAAAACGAAAGTGCCTTCAATACCCATTTTTACACCCTGCGCGATGCAAATTACTGTCAGCAAAGCAATTTGTGTGAACAAGCCAATCAGATACTTTGCAGATACAATCTGCGTTTTGGTATATGGCAACGTACCGACATACTCCGTCCATCGACTGCGTTCGTCATATCCGAGTAGGTTGACGGGGATCATACCAGCAAGCAAACAAGGGTAGAAAACGAAGAACATATCGCCGCTACTCATCATAGAAAGAATGATAAATCCGATACTGACGAAAAGATAATATCTACAATATTTTTTCATCATATACCAATCTTTCAGTAATAGACCTTTCATATCATTTCGCCTCCTTTACCATAAATACGAACAGTTCCTCAATGCTTATCGGGCTTAACTT
>JAZSPS010000020.1:0-11430 GCA_045537595.1 Eubacteriales bacterium
TCCTGTGAATCGTTTGCGCAGTCGAACCTGCCCATAGGCAGGTGCCGAGGAACGAGGCAGAATCTTGGTGGCGTACCAACGATCCCTATTTGCCAAGATTCCGCCTTACGGCGCCCTCCTTTCGTCGGGTTCGGCTACGCAGAATCCTCACCGAGGATTCTGCTCCGCTCAGAATGACACGCTCTTGCGTGTCGGCAAGATGAAATTAATGCTTTTTCGACAGACTGCGGGGTTGCCTCACAAGTGAGGCAACCCCTTATTTTATACTTTCAATTTCAGAGAAGCTTAAAACTCATCCTCGTAGCCCAGCTCGATCGGATCGTAGCTTGCTGCCAAAACATCCTCTTGGGTGTTAAAAAGAACCAGAGTCATTTCAGGAGTCATATATGTATTTTTCATCTTATAAATCCTCCCTTCTCTTATTGAGCACAAGCTGCGGCGGAAACACCGTAGTTGTAGATCAATTGAACAAGCTCTTTCTCTGCAGCATCAATTGTATCGCTTGCGAGAGCCTTAGCAACATAGTTGGCGACAGAGTAGGTCAAAGTAGATGTAGCGTCATTGTCACCCGTGATGGTAATGGCGATCTCCTTATCCATATCAGCCGCGCTGATGGAAAGGATAACTGCACCGTTTTCAACCGTAATTCTTTCAGCAGGAACAGCGGCGCCGCCGATCTTTGCGGTAACAACAGCGTTTGCTGCCTCGCTCACATTGTATTTCAGCTTAATAGCAAGAGTGCTGTCCAGTCTGAGCGTAGCGCTGGTCCAGATTCCGTTGCTTACAGCAGTAGTAACCGCATTGGAAGGAACAGAATTAGCAACCGCGATCAGCTTGCTCTCCAAGCCCTCGGTCACCAGAGTCTCATCCTTGTAGCCCGAGATCTCCTGAGACTTAGAAGCGTAACGGATCAGGTTGGAAGCTACCAGCTTAACGGATGCGTCATAATCACCGTCAAGGATCGCAACCAGATAATTCAATACAGAAGTATCCAAGGTGTAGGTTCCGTAAACGTCGGTAATCTCAACAGAAATATCGTCACCGATCATCTGAGGAAGAATACCGTCAAAGGCGAACTTGTACTCAACACCCGACTTAGCGGCATCAACCAATACACCATTAACCTTAACACCATTAATGGTTGCTACAGGATTTACCGCGTTAGAGAGAGTAGCGTATACATTGTAGCTCAGATCCTCGTTGATCGTAACGCTGTTCTCGGTAATACCCTTTTCGTGGGTTCCCGCGTAAGCGTAACCGAAATTGCTGTAGATAACCGTCTGGTCACCCGTAGGCTCAGCGGTCAAGGAGTGGGAAACAAGGATCTGGTATGCCTTATCCATAGCGTTGGTAGCATCGCTGTTGAAGGGCAACCAACGGGATGCGCCAAAGTTTCCGTTAATTCCTACGTAGAAGCTGTCATAGGGAATAAAGATCTCGCCGACATATCCTACAGGCAGGCTTGCGAACACGTTGGTCTGCGCACCGGCATTCACACTTTCCAGATAAAGCGGAACTGCCTTTCCGTCTACATAATAGTAAGCAACACTGCTGCCGCTTCGGCAAAGCGCCTGAGACCATCCGGTAACGGAGGTGGTCTCACTTACCGTGCCATCCGTGTTAAGAGTCTTAACCGTGGTCTTAACTCCATTGCTGTCATTACCCATCAGGAAATTGATTCTCATCTTAACACCGATCTTTTCATTGGCAAGAGCGCTGGTATCGATGTTGAAGCGAATACCTGCGGCATTCTTGTCAACGCCGTCAGCGTTATCCACCCATACAAAGTTATCCTGTGCATTTGCGTAGCTGTTGTTCATCTTCGTAACGGTCAGTGCGCCGTTCTTGTAGGTTGCGGCGGTGCCGTAAGAGGTCGTATCCTCAATATTTACCCAACCGTCCTTCAGATTAGCGGAGGAGTACACAGCGTTCGCGTCAACAGCGGCAGCCGCATCCTCATAAACAAACATAACATCGCCGAAGGATGCTCCCAAGCAGTCCCAAACATTAAAGCCGACTTTGGTAAGCCTTGTGTCGGGCAGCATTTCAATTGCCTCGGAAAGAGGAATGGAGTTGTTCTTTGCGGTAGCGCCGGTAACAGAAGGACCTGCGAAATACAAGCTGGTAGCGGGGATATAGAGATATCCTGCCTTGCCTGCTTCCACGGGAATACCGCCCCATGCGTTAACATAAAGGGGAGCGCTCCAGGACACACCGTCAAAGAAGTATGCGGGAGTGGAGGTGTCGCCGGTAATAATAGTAGCAGAGCCGCCGTCGCTGGAACCGTTGGGGTCCAATCGATAAGAGAGGATCTGAACAGTACCGGCATTTCCGTTATCCCAGCGAGTACCGCTGTAGTTCATCAGGATTCTCGCATACATATATGCCGTACCGGTATTTGCCGAGTTATCCACCTTCATCATAATACCGTTCAGTCCGAGAAGGGCATTAGAAGCTTGGAAGCTAACAGGCCAAAGGTTGGTTCCGCTGGAGCCCGAAGCGGTAATATTGATCTCTCCGGTTGTCGCGTTCAAGCTTCCGGTAGATTGACCGCTCTCAAATTGAACGTTGCGCTCCGACCAGTCGGTGACTATCGTCGCGCGAACAGCCGTGCCGTTAGGTGTTACAGTAGGCATATTCAAGGCTGCCTTAACAACCTCCAGCCCGCTGTACTTAACAGTACCGTCAATCACCGAGCCCGAGGAATTGGTGATCAGATGTACGAAAGCAATATTATTAATGGTCTTCAGATACTGAGCCGCGGTTGCGTCGGTTGCGGGAATTGCCAATGTGGAGGTACGGCTTCCCGTAACAGACAGCCACATGCTCTCAACGGGAACGAAGATCTCACCCACAAACTGATCGGGAAGAGCCTCAAACAGATCCCAGTTGGAATTGGTCAGATTCTGAGCAACGATAGGAGTTACCGTACCGTCCTTGGCAATAGCATAAACCACACCTCGGATAACCCACTGCATGGTGGAGGCGCTGGTAACGGTGGTGTATCCGTTGGTGCTATCATAGATATAGTTGCTTGCCCAAGGAGAAGCGCTGGCACCTGCATCGCTCAGGAAACGGACACGCAGCTGGAGGTCATCGCCTGCAGCCAAAGCGCTTGCGTCCATATCAAAGCGGAAGCCCATTACATCGGCTGCGCTCATATCCATAGCGCTCTTAGCTACCCAAACCTTGGCATCGTCCTTTGTTGCGGTGTTGCTTGCCAAAGAGGTAACCGTTACAACGCCGCCGGCGATTGTGGATTGCGCGCTGTTTTCATTGTTACCAATTGCGGTAAAGGGATAAGCCACAGCTCTCTCCCCTCCGGTCAAGCCGGAATCGGTAGCGTAAACAAACTCAGCCTTGGTAAATTTAATACCGGCAGCCCAGTTGGCGGAAATTCCGAACTTCCAGATCTTCTGATCGGAAAGATGGGACATACCCTCGCGGAAGGATAAGGAGTCCTTGGGGTTGTTGGTGGTTACACCCTGAGCGGAACCTCCATAGTAGTAGAAGCTGTCCAGAGGAATGTAAACATATCCCTTTGTTCCCTTCGCGATGGTGGCGTTATAGCCCTTATTAATGGTTGCGTCCGTCCATTTAGAGCCGTCAAAGATGTAGTAAGCGGAAGGATATCCTTCACGGTCCTGTCCGTTGGCGACAAACTGAACGTTTCCGGCGTTTCCGTTATCGGCACGGGTTCTGCCAACGTTCATCAACAGGTTTGCGTTGAAGCCAACATTCGCTGCGGCGTCGGTGGCGTCATAAGCAACCATAATACCCTCAGCACCACGCCAAGCGTAGGTATTCTGACCTGCTGAGGTGTAATACTGACCGGTTGCGGTCGTTGTCCAACCGTCGCCCGGCGTATAAGAAATATTTGCCGATTCACTTGCCGTGGTCGTGTAATCAACCAGCATACGAGTGACCATAGCCGTTCCGTCAGGCAAAACCGTAGGAGCAGCTACTGCGGTTCCCGCCGCGGCAACAGAGAACATTCCCACAGGGATCAGGGGAAGGATCATCAGCACAACAAGAACCAAAGAGAGTAACTTAAGTTTCTTCATGATCTTTTTTCCTTTCATTTTTATTTTGAAAATTTATACTCTATCGTTTTTTGGAACGAATGAATATTCAATACTTTAATAAATTTAATAAAATTTTATAGTTAAAAAAGCTCTTCTATAAAAAACACTTTATGCGAAGCGACACTTTTGTTAATTATATCATAAGGACTTACGAATATAAATAGCAAATTCCGAACAAAACATTGCAAAAACCGACTTGTTTTTAAAAAATCCCAACGCCTTCTCATTTTTTTCTTTATAAGTATCTAAAAATAGCCAAATCAGCCCATCTTTTTTTATGCAATCCCACAAAACCTCTTATTTTATCTTATTCTCGTTTCATTATGGAATTACACAAAAACTCTTATTTTTTCAGATGCGTGAACTCTTTTTTTCACCTTCCTCGTCTCATCCATAAAAAGCATTGATTTTTATGTAAAAATATGCTATACTGTCCTTTGGATACACGCTTCTTTTTCCCGCCTTTCCAACAAATTACGAAAGGCGGAAGAACGAATGTCTTCATTTTGTTATTTATATATTAAGCTTATGCCGCGGAGGAATCATTCCTATGAAGATCACAATGTTAGATACCGCCACATTGGGAGAGGATATCGACCTCTCTCCCATAAAAAAATTAGGGGAGACCGTCGAATACAAAAGGACCGCCCCCGAGGAGGTCGCCGAACGAATACAAGACTCCCGCGTCATCGTGGTAAACAAGATCAAGCTAAACGAACAAAATCTGAAAAACGCCAAGGAGCTGAGGCTGATTTGCGTTACCGCCACAGGCTATGATAACATCGATCTCGACTATTGTAAAAGCCGAAGCATCGCTCTCTGCAATGTACCGGGATATTCCACCGAAAGTGTGGCACAGCTCACCGTGGCAATGGCGCTTTCTCTTGTCAGCCATCTGCCCGAATACCGAAGCTTTGTCCACACGGGAAAATACACCGCCTCGGGGCTCGCCAACGCTCTGACCCCCGCCTATCACGAGATCTCCTCCATGACATGGGGAATCGTAGGCGGCGGCGCCATCGGTTCAAGGGTCGCCGAGATCGCTAAAGCCTTGGGATGCCGTATCCTCATGTGCCGTCAAAAAAAGGATTCACGTTATGAGCAGACCGACATCGACACCCTGTGCGCCCATGCCGATATTATTTCTCTCCACGTCCCTCTCACCGAGGCAACACGGAACATGATCAACCGCGAGCGGATCAAGACTCTCAAGCCCACCGCCGTCCTGATCAATATGGCAAGGGGGGCGGTCGCCGATGAGGAAGCGCTGGCGCAAGCCATCGAGCAACGGCGCTTGGGCGGTCTTGGTATTGACGTTTATTCCAACGAGCCATTCTCTGCCTCCCACCCCTTCAGCCGTATTCTTCATTATGACAGCGTATGCCTTACACCCCATATGGCATGGGGCTCTGTGGAAGCGAGAGCAAGATGTATTTCTATCATTTCTGACAATATTTCCGCGTTTTTCGGCGGAGCTCCGCAAAACAGAATCATATAATTTTGTGTTGTTTTTTACAATTACACTCCTCTCGTACATGTCCAAAAAAATTTCATTTTTTCTATCCGAGCATCTTGCAAAGAAAAAGAACATGTGCTATAATATTTTCGTTCTTTTTTACTTTTGTACTTTTACCACAAGCTTCATTTGCTAAATTATAAAACCATAAAATCTATAAAGCAAAACTCTAAAATTCCAAAATCGTGAGGTAATGTTATGAGCATTAAAATAGGCATCTACGGATACGGAAATCTGGGAAAGGGCATTGAAAACGCCATTCGGCAAAATCCCGATATGACGCTGACCGCCGTCTTTACCCGACGGGATCCCTCCGCTTTAAAGCTCGCCACCCCCAATGTACCCGTCTGCCATGTAAGCGAGACAGAGCAATATAAGGAGAAGATCGATGTTATGATCCTCTGCGGAGGAAGCGCCACCGACCTGCCCGCCCAAACTCCCGAGCTTGCCAAAAGCTTCTGCGTGCTTGACAGCTTTGATACGCACGCCAACATCCCCGCTCACTTAAAGAATGTGGACACAGCGGCTAAAAGCGGAGATAAGCTGGCAATGATCTCCGTAGGCTGGGATCCGGGGATGTTTTCCCTGAACCGTCTGTACGCCTCCGCCATTCTTCCCGAGGGTAAGGATTATACCTTTTGGGGAAAAGGGGTAAGTCAGGGACATTCCGATGCCATCCGACGCATTGAGGGCGTCTTGGATGCCAAGCAATATACCATTCCCGTAGAGGAAGCCCTGGAGGCGGTTCGCGGCGGGACCTGCCCCGAGCTGACCACACGTCAAAAGCACACACGGGAATGCTTTGTAGTGGCAAAGGAAGGTGCCGACACCGCGCGCATCGAAAAAGAGATCAAGGAAATGCCCAACTATTTTGCCGACTATGATACCACCGTGCATTTTATTACCGCCGAGGAGCTTAAGCGTGACCACAGCGGAATTCCTCACGGCGGATTCGTGATCCGATCGGGAAAAACAGGCGCGCGCTCCGAGCACACACACATCATCGAATACCGCTTAAAGCTGGATTCCAACCCCGAATTTACCGCGTCGGTTATCGTAGCGTACGCCCGTGCCATCGCTCGGATGTATCAGGAAGGCGCGCGGGGCTGCAAGACCGTGTTTGATATTCCTCCCGTATACCTCAGCCCCAAAGACCGTGATGAGCTGATCTCGGCTATGCTGTAATCGCGGCAACGAAGCTTCATTTGCCGCCTGTCAAAAGCCGCCTCGCCATGAGCAATCGCCTTTTTGAAAAAAATTCAAAAAAATGTTGAAAAAAATATTGAAAAAAAAGCAACATGGTGATATAATATAGTGTCGTAAGGTTAACAGCTCATAAAATTTTATTAATGTAGGATTTTATGAAGTCCATTGTGACAATTTTCGTTCTAAAGGAGTTGTTTAATATGAGTCGTATGATTGGAACCGTATCCCGAGGCGTCAGAGCGCCGATTATCAGAAACGGTGATAATATCGTGGATATTGTAACCGAATCGGTGCTGAAGGCATCTTTGGACGCCGGCTTTGAATTTCATGATCGTGATATCGTTGCCATGACCGAGGCAATCGTCGCGAGAGCGCAGGGAAACTACGCCACCGTTGATGACATCGCCAAGGATGTTAAGGCAAAATTCGGCGGAGATACCGTGGGTGTTATCTTCCCCATTCTCAGCCGTAACCGCTTCGCTATTTGTCTTCGCGGAATTGCCAAGGGCGCAAAAAAGATCGTTTTGATGCTCTCTTATCCTTCCGATGAGGTGGGCAACCATCTGATCAGTATGGACGCTCTTGACGAAAAAGGAGTAGATCCTTACCGTGACGTGCTTTCTCAGGCACGCTACCGTGAGCTTTTCGGCTATAAAAAGCATACCTTTACAGGCGTGGATTATGTTGAGTATTACGAGCAGCTGATCCGTGATTGCGGAGCCGAGGCGGAAATCATTTTCGCCAACAACCCCAAGGCGATCTTAGACTATACAAAGAATGTTCTTTGCTGTGACATCCACACCAGAGCACGCACCAAGAGAATTCTCAAAGCCGCAGGCGCCGAAATCGTTCTCGGCTTGGATGAGATCTTAAACGCTCCCGTAAACGGAAGCGGATATAACGCGGATTACGGTCTGTTGGGCTCCAACAAGGCAACCGAGGATCAGGTGAAGCTTTTCCCCCGCGACTGCCAGCCTATCGTAGATTCCATTCAGGAAAAGCTGTACGCGGCAACAGGAAAGCGGATTGAGGTCATGGTATACGGAGACGGCGCCTTTAAGGATCCTGTAGGAAAGATCTGGGAGCTTGCCGATCCGGTGGTCTCTCCCGCCTACACCAAGGGACTTGAGGGAACACCCAACGAGCTGAAGCTGAAATATCTCGCCGATAATGAGTTTGCGTCTCTGTCGGGCGAGGCGTTGAAGAACGCCATCAAAGAGAAGATTCAGGAAAAGGACGACAACCTGTTCGGTACTATGGCATCCGAGGGCACTACCCCTCGCCGCTTGACCGACCTGATCGGTTCTCTCTGCG
Source organism: Eubacteriales bacterium (assembly GCA_045537595.1). Taxonomy (GTDB): domain Bacteria; phylum Bacillota; class Clostridia; order Oscillospirales; family CAG-272; genus HGM12713. The sequence goes on from JAZSPS010000020.1 coordinate 8,122, forward strand.
ATCTCACCTCCGGCTCGGGAGATAAGGGTACTCCTATCGTGTTTATACAGGGATACTTTGATAACTATACAACGGAGTAATTCCGCAACAGCTTGAAGTATTCAACAAAAAAAGCAAAAACAAAAAGATAAATCAAAGGGATCGGTTTCCATGATATCTCCCTTCGCAACGGTCAAAGGAATTTTATACGTCACCCCGTTGCTCGAGTGCCATGGAAGGTAACCGATCCCTTATTTTTAAACAATTTGAAGCAAAAAATTCGACTTTAAATAGGATTTACCATACTTATTTTTGTTGCCGCTGCGCACAATATTATGTGCGGACATATATTTTTTAACATTCCCTTTTAATATCTTGACAAATATCGACTTTAATGATATAATATCATTAAATATATTTTTGACGGTATTGATCAAATTACTTTAAAATCAGGAGAGCTCCATGAATCACATTTGGGAAAAAAGATGCGATTTTCAAACGCCTTTATCAGCGGCAACCGTAACCGCTTTTATAGGTCTGTATTTGTGCGCCCTTTTTGGAAGTATCCTTTTGCTGATTCCCTTTTTGGCTCTCTCTTTTTGTTTGATTTTTTGGATTCACGGAGTTTACGTGAAAAACCGAATCACCTTTACAACAGCGGAGCGATATTCCGTGTATCTTTTGATCGGTATTTATTCTTTGTTCTTCCTGTCTCTCACGTGCTTCTGCATTCGGGAGCTGGTAACAGCCTCCTTTTCCCTTTCTCTCCTCGCCGCCCTTCTCTTCGCGGTATTTTTGGGCGCTCTCACCGTAATAGAAATACGGTATCTCAAGCAGGTCGTATGGAGCAACCGTGCGCCGATCTCACCCGAAAGCGTGAAGAAAAAGCTTTGGCGCTTCCTTCCCATCGGCGGGCTTTGCGTTCTTCTGTTTCTTTTGAATTTAGGAATATTCGACGCTTGGCTTCGTTGGGACAGCTATGATTACTTTTATTTCATCCGACCCCTGTCTTATTTCAGCATAACCGACATCTTCAAGCTTCGCCTTGCCAATCACGCCTCCTACGCGTGCACGGTTATTTATATTCTGTCAAACGGATTTTTTGGAGGAACTCCCCTTTCGGCATATGTGGTCAATGTCACGGTTTTGGCAATGAGCGCCTTCCTGTTTTGGAGGATTGTAACCAAGCTTTTCCCCCATTGGAAGCCTGTTTCCCACATACTCGTTACCTGTGTCTATGCTTTTTCTCCCTTCATGTTCGGATTGGTATATTCCATCAATTTGGAATTTTTCCTCGCCTTCGGAATGCTATTGTTCTTCTGGGCGCAAATCGAGCAGCTGCCCTTTGTACAAACCATCGCCGCGCTGTTGATCTGCTTCAGCAAGGAAACAGGCGCTGTCTTTCTGGTTGCCGTGATGGCAGTCCGCCTTGCCATTCGATTTTTCGGAAAGGAAGGCAGAGGAGCTCCTGTTTGGAAAAAATTAGATCTTTCCCTGTCCGCTCCCATCTTCTGTTGCGGACTGCTCTGGTTATATGATCTGCTTACACAAAGCTGGCTTGACAGCAATGAGCTGTCTATGGAAACCGTTAAGGGTGAACCCTTTAATGCCTTTGGATTCAGTCCAACCTATATTCAAAACCGCTTGATTTCCCTCATTTTTTCCAACTTTACATGGCTGCTTCTGTTAGCGGTGATCGCGGGATTTTCCGTTGGTCTCCTTCGCAAGCATAAGTCATCCTCTCCCGAAAAAAAGCTTTTCCTCCTTGAAATCTTAGCGGGAATGGTTGCCACGCTGATCCCGATCTTCCTATTTATTACCTATAACCATATTCGCTACGGAATCACTTTTGTCATGCTTTTGTTGCTCATTCTGCCCGAGGCGCTTGACCGCCTTTTTACAGGCTGTAAGCTTCGCGCAACGGTATGCGCTCTGTTGGCGGCATGTTGCTTCGCGCAATGCTTCTTTACGGTAGACCCGACCATGTATCTGTTTTTCGATACCTTGGAAAAGGGAAAAGGCAAGATCATCCATACTCCTAATGATATATTGGTCAGCGAATCTACATCCATCGGTGTTCATACGCAATACAACCGCGAGATCCTGTATTTTGACCGAGCATTTGATGAATTGCTCGAAGCCGTTAATTTTGATTCTAAGAACACCTGCCTGCTGATTTCTCCCGAATATAGGGAGCAAACCATCGGAGGCCATGTATATTCCGAATATCTGATCATGGGCTTTGGATATCCCTATACCCTTACCCCATACTATGTCGCTTGGGATAAAGAAAACGGCGAAAGATATTTGTCTTCTGAAAGAGCTGACGACATTTCCGTAGCATATATAGAATTTCCCGATACACTTCAAGATACCTTAGACGCTTTTGATCGGGTTATTTATATCCAATTGCCATTCCGCAATGAAATTTTTGAGAACAAGGTTTTATCCTATTTTTCCGCCAAAAAAATCGGTGATAGCAGCTATGGCGGCTGGGATTTAGTGGCATGGCAAATCGAAGAAAAGCAATAGCCGCAGGGTGCCTCGGCTATTGCTATCTTTATCAAAAATAAAAATTACATGTAACGTCTTACTTAAGGAGGTAAAAAATGTTAATCACAGATGCAACACAACTGAAGCAATATGAGGCAAGCCAACGCTTCTGGCAAGGAATTCCCTCAATAGAACGCACAAAAAAAGGACGTATTTTTGTCTCCTTTTATTCGGGACATGTAACCGAGCAAAACGGAAATTACGCTTTGCTTGTCATGAGTGATGATGGAGGAGCAACCTTCACCGAGCCTGTCGCCGTGGCGGATATGGGTGAGAATGCCCGAGCGTACGACTGCTGTTTATGGATCGATCCGTTAGACCGCCTTTGGTTTATATGGTCGGTTATGCCTGAAAATCGTGTGGAATTCACCCTGTGCAACGATCCCGACGCTGAGATCCTTCATTGGGAGCCCGTCCGCGTATTGGGATATGATGTCATGTTAAATAAACCCATCGTGGCAAGGAATGGCGACTGGCTATTCCCTTGCGCTGTGTGGAAGAATGGCTTAACAACAGGCTCCGCAGGCGGAGCGGACGAAACACATCCCACAGGCGCTCATGTATTTGTCAGCCATGATCAGGGCGAATCCTTTTCTTTTTTGGGCAGTGTCGTTGCCTCTGACCGCTGGTTTGACGAGCACATGCTTTTAGAAAAGCAAGACAGCAGCTTGGAAATGTACATTCGCACCAAATACGGTATAGCACTTTCCTCCTCCCTCGATGGAGGAAAAACATGGTCAAAAGCGCTTGACTGCGGTTTTGGTGGCCCCAATTCCC
>JAZSPS010000093.1:0-18450 GCA_045537595.1 Eubacteriales bacterium
CTGCATATCAGGGCAAGAGAATGCTTGACTGGCTCGAAAATATGTCCGATTGGAATATCTCCCGTAAGCGTTTCTACGGCTTGCCCCTGCCCTTCTACAAGTGTCCCGAGTGCGGTGAGCTTACCGTTATCGGCTCCAAGGAAGAGCTTTACGAGCGCGCCCTTGACAAGTCAAAGGTTGACGCAATTCCTCATCTCCACCGTCCGTGGATCGACGAGGTAAAGATCCGTTGCTCGGGATGCGGCGCCGCCGTAGAACGTATTACTCAGGTAGGTGATGTTTGGCTGGATGCGGGCATCGTTCCCTTCTCCACCTTAAAGCACTTTACCGATAAGGATTACTGGAAGCAGTATTTCCCCGCCGAGCATGTTCTGGAAATGAAGGAGCAGATCCGTCTGTGGTTCTATTCCATGCTCTTTATGAGTACCGTCCTTGTGGATGAGCCTCCCTATGAGCGTGTCAGCACCCACGGAATGGTCGTTTCCGAGGACGGAAGCCGTTTCTCCAAAACCGGATTTATGATCCGCTTTGACGAAGCAGCCGATGTGATCGGTGCCGATGCCTCCCGTTATATCTTCGCCTCCTCCTCCACCTCCAACGATGTCCGCTTCGGATTTACTCTGGGCGACGAGGCAAAGAGAAAGCTGCTGGCGTTCTGGAATCTGGAAACCTTCTTTGCTACTTATGCGGATATCGACAACACAAAGGTCGATCTTTCCAAGCTGGATATCAACAGCCTTTGCGCCATCGACCGCTGGCTCTTGATCCGTACCAACCGCTTTATCAAAGACGCCACAAGGTACATGGATGATTATTCCACCCGTGAAGTCGTAACCTTCTTTGAGGCGTTCGTAAACGATATTTCCAACTTCTATATCCGGGTTAACCGCGGACGCTTCTGGGCAACCGATAACGCCGCCGACAAGCAAAACGCTTACAGCGTGCTCTTTTATGCCATCAAGACCATCACACAGGTCATGGCACCCATCATTCCCTTTATTACCGAAACCACATGGCAAAGATTCGTCAAGAAATATTCCCACGAGGATTCCGTATCGGTATTCCTGACCGATTATCCTACGGTTCCCGCCGCCTTTGATATTTCCGACGACCGTATTCTCGCCGATGTTGAAAAAGCAAGAGATATTATTTCTTTGGGTCTGAAGCTGAGAAACGAAAAGCAGATCAAGATCAGACAGCCTCTGCCTACCATTTATGTTTCGGAAAATGAGGCAAATCATAACGCCATCGAAACCTTTGGCGCCATTATCCTCAGCGAGCTGAATGTTGGCGAGATCAAAGAAATTTCCGACACCTCCGCTCTGGAATCCAACTTCCTCACCGTGAACTTCAAGGTAGCGGGAAGAATTCTGAAGAACCGTGCCAATGAGGTAAAGGCATACCTTGCCGAGCTGGATGAAGCGACACAGCAAACTCTCGCCGACCGTGCGAAGAAAGGCGAAAATGTTAAGCTGGAGGCGCTGGAGATGGATGTTCAGGCAGATGTATTTACTGTAAATTCTCAACCGAAGGCAAATATCGCCATCTACAAAAACAACGATGAATTTGTGGCTTTGGATACTACGATCTCCGAGGAGCTACAACGCGCGGGAATCCTGCGTGACATTGTACGTCAGTGTCAGGTATTCCGTAAAATGGCAGGTTTTGACGTCAGCGACCGAATCTATATCTCCTTCAAGACAGATTCCGAGCTGATCGCGGGCATCATCGAAGAGAAAAAGGAACAGCTTGCACACGATCTGCTCGCGTCCTTTGAGATGCCTTCCGCTGTGGAATACACAGGAACCATTGATCTTGACGGAACCGTGATCACCGTTGAGCTGCAAAGGCAGTAAAAGGCAGTAAAAGAATAAGACCGACTTCAGGGGCTGAGCTATAGGCTTAGCCCCTTACCTTTTTAAAGATTTTTTTGTAAAACTGCAAAGGGAGAGGGGATTGTGGATTCCTCCCTCTCCTTTTGAATCCTCACCCACGCAAACGCTACGGATGATTGTTTGTTGGGGAAAAAGGGTTTTTATGAGATTGCCTCCTTCGTCGGCAAAGATCCTTCGGCAAGCTCAGGATGACACGAGGGGAGGCACCGTGCGACAGATAAGCCTTTATTCCCGCACAAACTATCGTACGTGTCATTCTGAACCGAAGGTGAAGAATCCTTGCCGAGTTTGCGAGGAAAATTGATGCGTTAGCATCAATTCTTCTTCATTGTTACTATGGCTGCAAAAATATCGGGGAATCAGATATATTTTCGAAAATTATTTGCGAATCCTTTATTTTTATGCTATAATAGTACTATGCGATAATGTTTCTCAATCAAATAATTTATATTACATATTTTGGAGAAGCTGTTTCTCTGAAAACGGAGGATACTATGAATCGATCAAGCGGCGTGCTGATGCACGTCTCCTCTCTCAACGGAGAGTATTCTATCGGCTCCTTTGGAAAGGAAGCCCTCTATTTTATTGATTTTTTGTCGGAAAGCGGGTTCCGTTATTGGCAGGTACTGCCATTTTGCATGACTGATGAATGTAATTCCCCCTATAAATCCTATTCGGCTTTTGGCGGCAACCCCATGTTTATTGACCTTCCCTCTCTTTGCGAGCAAGGACTTTTAACCCCTGAGGAATTGGAAAAGGCCAAGCAAAAAACACCCTATCTGTGCGAATATGACCGTTTGAACAGTGAGCGCCTCGTTCTTTTGAGAAAAGCGGCTTCCCGTGTCTCGGATGAGGAAAAAACAAAGATCCTTGCTTTTGCCGCACAAAACAGTGAGCTGGCAAAAGCCGCGGAATTTTTGGCGCTTCGAGCAAAAAATCATGATGTCCCGTGGTATGAATGGACCTGCGGCGAAGCAGATCCCCGAGAGCTTTTCTTTTGGAAATTTGTTCAATATGAGTTCTTTACCCAATGGGCAAGGATCAAAGCCTACGCAAATCAAAAGGGGATCCGTATCATCGGTGATATTCCGATCTATGTTGCTCTTGACAGCGCCGATGTTTGGGCAAATAAGGAACAGTTTCAGTTGGATAAGGACAACAAGCCCATTGCCGTGGCAGGCTGTCCGCCCGATTACTTCTCGGAGGACGGGCAGATGTGGAACAACCCCCTGTATGATTGGGAGCAGATGAAAAAGGACGGCTACGCTTGGTGGTCCAAACGGATCCAAGCAATGCTGGTTCTCTTTGACGGTGTTCGCATCGACCACTTCCGTGGGATCGAATCCTATTGGAGCATTCCCTATGGCGCAGAGACCGCAAAAGAAGGAACATGGGTAAAAGGACCGGGAGAGGGACTGGTTGACAAGATCCGTGAGATCGCCGGAGATCGGCTCATCATTGCGGAAGATCTGGGGGACATCACGCCCGAGGTAGAGGACCTGTTAAAGTACAGCAAATTCCCCGGCATGCGAGTTTTTCAGTTTGGATTTTTAGGCGACAAAAATTCGCCTCACCTGCCCCACAATTATATCAAAAATTGTATTGCTTATACAGGAACTCATGATAACAATACCCTTCTCGGCTACATTTGGGAGATCGATGCCGAAACACGGAAGCAGGTGTTGACCTACTGCAACTGTGACGATCATGACTGGAGCAGAGGATGTGAAATGATGATCAAAACCATGATGGCAAGCCATGCCGATACGGTTATTTTCCCCATTCAGGATATTTTTGTCTATGGAGCCGACACACGAATGAACACACCGGGAACCGCCAATAACAATTGGCAATATCGCATTACTCGCGATCAGCTGGACGCTGTTGACCGAGAAAAGTTTTTCCGATTAAACTCGCTTTACGGAAGAATCTAACGGAAACAGGAATATTCCCCCTGCTAAATCCCCCAAGCTTTTTTAAACAACGCAAAAATTTAGGCGGTTGCAAATTTTCATTTGCAACCGCCTGTGTTATTTTATCGAAGCATTTCGATTATTTCTTTTGAACCGCGTGACCGCCGGTCAGTGTAATCATCTTAACCGCCTGTACAGAGAAGGAATCCGCGATTACCGTCAAGGGTTTATCCAGCTTACCGTCAGCCAAAACCTTCAGCCGCTGTGCCTTTGCGGGAATCAGCTTCTTTGCCTTCAACGCATCCATATCTACGGTATCGTTTGCACAGAAGTTATCATTCAAAACATGAATGTTAACGATTACCTTCATTCCGGCTGCCTTTTCCTTGACCTCAATGGTCTCGATTACAGTCATCGCCACCTCATCCGTCATCATCGCATCCGCTGTCTCCACATCAACACTTTCAAGCGTCTCAATGGGAACAATGGGAACGATGGGTTCAGGCTCGGGCTCGGGTTCAACCTCAGGCTCGGGAGGAGGCACATCGCCATTCTTCTTGTTCTTCAAGATCAGGAGAATTACCAGTACGATAATGATCACTGCCAGCAGGATCAGCAACAGCCACCAAAGCCATCCCATACCGCCATCATCTCCGGGATCTGATCCGATCGCTCCGATCGGCGTATAGATCGCGCGGATCGTGATATCCTGCGCATCCAGCGTGTAGTCCTCCCACTTACCGGTGTAGCCTTCCTTTTCGGGAACAGCCGGCTCGGTAATGGAGGTGTCATTTACCGTAAAGTAAACAACAGCAACTTCCTTATCATCGGCAATAAAGGTTGCCTTATAGGTCAGAAGCGTATACTCTGCTTCGATGGTTATATTCTCGGCCTTCAGGGTGTATGCTTCCCACGCGCCGGAATAACCCTTCTTTGCGGGGACATCGGGAACACGGGAAAGCTCGGTATCCGCCACCGTAAAGGTTACCTCATCTACCTTTGTGCCGTCTGCCATAAAGGTTGCGGTATAGGTGATCAGGGTATCCTCCGCACGAACAAGAAGATCTCCTGTGGTAAAGGTATAATCCGTCCATTTTACAGGGGTGATCGCTACCTCATCTACACTGACAACATACCATGTGCGGTGATATCCCGCGGCGGGCGTTCTGTTGGGAAGTGTCAAAGAGGAATGATCAAGAACGGTATAGGTCTGTGTATCGTCAACGATCTCATTACCGATTACAAAGGTTACCTTGTATTCAATAATGGTAAACTTCGCCTCAACGATCACATCACCTGTTGTTAAGGTATACTCGGACCATTTAACGGGAGTTGTCAGCGCCTCGCCGCCTACCGTGGTAACATACCATTCACCGTTGTAGCCTGCCTTTCCTACCATGGAAGGAGCGGTGATATTCTTGTTCTCCACATTATAGTTGCGAGTCTGGTCTGCCTGACCCTCTTCCTTAAAGGTTACGGTATAATTAATGACCGTAAACCTCGCCTCAACGATCACGTCACCTGTTGTTAAGGTATACTCGGACCATTTAACGGGAGTTGTCAGCGCCTCGCCGCCCACCTTGGTAACATACCATTCGCCGCTGTAGCCCACCTTTCCTACCATGGAGGGAGCGGTTATATTCTTGTTCTCTACATTATAGTTACGAGTCTGGTCTGCCTGACCCTCTTCCTTAAAGGTTATGGTATAGTCAATAACGGTATGCTTCGCCTCAACGATCACATTACCTATTGTCAAGCGGTATTCGGACCATTTAACGGGAGTATTCAACGCGACACCGTCAACCTCGGTTACATACCATTCTGTAGTATATCCGGTCTTTCCAACAGGTGTGGGAACATCGGAGATCGTCGCGTTATCTGTGAAGTAGTAACGTACAATATCCGCCTGTCCCTCTTCCTTAAAGGTTACGGAATATTTATTCGCCGCATACTGTGCCGTTACGGTAATATCGCCAATATCATACTGATATTCGGACCACTTTACGGGAACGATCGCCCTGCCGTTAATATGGGTTACATACCATTCCCCTTCCCATCCTGCTTTTGTGGGAACATTGGGGGTTACAATCGCGGAATGGTCCTCAATGGTATAGTACTGATAGTCATTTTCGCCAACCGGAACGATACTTCCGTCTGCCTTAAAGACCACAGAATACAGGTGCGGCGTATGAATGGCTTCCACTGTCAAGTCAGCGAAAACTTCAGTAGCGAGTCTTGAGGAATATTCCGACCACGGAGTCGGCACACTCAGTGCCACACCATTCTCCTCGGTCACATACCAACGGGTATCGTATCCGTATTTGCCCACAGGAACGGGGGTAGTAACGGAAGGATCCAAAACCGAGTAGGTGTCGGTAATATCTTCCTGTCCCGCTTCCTTAAAGGTTACGGTATAGAGCCGGACATCAAATTTAGGAACCAGCGTCAGTCCTTCCTCCGGTGGCAGGGAGTAGCCCTCGGGCAGCGCATAGCGCTCATAAATCAGCGAGCTGGTGCTAAACAGAGAAATTCCTCTCTCCAAACGGATGTCGCCCTCGGTAACGCTTTCACTCTTATCCAAGTCGACATACCAGGTATCAAAGCTGTAACCTCTGTCAGCTTCCAAGGTGGGAAGCATCCAGGAGTCGTCAGCAACGGTATAATGCCATTCGAAGCTTATTCCGCCGTACGAAATAACAGATTTATAGGTGATCGGCGTATAAATCGCGTCTACACGAATTACCTTTTGCGTGTTCAACAGCGCGTTATAATTCGGCCATGTGCCTCTGTAACCGTCCTTCTCGGGTACACGGGGAACATAAGAGGAATTCAAAGAGGAAGCGCCCTTTATATAGTATACGGTATCAACATATTGATCATCCGCATAGAAGTCTACCTGATACAGCTCCTCGTGGGCGAACATCGTATCCCTCGCGGGCATAAGATCTTCTTTTTCAAATTTGTAGGTCAGATTGGGGAACATGGTGTTCAGGCGAGCCAATTCAAATCCTACAGGGAGATAGAACACATGCTCAACAGCGTTTTCATCCACAACGGTAAGCTGATATACATTTTTAATGGTAAGATCAAGATTCAACGATCCCGAAACGGTCATATCGTTACCGAACAGAACCAGAATATCCTCGGGCAGTCTGTCGATCTTACTCAGCAAGCGTTCATAAACGTCAATGGATACGCTGCCGTCAATATGGAACCTCTGATCTCCCGCGTAAAGCTCGGAGACCGTCTTATTGTCCAAGGAATCGGGAATCCTTTCCATCGCGTTCAGAAGCTTTTCACGCAATCCCTTGATCCGATCCAGATTGGTAAAGTAATTGAGAGCCTTATCCACATAGGTCTTCGCTGTGTTGACCTTTTCGGCGTAATTCTTCAGCTGTTCTATGCTGTCGATCTTCGCGTATGCCTTGTCACGGATCTCCTCTGCTTTTTCAGACACAGCGTCGATTAAGCTCTGCAGCTCCTCATCCGTAAGCTCGGCGATCATCTTTTTCAGGTCGGCGACCGACAGGGTAGGCGCCTCAAGGATTTTCGCCTTCAAGCCCTCGGAAATACGAGAGGAATTCAGAATTTTCTCATAAAGCTCGGAGCCAATGGAGGGAATCACGACAGAGGCATCTACATTCAAAGGATCGGAAACCTTAAAGCTGAAGTAGTCCTCGTAGGAAGCGGCAAGCTCTTGAAGCTTGCTAAAGTCGCCCATAAAATCAACAACAACAGCAAGAGTGTAGTCCTCGCCGCGAATTGAGGCGGAAAGAGCAAGCTGAGCGAAAATATCGCCCTCTTCCATAGCAAGGAAGGTGGAAACATCGGGAATTGCCTTTGCCAGAGAGGAAACGATTGCCTGAAGATCAAACAAACCGTTCTTGAAAATCTCTGTATTATTGATATGGATCGTCTCAAAATCCGTCATTAGGATCGCCAAGAGACGGTTGCCAACCTCCTTAATAAACGCTTTGTAGGTATCGCCCTTGGAGCGTACCAGGTCGATCAGATCCGACGCGATCTCACGAGCGTTGATCTGATCCTCCAATCCGCTGTTCCGCAGGAAGGAACGAATACGGTCAAAGCCGATGGCACGAACGATATCCGCCAGCTCGCGGACAGAATACCAGGAAAGAACCTGTACGTAGCCGCCTGTCTTGGCAATCACATCGTTAAAGTCCACATATTTTGACAGCCTGTCGTAACCGACCTTCTCGATGATACCTTCAATTGGCAGGTAGCTGAGCAAAGTCGGATAGCCGCCGATGGCAATAACCACATCGTCTTCGAGGATATAGCCCTTTTGAATGATTCCGTAATAACCGCCAATAGAAGCGATCATACCCTCGCGGTCAAAGTACTCGAACATTTTGTGTAAGCCAAGCTCTTTTACCACAGGAACAAGATTATCCTCCAGCAAATGCTCACACTCATCCTCACCAATGAGAGCAAGGATCTGAGCGCCGCTCAGCCCGTTCAGCAAGCCGTTAAATACTTGCGCATTATCCTCATCCACCAAAAAGGCATGGATGGCATCTGCGCCGATGGCTTGAGAAAGTGTGGAAAAATCCACATATTCCCAGTAGTCGTCCAAGACAACATTATCATTCGCGCGAATCGCGGCGGCGATAATGCCTCTGCCCTCCGCGTCATTCTTCAAAATATCGCGAATGACCTCAGGATCCCCCGGATCAACCCCCGGTCCTACTCTTCCCTCAAAGCATCCGGCATCCAACAAAGCACTCAACAGCTCGTCATCTACGATCTCGTTCAATATGGGAGATTCATCTATAATATCGTCCACAAAATCAGCGGAAGCAAGCAAGGCGGCTATGACCTCCTCGGTCATAAAGACCTTCATCTGAGCATCGCCAAAGATCGTGCGGACATTGTTCTTGTTGATGGTTCCGTGATCCAACATTGCCTGAATAACAGACACCTGCAAGACCGATTCACGCAGTGCGGTCATTCCCCTCAGCGCCTCGATAACATCAGCATCATCCATAAACTCATTCAGACGCTCGTGGTGCTCATGCAAGAAGCCCTTCAGTGCCGCTACCTCTTCATCAACCGCTAAAATTCTGTTAACCGTATCGCCGCTTTCCACCAAAGTCAGAAGGTTTTGATAGATGGTGGTGTTCGCCAAAAGGCGATCCACAACGGCTCCGTCAATCAGAGAAGCCAGCGCGGAACGAAGCTCATCATCCGCGTCTGCCAGAATATCGTCAACGATGCCGCCGTCCTCCAGCAAATCGCCGACAAACTCCTCGGTCAGAATTTCCTCTTTTACCTTCTCTGTCAAAAGAAGCTTTAAAACCTCAGGGGTGATCAGCGCTTGGATCTCCTCGTCGGGTACACCCGCCAGAATCTCCTCAACAGGAATCACCGAAAGGATCTCATCCACCGTAAGCAGATCTTGGAACATTGCCAGATCAAAATGATCCCGAAGAACCTCCACGGGAATCAACTCCTTCAGCTTACGCAGATCCTCCTTGGATATGTATTCCGCCGCAAGCGAGGTAAGATCATCAATGGTGATCTCCTTGCCCTTTTGTAAGGTATTCAGAATATCCTCGGGGATAAACTTGGACAACTCTTCCTTTGTCAAGTCTCCGTCACGAAGGATCTCATACACCTTTTGCGGATTCAGCCGTATGCGCAGTACGCCGTTTTCAAATACAACAGAGTAATAAAGCTCCGATTCGCCGCCGTTGCCGTCAGAATCCTGCGTGGGAGCGGAAATTCCCAAACCGGCAATAGGCACATAACAAGCCGAAAAGAGCATAACAACTGCCATAAAGAACGGAAGAACCCGTCTCCAAATGTTTGTTTTCTTTGTCATTGTTTCACCTACTTTGCTTTCATTTCAAATTTTCAAACTGTATTGCCAAAGGCAGAAGCCGTTTTTTGCAATAAGATATTTTTTGATAGTTTATTTTATCATTTTTTGCCAATGAAGTCAAGTGTTTTTTCAAAATAATATTTATATTTATATTAAGCAAGAGCGGAACCGCATTCGCTTTGTATCTTTTGCACATTGGGTTTGACATATTCAACAGCAATTTTTCAAAAAACAGGGTAAATCTGACTTCCCTCCTTTTCCATTTATTTACTTTCTTTATATCCGTCGCGGTTTAAGCAATTTTAAAATGTGATGTTTTTTTGAATAAATATATTGTTTCATATTATTATTCATTACTTGATTAACATTATTAAACCCTATTTTATAATAAAAGTCAGACGGGATATTAAATTTTCCATCACAATTCTTTTCTCAAAATACATAATCATTTTTTTAAATTATAAAAAATAAAAATCCCGGAATCAATATTTTTTTAATTTTTGCAAAAGTTCCAAAACAGTTTGTGATTTTTAACAACTCTCACTTTTTTCTTCTCTTAATATTTATTTCATATTTATTTTGTACGCGCTATACGCGAGCAGCTCGCCCGATACGATATTTCGTTTTTTGCGGTTTTTTATTGTTTTTTCAAAAAACTCTTGACAAGGGAACCTTGATATGATATTATATAATGTATGTAAATGATGACACGATCATCAAAAAAATTAACAAACGAGGTAAAAGCAAATGAAAAAGACAGTTGTAAGACTTCTCACCCTTTGTCTGTGTCTCGCTCTTGTTGCCGGTACATTTATCGCTTGCGGCAAAAAGAACGATACCTATGTAATCGGTGTTTCCGGTCCCTTGACCGGCGGAGCGTCGGTTTACGGAACCGCTGTTAAAAACGCCGCTCAGATGGCAGTTGAAGAGATCAACGCAAACGGCGGACTGAACGGTGTAAACTTCACCCTTCTCGCGCTTGACGACCAGCACGACGCTACCAAGGTTTCCACAAACTACGCGTCCATGATCGACCAGGGCATGCATGTTTCTCTCGGATGCGTAACCAGTAACCCCTGCTTGGAATTCTGCGAGCTCTCCAAAGAGGACAACGTATTCTTCCTCACCCCCTCCGCTTCCGCTGACGCGGTAGTTACAGGCGAAAACGCTTATCAGATGTGCTTCGCGGACGCAAATCAGGGTTCTGTTGCCGCAAACTACGTTAACACCCTGGGCTTGACCGAGATCGGAATCTTCTATAAGTCCGACGACCCCTACTCCAAGGGAATTTACGACAACTTTAAGGCAAACCTGAATCAGGGCATTACCACCGTTGAGGCAGTATTCACCGGTGAAGCAAACGACTTCGCTACCCAGATCGAGACCTTGAAGAATTGCTCCTTCATCTTCATGCCTATCTACTACACCCCCGCTTCCCTGTTTATGACACAGGCAGTCGGTAAGGTTGCCAACAACGCGATCTATTACGGATGCGACGGCTTCGACGGCATTGAATCCGCTGACGGATTTGACATTACAAAGATTCCTCAGAAGATCAGCATGCTCTCTCACTTCAACTCCAAGGCAACCGAGGGCAAAGCCGCTGACTTCATTAAGAAGTACACCGAAAAGTACGGTGCGGAAACTCTGAACCAGTTCGGTGCCGCTGCTTATGACTGTGTATACTCTATTTACAACGCAATGAAGGCTGCCGCTGACGGCGGTGCGGATATCTCCCCCGACATGAGCGCCTCCGATCTTTGCGAGATCCTAAAGGGTCAGTTCAACGGCGGCTTCACTTACAGCGGAGCGACCGGCGAGAACATCAAGTGGAAGACCACGGGCTTTGTTGATAAGCAAGCTTTGGCTTACACCATCAAAGAAGCTGCCTAAGACAAGCAAAACGGTTTAAACCGAAAATATAACATGCGCAATTTGCTGACACGGTTTCCCCTGTGTCAGCAAATTGTCTCATCATGATAAATTAGGATTGATAATATGGATTTTTTAGTCGCACTTTTAAACGGGCTCAGCTCGGGCGGTACATATGCGATCATCGCTCTCGGATACACCATGGTGTACGGTATTGCTAAGATGTTGAACTTCGCCCACGGAGATATCATCATGGTGGGAGGATATACCATGTACGTCACTCTGATGGCGCTGGGACATCCTCTTCTCGCCGTTTTGGCAGCCATTGTTTTCTGTGTTGTTTTGGGCGTTACCATCGAGCGTGTTGCCTACCGTCCTTTGAGAGGTGCCTCTCCCTTGGCGGTTCTGATCACCGCCATCGGCGTCAGCTTTCTTTTGCAAAGCGTAGCGCAGATCATCTTCGGCTCCTCACCGAAAATGCCTGTTCAGCTCCAGATTACAGGCTCTCTGGTGATCGGAACTCTGAAGATCGATTACAGTACGCTTTTGACCTTAGCGGTCACCGCGCTCATTATGGCACTGCTCAGCCTTTTTGTCAAATATTCCAGAACAGGACGTGCTATGGTCGCCGTTTCGGAGGACCGAGGCGCCGCTCTGCTGATGGGTATTAATACCAACGCGATCATCGCCATTACCTTTGCCATCGGCTCGGCTTTGGCAGCGGTAGCAGGCTATTTCATGCTTAGCAAGGCTCCCAGCCTATCCAATACACTGGGTGCCATGCCCGGAATCAAAGCCTTTACCGCGGCGGTTATCGGTGGAATCGGTTCGATCCCCGGCGCCATGCTGGGAGGTATCTTACTGGGCATTGTCGAATCGATCTCCTACAGCATCCCTGCCTTGGCTCCCTTTACGGATGCCGTGGAATTCTCTATTCTGATCGTGGTTCTTCTTGTAAAGCCCTCCGGAATTCTCGGTAAAGCAAGGAGGGAAAAAGTATGAGCGCACGTACTTCCGCAAAAAAATTTAACATTAAAAATTACCTCAATTACATGATCATTGCGGTAGCTTTGATTATTTTCACCGTCTTGTCAATGACAGGCAGCGCGGGTGCCTCGGATATTTATTTGTTGGAAAAGATCGCGATTTCCATAATTTTGTCCGTCTCCCTCTGCATGGTGATCGGATTTTTGGGCGAATTGAGCCTTGGTCATGCCGGCTTTATGTGCGTAGGCGCGTATATCGGCGGTAAGCTATCCACCTTGCTGGAGCCTCTGCTCGGTAACGGGATTCTCACCTTTGTGGCTTCGCTGATCATAGGCGGCTTAGCGGCAGCGGTATTCGGTGTGATCATCGGTCTTCCCGCTCTTCGTCTGCGCGGTGACTACCTTGCCATCGTTACGCTTGCCTTTGGCGAGATCGTTCGTTCCTTGGTCCTCAACGCTCCCGAAAGCTGGTTTGGCGGAACCTTGGGATTAAAAACGCCCCGTTTTGACAAGCAATACCTTTTTATTTGGGCATTTTTGATGGTCTTGGCGTGCTTGGCAGTTACGCAAAACCTTCTGAAGAGTAAGCACGGAAGATCCATCTCCTCTATTCGTGACAACGAGATTGCCGCTCGCGCCACAGGCGTTGACGTAACAAAATATAAGCTCTTCGTCTTTACCATCTCCGCGTTTTTCGCGGGCATTGCGGGCGTACTGTTCAGCTATAGCAATTTTACCATTCAAAGCGCGAACTTTGACTATAACTATTCCATCGAGATCTTGGTCATGGTGGTGCTTGGCGGCTTGGGTAATATTAACGGCGCTATTATTTCCGCGGTTCTCATTACCTTCTTGGACAGCAAGCTGCAAACGCTTCTCCCCGGAGACTTGGCGGTCCTTCAGGATCTCTTCTACGCGCTGATCCTGATCATCATTGTTATTTATAATAACGCGCCCGGACTGAAGGGCTTCCGTGAAAGATATAACCTAAAAGCGCTTGGTGCCAAGATATTAAAAAAGAAAAACGCTTCGATCCCCGACCGAAAGGAGGAAGGCTGATATGGATATTATCTTAAAAGCGGATCATCTCAGCATCCAGTTCGGCGGCTTGAGAGCGGTAGATGACCTGAATCTCACCATAAAAAAAGGCGAGCTTTACGGTCTGATCGGGCCCAACGGAGCGGGTAAGACCACCGCGTTCAATATTTTGACAGGGGTATATAAGCCCACCTCGGGCCGCTTTTATCTCTGCGGACAGGACCTGACCGGAAAAACGCCCATGGAGATCAACCGCGCGGGAATCGCGCGTACCTTCCAAAATATTCGCCTTTTTAACAATCTGACGGTGCTGGAGAATGTTATGGTAGGCTTGGGCAACCAAATCGATTGCGGAATCTTTTCCTCGATCTTCAGATTGCCAAAGCATTTCAAAGCCGAAGCGGAATTTCGCCGCCGTGCGATGGAGCTTCTGGACGTATTTCATTTGGCGGAATACGCCGATTATCAGGCGCAAAATCTTCCCTACGGTAAGCAGAGAAAGCTGGAAATCGCTCGCGCGATGGCAACCAATCCCACACTTCTTCTGCTGGATGAGCCTGCCGCGGGTATGAACCCCAATGAAACGCAAGAGTTGATGGACGTAATTTCCTTCATTCGTCAACACTTTGGTATCACGATTCTGCTGATCGAGCATGATATGCGTTTGGTAGCCGGAATCTGTGAGCAGCTGACCGTACTGAATTTCGGTACCGAGCTGGCACAGGGCGAGACCTCCTCGGTCTTGAACGATCCCAACGTAATCAAAGCTTATATCGGCGAATAACGAAAGCGGAGGCACACTATGTCTGAACCCTTACTTCAAGTCAATGATCTGGAGGTCTACTACGGTGTTATTCAAGCACTGAAAGGGATTTCCTTCCACGTTAATAAAGGCGAGATCGTATCACTGATCGGTGCCAACGGCGCAGGAAAAACCACGACCCTTCACACCATTACAGGGCTTCTTCATCCGAAGCACGGCTCTGTAATATATAACGGAAAGGATCTTACGAAAACTCCCCCCCATAAGATCGTTTCTTTGGGTCTTGCCCATGTCCCCGAGGGACGCCGTATTTTCCAGAACCTCACGGTCCACGAAAATCTTCTCCTCGGAGCGTATACGCAAAACGACAAGGGAAAGATTAATGCGCAGCTGGATCATGTTTTTGAGCAGTTTCCCCGCTTAAAGGAACGAAAAAAGCAGCTTGCGGGAACACTTTCGGGTGGCGAACAGCAAATGCTGGCAATGGGAAGAGCCCTGTTGTCCGATCCGGAAATGATCGTTATGGATGAACCCTCTATGGGACTTTCTCCTCTGCTGGTGTCCGAGGTATTTGAAATCATTCAAAGCTTTCGAGACGCGGGAAAAACCGTTCTCTTGGTCGAGCAAAACGCGAAAAAAGCTCTGACCATCTCCGACCGTGTTTATGTTTTGGAGATCGGCTCTGTTACCACCGAGGGAAAAGCATCCGACCTGATCAATGATGAACGGATCAAAAAAGCCTATCTGGGAGAATAAAAAACGTCTTCAAACCAAATCTATTGCCAACATAAAATTTTCGGTAAATACAAGGGGTGCCTCACAAAATGTGAGGCACCCCTTGTTTCTTATTTTGTTTTTGGGAGATGATCCATTAGCATCCGCCGCAGCAGAAAATAATAAGCAGCGCGATAATAATCAACCAGATCCAGTTATCGTCAAAAAGATTGCACAAGCAGTTATTCATCAAGTAGGTCCTCCCTGTAAAGTATCAAGGGGTAATTTCCTTCCCCTTCGATATTATAGTATGACATGGGAGACCTTTTGGTGATTAACAAATCTCATCTTCAATAGCGACAGGCACGCCCAGCTCATCCGAACGGAACGCCGCCTCCATGATCTTCATAACACGCATCAGCTGAGGATGGGTGATCAGTTGCTCTGCCTTTCCATCCAATGCCAAGCATACATTGCGGTAAAAATCATGTACATCCGACTCAGGGAGAGGCATAATACTCTCGGTAATCGTCTTACTGTCTCTGGGAGCCATGGTTTTGGTCAAGCCGGCGGCAGTAACCACGGGAACAACATCCTTTTCATCCCAGTTCTTGCAGCAAACCACACGTCCGCTCTCGGTCCAGTCATTAATTATAGCGCTTCCGTTGGTACCGGTCATGTAAAAACGGGGCATAGAGATAAAGTGAGAGGTGCCTACCTCAATGCGAGCGGTAAGCTCGCCCTCAAAATACATGTCCAGCTTAAAGCCGTCGTCTACCTCGTAATTGGTAATGTGATCACAACGGCAGTAGATCTTCTCTACCTTGCGGTCGGTAACAATACGCAGCATCTGGTCGATCAGGTGAACGCCCCAGTCGAGGATCATTCCGCCGCCATGCTCCTTATGCCCTCTCCAGTCACCGGGAATCCCTCTGGAGCCCTGAATTCTGGACTCAATACCAAAGACCTCTCCCAGATCGCCCGAGGCGTAAATATCCTTCATAAGCAAAAAGTCACAGTCCCATCTGCGGTTCTGGTGAACCGTAAACAGCTTACCGGTGCGGTTGGAGGCATCGATCATTTTTTGAAGATCCTCAGAGCTCATGGTTACAGGCTTTTCGGAAATAACATTTTTTCCCGCTTCCATTGCCCGAACCGCCATAGGCATATGCAGCTCGTTAGGAACAGCAAGGGTCAAAAGATCTACGCTTTCATCCGCCAAAACATCCTCAAAGGTCTCATACACATGAATCCCTCTTTCCAACGCTTTTGCCCGTCTCTCTTCCTTTATATCACAAATTCCCGCAACCTCGGCAACATCGCTCTTCTGCAAATACTTAACATGCCAGCCGCCCATTCCGCCGTATCCGATTACAGCAACTCTTTTCTTTGCGGTCAAATTCTTTATTTCCATCGTTTCTACCTTTTTTCCTTTCCAAAGTGCCCCTTGTTCTAAAAGCTTCATTGAAGTACGAAACACAAGGTGTAATTTTCATGTGACCATACTATCACATTTTACACCTGTATTATAAGACAATTCTTATGTAAATTCAAGTCAAGATGCGGGTATTTTAAGACAAATATTGCTAACTTTAAAAATTACAAGGCTTTTTCCCTTTTTTTAAACGTCTCCAAAAAACAAAATGAAAGACAATCAAAAAAATTGTAAAAATCCTATTGTGAAAAAAGCAAAAATATTATATAATATAGGTATAATATTTTAGGATTGATTTGTAAAAACACGGAGAAAGCCAATGACCAATAACGAAAAGCAAAAGTATATACGAAATTTCTCGATCATCGCCCATATCGACCACGGAAAATCAACCTTGGCAGACCGAATTCTGGAAGCCACCAATACCGTAACCAAGCGTGAAATGGAAGAGCAGCTTCTTGATAATATGGATCTGGAGCGAGAGCGCGGGATCACCATCAAAGCCCGTGCGGTCCGTCTCAGCTACACCTCACCCAATGGGGAGACCTACCAATTTAATTTGATCGACACCCCCGGCCATGTGGACTTTAACTATGAGGTGTCCCGTTCTCTTAACGCCTGCGACGGCGCCCTTTTGGTGGTAGACGCTACACAGGGGATCGAGGCGCAGACCCTCGCCAACGCGTATCTGGCGGTAGATTCCAATTTGGAGATCATTCCTGTCATCAATAAGATCGACCTTCCCTCCGCTGATGTAGAGCGCGTCCGTGGGGAGATCGAGGACATTATCGGCATACCCGCCGAGGGCTGCCCCGCCGTATCGGCAAAAACAGGCTTGAATATCGAACAGGTTCTCGAAGCCGTTGTTAAGGAGGTTCCCCCTCCAAAAGGGGACGCAGACGCTCCGCTGAAAGCCCTGATCTTTGATTCCTATTACGACAGCTATCTGGGCGTGGTGGTCAATGTTCGCCTGATTGATGGTACGGTACAGAGCGGAGATAGGATCCGACTGATGAGCAATAACGCCACCTTTGAGGTGGTTGACGTGGGATATATGACCCCCTTTGGTCTGCAAAAAACAGACAGCCTCAGTGCCGGCGAGGTAGGCTATATTACCGCCTCCATCAAAAGCATTGGTGACACTCGGGTAGGCGATACCATTACCTTGGACAGCTGCCCCACCGCAAGCCCGATGCCCGGCTTTAAGGCGGTACAGCCCATGGTCTATGCGGGAATCTATCCCGCGGACGGAGCGAAATACGGCGACCTTCGGGATGCGCTGGATAAGCTGCAGCTCAACGACGCGGCATTGGTATTTGAGCCCGAAACCTCTATCGCCCTGGGCTTTGGCTTCCGTTGCGGATTTTTAGGCTTGCTCCACATGGAGATTATAGAGGAACGTCTGGAGCGGGAATTTAATTTGGATCTGATTACCACCGCGCCCTCGGTTATCTATGAGATCAAACGTAAGGACGGGGAGACCGTTCGGATCGATAACCCCTCCAATTACCCCTCGGCAGACGAGATCGAGACCGCCTATGAGCCTTTGGTGCGTGCCAATATTATTACCCCCACCGAATATGTGGGAGGCTTGATGGATCTGTGTCAGGATCGCCGCGGAAACTTCTTGGATATGAAATATATCGATACCACACGTGTAGAGCTTCATTACGATCTGCCTCTCAATGAGATCATATATGACTTCTTTGACGCGCTGAAAAGCCGTTCTCGCGGATACGCTTCACTGGACTATGAGCTGGGCGAATATGTGCCAAGTAAGCTTGTCAAGCTTGACTTTTTGCTCAACGGAGAGCAGGTAGACGCCCTGTCCTTTATCGTCCATGAGGAAAAGGCATACGGCAGAGCGAGAAAGATCGCGGAGAGGCTCAAGGAGAATATTCCGCGCCAGCTCTTCGAGATACCGATACAGGCAGCGATAGGCTCGAGAGTCATCGCCAGAGAAACTGTAAAGGCAATGCGTAAGGACGT
>JAZSPS010000047.1:0-57899 GCA_045537595.1 Eubacteriales bacterium
TCATCTGGACGCTCAGTACGCGGGCTTTGGCAAGGTGATCGAGGGACTGGAGGTCATCGACCTTATCGCAGGCGTCAAAACCGGTCGCCTGGGCTGGTACGATGACGTTCCCAAGACTCCCGTTGTCATTGAGAGCATGGAAATTGTCAGCAGATAATTTAGGGCAGGCAATAAAGTAATATCGTAGTGAAGAAATTAAGTAAAAACAAGGCTTCCGCCAATGATTTTTTTCATTGGCGGAAGCCCTGATTTTTTTGAGCGATGTTGGGATGACCGTATTATTCTTCAATGGCTGCCTTTTGTGTCAAGACCTTGTGGAAATAGGAAACGTCAAATTTCGCTTTACGGTCATAGGTGTACAGACCGTTGGTTTCCTGCTCCACATCAGTTAGCTGTGTATAGCAAAGTCCCGTGATGTAAGAGTTGAACAGCAACGCCTCGGCAAGCCCTTTGAAGCGTTCTAAAAATTCTTCCTCGCTTTGCGGCGCGTTTCCGTAACCCCAAGCGTTGCCGAGTCCCGAGTTTACATCCCACTTGATTCCTCCGTATTCACTGATAAAGCGGGGCCGAATCGGCTGAGGACAAATAATTTTCTGAGTGATCGCCATGCCGTTGGCTACGTCAATATATCTCTGACGGAAGGTCTCGGGATTTTGATCATAATCGTGCCAGTCCATAAGGTCGGTGGCTCCCTCTACATGCATCCATCCTGAGGTGTCAATAACGGGGCGGGTAGGATCCATTTTCCGTGTCAGATCGGCAACATAGGATATCAGCTCATGATCCTGTCTGCGGTCTCCGGGGGTTTCGTTAAAGGGACACCAGCCGATAATGGACGGATGGTTGATATCGCGCTCCATGATCTCGATCCATTCCGAAATGTATCCCTTCCAGCCTATGGGATCAAGATGATTCATGGACCAGTTGCCAAGCTCATCCCATACCATATAGCCCAAGCGGTCGCAGTGGTAGAGGAAGAGAGGCTCAAACACCTTTTGGTGCAGACGTGCGCCGTTGAAGCCGCAAGCTATGGAGCGAGTGATATCGTTAATGAGCTCTTGCTCGCATGACGCGGTATAGATGCCGTCGGGATAAAAGCCCTGATCCAGAACCAAGCGCTGAAATACCTTTTTGCCATTAATCACCAGAGCACTGTCATCCAAGGTCAGTGTTCTCATGCCAAAATAACTTTTTACGGTGTCATCCCCCAAGGTGAGAACAAGATCATAAAGACCGCCCTTGCCAAGCTCCCAGAGATGAAGCTCCGAGAGAGGGAGGATCAAATCGCAACGGTTATGCGTGGCGATAGCGGTTGCCTCTCCTACCTTTTTACCCTCCCAGTAAGCGGCAGCGGTCATGGTTAAGCCTTCACCGTCTTGGAGAACCGCGGAAACAGTTAAGGAGGAATTTTCTACATTGGAGGTATAAGCCGTACTTTTTATGTATGCCGCGGGAACGTTTTCTATCCACACGGTTTGCCAGATTCCGGTCGTCCGTGTATAGAAGCAGCCATAGGATTCGTAGCGTGTGCTTTGCTTTCCGCCGGGCTGGCCTCCGCCGCGGAGCATGTCCTCGGAGCAAATGGTTAAAATGTTCTCTCCTGTCTGCAGCGAAGCGGTAATATCAAAACAGAACGGAACATAGCCGCCGCGATGCATTCCTATATGAGTTCCATTTACGTATACGTCGGTGCGGTAATCGCAGGCACCGATGTGGAGCAGGACACGTCTGCCGTTCTTTAGCCATTCGTCGGGAATATGGATTTCCTTACGGTACCAGACACATTCGCAAAAATCCTTGTCACCGATTCCGGAAAGTTCGCTTTCCATACAGAAGGGAACCGTGATTTTGTCGGGAAATTCTTTTCCGTCGGCGGATTCGTACAGTTTTCTTGCTTTTCCGCTGATGCTGTGATCACGGGCAAACTGCCACTCACCGTTGAGGTTTTTCCATGTGTCACGGACAAATTGGGGCTGCGGATGCTCGGGACGAGGGATGATGCGATGATTCATTTCAAATACCTCTCTTGTTTTTTACTTGTTTTTTACTGTTTTTTTTTTTGATTTTTTGCTTTTTGTTAATTGCTTTTCGTGTTTTAAGTCACTGCGATTTTGTGATTCGATTATAACAGCCTCAAGGTGAAAAGTCAACATAGATGCCGAGGATTGAATGAAAAATACCCGATTTGAAAACAAAAATGACAATTTTTTGCGGCGTGAAAAAATAGAACAAGAAAACAGTATTGAAAAAATCATCGCAGAAAAAAGAAGGGCAGATATTGACAAATAATTGTATGTATGGTAATATATATATGGATTTTATCGAATTTTATCGAAATATGTTATGTAACGAATTTTTATATTAAAGAAAGCGGAGTATAAATGGTATGAAAAAATTTGACATATCGAACTTAATAATTTCACGTATTACCGATATTTACAGCTATACGTTGGAGAAGGATACGGAGGCGAGCGCGATCACAGAGCACTCCCTTTTGATTATCAAGCGAAGGGGAAGCTCGGAATATACCGTGGGGGAGCAAACGCTTACCGCTGACCCGAATCATATTGTTTTTCTCCCCGCGGGCGTTAAATATTCCATGTATATTGACCGTAAAGGGGAATGTACCGTTATAGAGTTTGACACAGTCCGGGGGGAGAGCGCTGCCGAGAGCCGCGAGTTTTTTACCAACAATGAAGATGATATTGTTGCCACGACGAAAAATATTCTTCACTATTGGAATCTTCGGGGACCTGCCTATCACTCCAAGTGTCTGTCCGAAATCTACAGCCTTTTGACGCAAATTTCTACCATACAGTCGTATGCGTATTCACTCGCGGGAAAATACCGACTGATCCACAAATCGGTAAAGTACATTGAAAATTATTACAGTGAGCAAGATCTGTACACTCCGATGCTGGCAAGGATGTCGGGCATCGGTGAGACCTATTACCGCAGTATTTTTATCGCCGTATTCGGCGTGGCACCCACACGCTACATTCAGCAATACCGTGTGGAAAAGGCAAAGGAGCTGCTGATGAACTCCACGGGATCTGTTGAGGATATTGCCCTTGCGGTAGGCTTTGCCAATTCCTCCTATTTTTGCAAGGTTTTCAAGACGACCACAGGGCTGACTCCTTCCGAATTCGCGGAACGGGGCAGACGGATCGGTTGATCGAGACGGGAGTATTTCTTTATTTTTTTGATGCTTTTTTTCGTTGATTTGGTTTGGATGAGGGCGCGGCTTTTCTCCTTGTTCCGTGGGAGGAGGCTGTGCCCCTCGTGTCTTTTGCTTTGGAAGCTCCTTTTCCCTTGGGGGAGGAGTTGTTCCTCGATTTATTGTTGAATTTTACAGCGGAGCTTTTCTCGCTATCTTTTTCTCTTTCGGGACGAACCAGACAATCACTTCCATATCCGATAAGATCCTCACGGTTCAAGCGAATAAGAGCTTCACGGACGAGTGATGAATTTTGCGGTCGATTGTACTGAAGCAGAGCCCGTTGCAGTTGCTTTTCATGATAGTCGGTGGCAACATAGACCGGCTTCATATCCAAGGGATTGATCCCTGTATAGAACATAACTGTGGAGGCGGTTCCCGGTGTGGGATAGTAGTCCTGTACCTGCTCGGGCGCGTAGTGATCCCGTTTGAGGCACAGAGCCAATTCCAGCGCGTCCTTTAAGGTAGAGCCCGGGTGGCTGGACATAAGATAAGGTACAAGATACTGCTCCTTGCCGGCTTCCCGTGTCAGCTCAAAATACCGCTTGCGGAAGGACTGGTAAACCGAGAAGTCCGGCTTTCCCATGCATCGAAGGACAGGAGAGGAGCAGTGCTCCGGCGCTACCTTCAGCTGACCGCTTACGTTATCCTGTACCAGCTTACGGAAAAAGCGTTCGTCCCGATCCAACATCAGATAATCAAATCGGATTCCCGAGCGGATGAAGACCTTTTTTACACGGGGGAGCTTTTCGATCTCCTCGATCAGGTGCAGATATTCGCTATGATCTACACGCAGATTTTTACAAGGTGTGGGCGCTAAGCATTTTCGTGAGGCGCAAACGCCGTTTTTTAATTGCTGTTCGCACGCGGGATAGCGGAAATTCGCAGTCGGACCGCCGACATCGTGAATATAGCCCTTAAAATCCGGCAGCTCTGTGATTTTTTTTGCTTCCGCCAGCACGCTTGCCTCGCTTCGGGAGCGCACCGTCCGTCCTTGGTGGAAGGCAAGGGCACAGAAGTTGCAGGCGCCGAAGCAGCCTCGGTTATGGGTGATGGAAAATCGGACCTCTTCTATGGCGGGAACGCCCCCCTGCTTTTCGTAGCTTGAGTGGTAGGTTCGCATATAGGGAAGGGAATACACATGATCCAATTCTTCCCGCTCCAGCGGCGGCATGGGGGGATTTTGCACCAGGAGCTTATCGTCATACCATTCGGCGATGGCTCGTCCGTTTACCGCGTCTTGATTTTTATATTGGATTCCAAATGCCTCGGCGTAGCTTTTTTTATCATTTTTTAAGATGTTATAATCGAAGGTAGCCGCTAACTCGTAGTGGAGCTTATCCTCGGGGCGGCAAAGAAAGACCGTACCTCTTACGTCGCGGATCTTTCGGACGGGCACACCCTTATCCAAGAGCTTTGCTATACGCAAAAGAATATTTTCTCCCATGCCATAGGTAAGGAGATCGGCTCGTGAATCCACCAAGATCGATCGCCGAACGCTATTGGACCAGTAATCGTAATGAGCGAAGCGCCGAAGGGATGCCTCTAATCCCCCAATAATCACGGGAACATCTCCGTATGCCTCCCGAATACGGTTACAGTAGACGATGGTAGCGCGGTCCGGACGTAAGCCTGCCTTTCCTCCCGGGGAATAATAATCATAGGTTCGCTTCTTTTTCGCCGCGGTATAATGTGCCACCATAGAATCGATATTGCCCGCGGTCACCAAAAAGCCAAGCCTTGGACGTCCGAACTCACGAAAAGCGTCACAGCTTTTATAATCGGGCTGTGACAAAACAGCGATACGAAAGCCCGCGTCCTCCAGAACGCGGGAAATGATGGAAACCCCAAAACTGGGATGATCCACGTAAGCATCTCCCGTTACATAAACAAAATCCGGCTTATCCCAACCGAGTGTATTCATTTCCTTTTTTGTGATGGGCAAAAATCCGTTTGACATGGAGCTCCTCCTGCTGCGCAATTAAAATTTGACCGTGAATGTCCGTGATTGACCGTCAATATTATATCACAGTTTTGTCTTTTTGTAAACAAGAGATGATGGATTTGGATTTCTCTATTGAGAATATTGAATATATTGAGCGGTCGAATCCGCAGACCTTTTTCGGAAGCCTTTTCGCGCGGACAGGAGGAGCTGGGAGGCGCGGTCTAACGTTTTTTTTGAATTCCAAAGAATTTCCGCAATATAGGCGCTAAAAATGAGGGGGAGCGTACCAATACGATTTTCATACATGTCACCTTTCTGTTTAATATGAATTATCATGAGTGGATATGAATGGATATGAATGAGTATGGAGCTTATATGTGCTGTGGGGATATGGGGAAGGAGGGATCAACGATGCTTGCCGAGCAATAAAATTCCCGCGCAAATGACTGCCCCTGCCTCAATAAACGCTAAAAAGTATCCCGGGAGTAAAAAGGAAAGCAGAATTCCCGCTCCAAAGCATACCGTAGAAATGCCGATTACCTTGCGCAGATCAATCTGACACATAACATCACCTCCGTTATTGTTTTCAGTTCTATTATATGACTATATATGATTATATGCCAAAGAAAATTTTTCGTTCTTTGTGTAAAAAATTTATTCTCGCGGACAGTTTTTTTCTTTCGATATAGTATTGGGATATATTATCACTCATTTTTTCATATACTTTATACATATACTTTATACGGGGCATGAAACCGTATATTTCGGAGGTGAAAAAATGAGCGCGATCGGGGGGATCGTTCATCCTGAGCAAAAGCGGATCGACGGCGGTAGGCTAATTGAAATGAGCCGATCCATGATGCTTCGCGGAAAGGAAACGCGGGGCGCGTACATTAACGGAGGTCTGGGAATTCTTCATAATCAAATGCCCGATGACAGCAGGGAGGAGATCAGGCAGCCCTTTTCTCTTGCGAGAAACGGGAAAATTTATACGGTGACCTTGGACGGGTTTTTGCGAGGCTGTGGAAAGCTGAAGGGGGTAAGTCCCGAGGCTTTGTCTGTAAGCAGTGCCGAATTCGCTTTGGAATGTTATTTGAATTTTGGTACGGAGTTTGCTTCCATGCTGGATGGGGACTTCGCGTTGGCGATTTTTGATGAGTATCACAATGAAGTGATTCTGACTCGGGATCGGAACGGCAGGCGTCCTCTCTTTTACGCCTTTGACGAAAAGGGGTTGGTTTTTGCCTCGGAGATCAAAGCCGTTCTTCGGTCTATGGGGACGGCGAGGATTGATCTGGGTAGGCTGAGGACACATATCTCATCTCCTGTCGGAGCTTATTCCGGCGATTCGCTGTATCGGGATATTTATTCGATTCCGTCGGGGCATTGCGGTCTTTATTCCCGATTGGGCATGAATCTATTTGCCTATGGGGCGGCTAACACGGAGGAAGGCTCGGAAAAGGAAAAAAAGCCTTCGCCCGAGTTGATACAGCTTTCGGGGGCAGTCTCCTTTGCCGACGGCGATTTGGAGCGAATATTGACGGAGGCGCTTTTTGCCTTTGATTATCCGCAATTTGATCACTTAATGCCTTCCTTTTTTCATATGTTGGAGAGGGAAGCTCAAAAAAAGAACAGGCGCACCGTGCTTTTTGAGGACGGTACGCTCTGTATGAATATTGATTACGCATTGGAACGGGCGGATCGCTTGGGGATGCTAAAGGGAATTCGGGCATATGGAGAGGCGCCTGATCGAGTGGTGTCTCACGAAAAAAGGCTAAAGAGCACCGACCGTGCTTTGCGTGAAATATTGGATCGATTGGACACGGATGAAAAGCTGCTTTTGACGCGCTTATTTGGTGAGCAATGGCAAGAAGATATTCGCCGAGAGAAGAACGCGGAAAAGCGGATCCGCATGCAGGGCATGTTATATCAATGTGTGGTTTGGGATAAAAATTACAATCTTCTGTTTGTATAGCTTTTGCTTTATTATCCTCATTCCGAATCCGAGCTTTCCACAATATAGATGCCGCCTTTTCGCACCGAAACAAGGGCACAATTGCCTACGATCTCATTGGATACCGCATATTGAAAATCACGGTTCAGGGTCGCGTTTTTGAGGGGGTATTTACATCCCTCGATGCTCACGCTCTTTGCTTTCTCGGAAAGGGTGAGAAGCGATAAATAGCGGAAGCCGCTTTTGGCTAAAAGGGTACTGGTGGAATTTATGTAGCGGACACGGTTTTTTCCGTCGGTGATATGGGCAGGGATCCTTTTATTATTCAGATCCTCCAAAATCGCCAGATTGGATAGGGTATGGTCCAGTCTTCCGTCCAGTCCCCCAATAATGATGATTTCTGTCGCGCCCTTCTTCAGCGCGGTATCTACCGCCAGCTGTGTATCGGTAAAGTCCTTTTCCGCGGGGACCTGCAGACGCTCGGTCTCTTCGGGAATATTGGTGATTTTGAGGGAATCAAAGTCGCCAAGCAGTATGCTTACCTTTTCTCCAAGGGCGAGGGCGTTCAGATATCCTGAATCAGCGGCAATGCGCAGATCCTCCTTTTGGGGGCGTTCGGTTATGTTTTGAGGATCGATACGTCCTCCCGTATAAATAAATGCCTTCATTTCTTTATCCTTTTCTTTATTTTTTCGGGATGATCTCTCAGCTCCATTTTTTCTTTTGCTTTAAGGTCTCATACAGGGTGAGATAGCTCTCATGGCGGGAGAGAGGGATCTTTCCTTTGCGGACAGCCTCCAAGATAGCGCATCCTTCTTCTTTCGTATGCGAGCATTTTGTATATTTGCAGCTTCCGATATAGGGGATGAATTCTCGCATGGTGTGGGGAAGATCCTCTTTATCAAAGAAGTCGAAGCGTTCAAAATCCAGCATGGAAAATCCCGGCGTATCGGCTATGTAGCCGCTATCGGGGGTATCGGACAGGGAGAAAAGCTCCACCTGCCGTGTGGTATGTCTGCCCCGCTCGATCTTACGGCTGATCTCTGAGGTGGAAAGACAAAGGTTGGGAAAAAGCGCGTTCATTAATGTGGATTTCCCGATTCCCGACGCTCCCGCAAAGGCGCTGATCTTTCCGTTCAGAGCCTCGCGGATAAATTGGTGCAGCTCGCCAATGCCTTCCCCGGTTACGGCGCTTACCGAAAAAACAGGAAAGCCGCATTGGCTGTAAAGCTTTCGCAGATCTTCGGCGTAATCGGGATTCAGCTCCATTTTGGTAATAATCACGATGGGCTCAATACGGTTAAATTCGGCAATGGAGATCAGCTTATCCACCGTGGCAAGAATGGGAACGGGAGCTGCCGCCGCCATGGTGATAAACAAACAGTCCAGATTCGCCATGGGAGGGCGGATCAAGGCGTTGTGCCGATCCTGTACCGTGTCAATGACAAAGCCCTCGTTTTTCGTGTTTGCCGCTCCCCCCTCGGGGCGTTTTTTTTGTTGGTCTGAGCAAAGCACCGTTACATTATCTCCGGGCAGGGGTGTGATATGCTCGTGCCGAAAGGAGCCTCGCGCCCGACATTTTACCACGCTTCCCGCGGGAAGCAGCTCGCTGTCCAAAAGCTTGACAGAATACAGTCCGCCAACGCCTTTTATGATTTTTCCATTTGATGATCGTTCCATTTTTTATCCTTATTTTGTTTTTGCGAAATATTTTGTCCTTGTGAGGTGCCAAAGAATTTTATGAACTGATATAGATGTTTACCGTAACGGTTGACGGCGTGATGGGCGTTCCCGAGATGGGCGACTGCGCGATGACTGTTCCTTTGGGTGCCGCGTTTGCCACAGGATAGGTGCTTCCGATGAGAAGCCCATACTTCCTGAGGGTCTCAGCCGCCTCTGACGCGGTCATTCCGTACAGGTCGGGCACGGTTTTGATGGAATAGCGGTCTCCCGCGCTGACGGTATAGGAAATGAGGGCGCCTTGCTGTACCGATGTGTAGGGCGATACCGATTGGGCGATCACCGTTCCTACGGCATAGGAGGAGGTTTGATAGGAAACCTTTCCCGAGGAAAGCCCAGAGGCTTGAAGGAGCGCGTTTGCCTGTGCCTCCGTGATCCCCACAAGATTGGGGACTGAGGTGTTTGTAATCTTTTTTCCCACGCTGACCCGCAACAGGACGGAATCCTTATCCGTCAGCGCTGTTCCCGATGGCGGTATGCTTTCCAAAACGGTACCGCGAGGTGCCGTGTTGGAATACACCTCGGTAACAGACGTGTCAATCTCATGATTTTTCAGCAACAGCAGAGCGTCTCTTTGTGTCATTCCCACAAGGTTTTCTAAAACGTACGGTTCCTTTTGGCGGCTGACGGTCAGCACCACGGTACAGTATCCGTCTTTCCCATAGATCCTTCGGGTGATTCCCGAGGCGGGGGATTGAGAGATCACGGTTCCCTCGGGGTAGTCGGGATTGTATTCATATTGAATGATCAAATTAAAGGGAGATCCCTCATTTTCAAGAACCGAGGTGGGGGCTTTTCCGAGAAAATCGGGGATCACGACCGATTTATAGCTTCTTCCGTACGGAGCGAAAAGTCCCAGCAGGACTCCGCCCGCACAGACCGTACTCACAAGCAAGGCGGCGCACAGGGCACCGGACAGGACGGGAAGGGCATGAATGGTCTTTTCTTTTTTTCGGGATTTGCGCGCTTTTCTTTTTTTATATTTTTCCCGAAGATGTTCTCCGACAGATCTTATTTTTTTGGAAGCGCGTTCCCAATTCTTTTGAAACCGTCTTGCGAATTGCGTGATATTTTCGGAAAAATTTTTAAGTGTTTCGCCCATTGCTTTTCGGTGAAAGGCTTTTTTGGATCGCCCGAAGGCTTGTCCCTCGGGAAGCTCCCCGATTTCAAACAGGGAAGAGAGGTCAATGGGCTCGTAGGTTTCCCGAGAACCCCTGAGAGTATTTCTTCCGCGAAGGCGATAGCTTCTTTTTACGGATCGATTTTTTTGAGCGTTGTCTTGCGGAGAGGGAAGACGCTTTTTCGACACCTGAAAGCGGTATTTCATAAAACCTTGCTCCTTTGGGTGAGATAAATATGTACGGAGTCGGAAAAAGCGTATTCTTTTTTATTTTTGTCCGGTTTCCTCCGCGCGACGAAGCTGACCGCAGGAGGCGTTGATATCCGCTCCCAGCCGACGGCGTACCGTAGCTCGGATCCCTTTTTTCTCAAGAACTGAGGCAAATTTTTCTACCGATCTTTTATCGGAAGCCGAGAAGCCTGTTTCACTGACGGGATTGACGGGGATCAGATTTACGTGGATAGGAAAGGTTGTGGGATCGGAGGGAGAGCGCAATCGGCTGTTGAGCAACGCGGCAAGCCGATCCGCGGCGGCAGGAGAATCGTTTTTGCCCGCGATGAGGGTATATTCGAAGGAGATCCTTCTGCCTGTATGCTCATAATATCTTCGGCAGGCGGCAAGCAGGCTTTCGATATCCCATTTTCTATTTACGGGCATAATTGTGTTTCTCGTTTCGTTATCCGACGCGTGAAGGGAAATGGAGAGGGTAATGGGCAGATCCTCCTGTGCCAAACGGTAGATCTTATCCGCCAGACCGCAGGTGGAAAGGGAAATATGGCGATATCCGATATTCATTCCCTTTTCATGATTCACCAAGCGGAGAAAACGCAAAACATTCTCGTAATTATCCAAGGGCTCGCCGATTCCCATCATAACGATATTGGAGATTCTTTCTCCCGTATCCTTTTGGGCGGCGATGACCTGACCGAGGATCTCGGATGCCTCCAGATCACGGAGCCTTCCTCCGATGGTAGACGCGCAAAAGGCACAGCCCATACGGCATCCCACTTGGGAGGAGATACACACGGTATTGCCATGCTTATATTTCATTACTACGCTTTCCACGCAGTTTCCGTCTCGCAAGCCAAAGAGATATTTTACCGTTCCGTCAAGAGAGGATACCAGCTTACGGCGAATGACGGGAAGGGAAAAGAAGGCATGCTCCTTCAGCTTTTCCTTTGTGGCTTTTCCCACGTTGGTCATTTCGTCGGGGGAGATGCCTCGGTTCATTTGCTCAAAAAGCTGGCTTGCGCGGTATTTGGGCTCTCCGATGGAAAGGATAAAGCTTTCCAGCTCCTCGGGGAGCAGAGAGAGAAGGTCGGTTTTTTGATGATGATTCATAGCTTTTCCTTATTTTCTCACCAGTTTGGCAATAAAAAAGCCATCGGTGGGGTATGTGTCGGGCAAGAAGGTAAGATAGCCGTGGGAAATGGTTTCCTCTCCCACGGAAAAAGGTGTCAGGGTAAATTCGGGATGACGTTCAAGAAAGCGAAGGATATTCTTTTCGTTTTCCTCAGAGAATATAGTACAGGTGGAATATACCAAAGTACCTCCCCGACGTACATATCGGCACGCGGTTTCCAAGATTGCCAGTTGAATATCGGGCAATGCCGCGGATACCGAGAGGTCCTTATAGCGAAGCTCGGGCTTTTTGGACAGCACCCCGAAGCCTGAGCAGGGAACATCGCACAGAACCCGATGCGCGGATTCGGCGAGCTCGGGAATAAACTCTCTTCCGTCGTGGGCAGAGGGAGTTATTATAGTTATTCCCAATCTTTTGGCGCCCGATTCGATCAGGGACAGCTTTTTTTCGTGAAGGTCATAGGAGAGGATCCTTCCCGTATTATTCATGCGGATAGCGCTGCCAAAGCTTTTAGAGCCGGGGCAGGAGCAGATATCCATGACCGTGTCTCCCTCTCTCGCGTCCAGCGCTTCCACACAGAGCTGAGAGGCTTCATCCTGAACAAAAAACAATCCCTCCTCAAAGCCGTAGAGGGAGCGGACGGCACCCTTTACCAGCAGACCGTTTTTTGAAAGCTGTGTGGGCTCAGCACCCGCAATGCGGTCTTGCAACGCTTCACGGGATACGCGAAGCGTATTGACTGCCAGCGTTGTTGGGGGGATCTTCTCAAAGCCTTTCAGGATCGATTCCGCACGTTTCTCACCGTAATCGGCGATCAGCTTGCGGCAGAGGGGAAGTCCCACGGAGTAGGCGATCGATAAAAATTCGGCAATTCCGTCCTCACGGTTGGGAAGGAGGCATTGAGGCTGTCGGGTATAGGCGCGAAGAATGGCATTGACGAAGCCCGATGCTTTTCTCGGTACCAATGCCACGGTCTCGTTAATGGCGGCGTGAGGCGGGATCCGATCCAGATAGATCAGTTGATATAAGCCGATCCGCAACGCCGTTCGCGCCGACAGGTCAAGAGAGTCTGCGGGACGGTTGGAGAGCCGAGTGATTTGATAATCCAGTGTTAGCCGACGCTCGGTCACACCATAGACCAAAGCGGCTGCCAGCGCCTTGTCCTGTTCGCTCATACCACCGGTATTTAACGCATGATCTAAGGCGATATTGAGAAATTGACTGTTTTTTTCCGCCTTTTGCAAAAGCGTATAGGTGAGTTCGCGAGGGGTCATGGGCTCTCCTTTCGTATATTTTTTAAATTCGTCCGAATACTTCAATTTTAAAAAGGGTTAAAAAGGGTCAGTTGCGGCGTCTTCCGCCTGCCAAAACGATCAGACGGAGCAGGGTCAGCAGGGAGGAGACCAGAGCTGCCACGTAAGTCATGGCGGCGGCGGTCAGCACCTGTCTTGCCGCGCTTTGCTCATCCTGTGTTAACATTCCCGAGGAGGTGAGCACCTTCATAGCGCGGGAGGAGGCGTTAAATTCAACAGGAAGGGTGGCAAGCTGGAAAAGCGCGATGGTGGAATAAAGGACGATTCCCGCCAGCATCAGATAGTCGCTGGCGAAGATCAACCCGATAAAAAACAGAGGAACGGCGAGAACAGAGCCGACCCTTGTTGTTGGGATGATCAGCGCTCGGAATTTCATGGGCGCGTAGCGTTGCGCATACTGAACCGCGTGTCCCGCCTCATGGGCAGCCACACCGATAGCGGCGGCGCTGGTAGAGTCGTGAACGGCATCGGACAGGCGGATCACGTTTGCTTTGGGATCAAAATGGTCGTTTAAATTTCCTCGGATATGCTCGATCTGTACATGACCCAATCCGTTTTGGTCAAGGATCCGTCTTGCCGCGGAAGCACCTGTCATACCCCGTTTTGTTGGTGTTTTGGAGAATTTTTCATAAGTCGATTTGACTTTAAATTGCGCCCAGACCGAAAGGATCAGCGCCGGGAGGACGATCAATATTGTCCAGTCAAAACGAAACAATCCAAATATCATAAGAAACCTCTTTTCGTTATTTTTGTTAAAGTATTTTTACTTTAAGATATCTCCCGCCTTCAGCTTTCTTCCTCGGATAAAGTCGTCCGCTGACATGCGGGATTTTCCTTCGGGAAGAACGCCCAAAAGGGTAACGGCTCCCTTACGGCAGGAGACCGTAATGCCGCCATCAAGGGACAGCACCTGACCGACCTCGGTGTGCGCTGTGTCACGGTCAGAGAGGCGAGCCTCGGTAATTTTCAGAATTTTTCCGTCGGGTGTGCGTGTGAAAGCAAGAGGAATGGGAGAGAGTCCACGAATACGGTTATGGACCGCTTGGGCATCGGTATCAAAGGAAAGGAGACATTCTTCCTTTGTGATCTTCGCCGCGTAGGTTGCTTTCTCGGAATCCTGTACCGTGCGCTTTGCCGTACCGTTCTCGATTTTTTGCAGTGTCTTTACGATCAGTTGGGCACCGCATGCCCCCAATTTATCGTGAATATCTTCAAAATTGTCATTCTCCTCGATCGGAATTTCCTCCCAAAGAAGCATATCGCCTGTATCAAGCCCCACATCCATATACATGGTGGTAATTCCCGTGACCTTCTTTCCGTCTATGATAGCGCGCTGCATGGGTGCCGCGCCCCGATACTCGGGCAACAGAGAGCCATGGACGTTGATACATCCGTATTTCGGAAAACGGATCACGGATTCGGGAAGGATCTTTCCGTATGCCACAACCACGATTCCCTCCGGAGAAAGCTCCTCCAAAAGCGCGGTGAAGTCGTCGCTCTTCAGTGTGGTTGGCTGGTAGACGGGAATTTGATTCTCCACCGCGTATACCTTTACGGGGGGAGGTGTCATGGTATAGCCTCTTCCTTTGGGCTTATCGGGTTGTGTGACCACCCCCACAAGGGTGTGTCCCGCTTCCTTTAATGCTCTTAGGGAGAATACCGCGAAATCGGGAGTTCCCATAAATAAGATCTTCATGTTTTTCTCCTTTTTGCCTGCTTTGCGTGCTTTGCTTATTCTGCATCCAGCATACGGATCGCGCAATCGATATACAGCTTTCCGTCTAGATGGTCGATCTCGTGACAGAACGCCTTTGCCAGCAGTCCCGAGCCTGTAATATCAAAGGTTTTTCCTCCGCGGTCCATGGCTCGGACCGTAACATGCATGGGGCGGCGTGTAACGCCCCATCTTCCCGGAACGGACAGGCAGCCTTCCTCGCTTTCCTGTTCACCTGAAAAGGCAATGATCTTTGGGTTGATCAGCTCGATCAATCCGTCCTCCTCGGTTTCGATTACCACGATTCGGCGCAAAACGCCTACCTGAGGCGCGGCAAGTCCCACACCGTTGGCGGCTCGCATCGTATCGATCATATCATCCAGCAAGGTCAGGATTCGGGGCGTTATCGTATCAACGGGACGGCAGACCTTTCTCAGGGTACTGTCTCCCACTTTCAGTATTTTCAGTTTTGCCATAAAATCTCCTTTTGCTTTATCGGTAATATTTACCCATAGGTCATATTTTTTAACCGTACAAAATTTTTAAAAATTTTTAAAGAGTGGAGGGGTTAAAGTCCACGGACAGGGAAAGCCCTTTGATTCCCGATCGGGAAAATTCGCATAAAAGCGATGAGAAAAGGGCACGGCTTCGTCGGTTTAGCCGACATTTGACGATCATGCGCATGCGATATTTATTCTCGACCTTATAGACCGGTGCCTCAAAGGGACCGTAAATAACGACCGGTACGTCCCGATAGTCTCCTTGCAGGGCTTCGTTTAGCTTTTTCGCAAGAATCCCCGATGCCTTCAGCAATTCTTGCTCGTCGGGGGAGGTCAGCATAAGTGAGACGATATCACAGAAGGGCGGGAACACCAGCATTTTCCGCAAGCGGATCTCTATTTCATAAAAGCGATCATAATCCTGCGCGCAGGCAAGGCGGATACACTCATGCTCGGGATTATTGGTTTGGATGATGGCTTCTCCCGATTTATCTCCCCGTCCCGCGCGTCCGATGACCTGTGTCAGCATGGAGAAGGTTCTCTCCGCGGCACGGTAATCATCCAGATAGAGAGACGCGTCGGCAAGAAGGACTCCTACCAGCGTAACATCGGAAAAATCGTGTCCCTTGGTGACCATTTGTGTTCCGAGAAGAACATCGGCGCCGTGACGGCGAAAGGTTCCAAGCATTTCCTCGTAAGCGTGTTTTGCGGAGGTGGTGTCTGTGTCCATGCGCAATATTTTCGCGTCGGGCAGCAGCTCGCCAAGCTCTTGCTCTACCCTTTGTGTACCGTATCCCATGCGAGCAAGATGTGTGCTCTGGCAGGAGGGACAGACCTCGGGAAGTGCCATTTTTCGTCCGCACCAATGACAGCGGAGCTCTCCTTTTTCGTAAGAGTCACGAAGTGTATGATAGGTCATGGAAACACTGCATACCGGACATCGGATCGCCTCGCCGCAGCTTCTGCAGCTGATAAAATTATTATAGCCCCGACGGTTTAAAAAGAGGATCGATTGATTCTTTTTTTGTGTATTTTCCACCAGGCGTGAGCAGAGCAGGGAGCCGAGAGGGGAGAGGGAGCCGCTTTGCGCCTCTTCTCTCATATCCGCCACTGTCACCTTGGGAAGCTTTGCGTTTCCGTAGCGGTTTTTCATGGAAATCAAGGTATAGGTTCCGTTTTTCGCTTTATAGTAGCTTTCAAAGGAGGGGGTTGCTGAGGCAAGCAGCATCAGTGCTTTATGGTGCGCGCAACGAAAGCGAGCCACGTCCCGCGTATGATATTTGGGATTCATATCGGATTTATAGGTATGCTCCTGTTCCTCATCGATCACGATCATCCCCAAGTTTTCCAAGGGAGCGAAGACCGCGGAACGTGTTCCGATGACCACATCGGCAGAGCCTCCTCGGATACGGCGGTAGGTATCCAGCCGCTCGCCGGAGGAAAGTCCTGAATGGACGATTGCCACCCGATCTCCGTAGCGTGAGCAAAAGATCTCCAAGCTTTGCGGTGTCAGGGCGATTTCGGGCAACAGAACGATCACGCTTTTTCCTTTTTCTAAAACATGATCGATGGTTTTCAGCATGACACAGGTTTTTCCGCTTCCCGTAACACCGTGGAGCAGCGCGGCATGTGCCTCGCCTGTATCCGAGAGGCTTTTCAGCGATTCGTACGCGGCATGCTGTTCTTCATTTAAGGTTAGCTCATGGGGGAGGGCTTTTTTCGGGGGACGTAAGCTTCGGTCCACCGATCGGCGGATCTTTTGCAGGAGCCCTTTATCGCACAGGGCATTGATCTGCGCGGAGGACGCGCCGCAAGCCGATGCCAGCTCCCGTTCTCGGATCTCGCCCTCTTCCCCAAGGTTTGCCATGTATTTCAAAAGCTCGATATGCACCGCTGAGCGCAAACGAATGTCTGGATCCTT
Organism: Eubacteriales bacterium; assembly: GCA_045537595.1. GTDB lineage: Bacteria > Bacillota > Clostridia > Oscillospirales > CAG-272 > HGM12713. The sequence continues at coordinate 16,788 of JAZSPS010000047.1, forward strand.
GCCGTTTAAAATTCGGTTAGCCCGCTCCACCTTCACGGCAAGCGCGCAGTATGTCTCGCTTTTTTCTCCCGATCGGCGCAATTCAAAATCCTTAACGATCAATTGCGCCGCCAGCAATTTTTTGATGGCGGTCTCAGCGGCGGGTCCAAACCTTGTTTTCAGTAAATCAAAGCGGACGCTTCCTTTCCTGCGGATAAAATCGCAGATCAGAAGCGTCGGCGCGTCAAGAGGGGTATTCCATTGGGAAGGATCCGAGAGGGCGCTGTCCGACGGCTTATAGACCTCTTCCAAATGAGACAGCGCGGCGGCAGGGATCATTGCGCGGACCGCATCTCCTACGGTACAGAGGGTCTGCTCTTTAATAAAAAAGCACAAGCCCATCATTTCCTCGTTTAGGGACATACCGCCGTTACAGAGCGAAAGAATCGGTTTACATCCGATCTCTGTGCTGTCAGGCTTTTTTTTGAGAGAGGTAACCAGACCGATACGTCTGTGATTGGCGGTTCCGAAGGGAACCGTTACAAAATCGCCGACCTTTAATGTATTGCGAAGCTCGGGCGGAAGAAAGTAATCGAACGCACGGTCGATAAAGTAAGGATTATCCAAAAGATAGATCCCCGCATATTCAAACATAGTCCGTCCTCCCATGGATCATGGTTTTGAGATGTTGAGAGTTGATACAATGGGGTACAGAAGTTCAGATTTCTTCTGCTTGCGATTCTTCGGCTGCTACCGTGCTCTCCTCAGCTGTCTCTGCCTCATTTTCTACCGAAGCGACAGGCTCGGCATCGTCTTGGGTATCAAGCGTGTCGGACGCGAGCTCTTCTTTGTGAACGATCTTATATTCACCGGTATAGATGCGGTTGATGGCGTTTTTTACAGCCTTCTCATCACGGTATTCCTTATTGATCATATTGATCAGATTGCGGTCGGTCTCTTTATTGCCGGTAGCCGCCTTTTCGGCTGCCTCGCGCTGTCTTACATATTCATCGGTAATCATACGGGCGCATTTCGCGGTTGCCAACGCCAGCTCGTAGCGATTGAATTCATCCTTGGTAAGTTCTTTAATGGTTGGGTAAAGCATGAATAATTCTCCTTTTGCAATTGATATTTAAGATATTTAATGTTTAAAATTTGATGTATTTTCGCGAATTGGGTTCGTTATGTTGTTATGCTTTTCGTTCAGTCGGCAAAATAGCGTTGGAGCATATTGCCGTTACGGCGCATGGAGCAATTTTCGCTTGTTACAATGGCGCGGATCTCCTCTGCCGCTTCTCGATCACATCCGTCCCGATTGTATACCACGTAATCATAGAAGTCGGCTTGACGGATCTCCTCCCGTGTTCGCTCCAATCGGGCGAGAATTTTTTCTTCGGTTTCGGTTCCGCGGTTACGCAAGCGTTGTTCCTGAACCGAAAAGGAGGGAGGAAGAAGCATGATCAGAACCGCGTCGGGAAAATTTTTCTTTATATTTCGGGCACCCTCTACCTCGATTTCCAAAATTAGATTTTTTCCCGAGCTCATGATCTCGTCTGCCTCTTTGCGGAAGGTTCCGTAAAAGTTTCCGCAATATTCGGTATATTCCAGCATATCGCCCGCGCCGATATGGGCGAGAAAATCCTCACGTGATATAAAATGATAATTAACGCCGTCTTCCTCTCCCGGACGGGGGTTTCGGGTGGTTGCGGATACAGAGAACGCGTACTCGCCTGTTTTTAACAGATGCGCGTTGACGGTCCCTTTTCCGCTGCCGGCAGGTCCTGAAATAACGATCATAAGACCTTTTTTCATAGCTTATCTCCTTTTTTTGTCACTTTTCAGTCACTTTTTGGGTCGCCTTTTGATCAGCGATTGATTTGTACGGATCATTCTTCCTCCTCGGGATCTTCCATATCCTCTGCGGAAGTATTATCCAAGCGGTTCGCGATGGTTTCGGACTGTATCGCTGACAGAATGACATGCTCGCTGTCGGTTATGATGACAGACCGTGTCTTTCTTCCGCAGGATACGTCGATTACTCTTCCTGTATCCTTCGCATCCTGAATCAGACGCTTAACGGGAGCGGAATCGGGTGTGGCGATGGTAATGATCCGATTGGAGGCGACCATATTTCCAAAGCCGATATTAATAAATTTCATAGCGAATGTTCCTTACACTTTCACAATATTTTTTAATAAATTTTATTGATTTTAACCTGAAAATGAGGCGAGAATAGGCTGAGACTATTCGATGTTCTGGATCTGCTCGCGGATCTTTTCAATCTCGCATTTCATGTCCACCACCAGTCTGGCGATGGAGGCGTTTTGGCATTTTGAACCGATGGTATTGGTTTCCCGATTGATCTCCTGAATCAGGAAGTCAAGTCGGCGTCCCATAGGCTCATTGGACAAGAGCATCTCATCAAATCCGTTGAAATGGGAGCGAAGGCGGACCAATTCCTCGTCTATGGCGATACGGTCGGCAAAGATCGCGCATTCGGTAAGGATCCGACTTTCCTCAAAGACGATTCGGTTATCGGCGAGCATTTCCTTCAAACGGCTCTCCAGCTTCTCACGGTAGGAGGCGGTGTCCTCGGCGGACAATGCCTCGACCTTATCTACGTTGTGGCGAATGGATTCAATTTTGCTTTTGAGGTCGTTTTCGATGTTTTTACCTTCTCTGATCCGTCCCGCGATGAATTTTTCAAGGGCGGCATCCAAGACGACCCGTACGTCCTGCCAATCCTTTTCGATATCCTCTTCCTGTTTTTTAATAATAAACAGATCCTTGTTTTGCGCCACGGACATGACGGAAATATCGTCAGGCAGGCTGTAGGTGTCTCTTAAATTTTTCAGTGCCGTAAGGTAGGCAGAGGCATAGCCCTCGTCCAGCGCGATCTCGGTGTCGGGGGAATCAATAACATCGATTCCGATAAAGACATCCACCTTGCCTCGGGCAATGGAAGCGGCTTGGAGATAGGGCTTGATTTTTTCTTCCAAAAAAGAGAAGGCTCTCGGTAATTTTACCGAGCAATCAAAGAAACGGTTATTAACGGATCGGATCTCAACGGTGATATCTTTTCCGCCCTCGGTCTGCCGTGCCCTGCCGAAGGAGGTCATACTTTTCATCATAAGAATATCCTTCTTTAAATTTAATACTTTTTAATATTCATTCGATATCTATCTAATATTTCTTACAGCTCTAACATATAGGATTGGTTCCGACAGGGAACACTTATTCACGCTTCGGACACAACTATACACATTAATTATAAACCTTTTTTTAGACCTTGTCAACGGAATTTTTAATTTTACGGCATTTCGTACAAATAATTTTTAATTATTATTAAATTTTTAAACGCTTTTTTGCTTTTCTGTATTTTAAGTGTCCGAGGTGTGGGAAAGTTAGAGTTTGTGAAAGAGATTTTTTGTCTAAAATCCCCCAAAATACATAAAATGCAGGCAAGAATGAAAAAAATTTAAAAAAGCTCTTGCCTTTTGGCTGAAAATGGTGTATAATAAAACGAATAATGTACATATGTAAGGCATATGTAAGTGTGAAATAAAATTCGGAGGTATATAAAAAATGGTAGTAGCAGGAGATTTTAAAAACGGCATTACATTTGATATGGACGGAAGCGTTTATCAGGTTATCGAGTTTCAGCATGTAAAGCCCGGTAAGGGAGCCGCCTTTGTTCGTACCAAGATCAAAAATGTTGTAACCGGTTCCGTAATTGAAAGAACCTTCAGCCCCACAGACAAATTTGAGAACGCTTATATCGAGAGAAAGGAAATGCAGTATTCTTACAGCGACGGTGATCTGTATTACTTTATGGATATGGAAACCTTTGATATGCTTCCTCTTAACGGCGACAAGCTTCCCGAAAGCTTTAAGTTCGTTAAGGAGGAAATGATGTGTAAGATCGTTTCCTACAAGGGTAACGTGTTTGGCGTTGAGCCTCCTACATTCGTAGAATTGGCTGTTACCCAGACTGACCCCGGTTTTGCCGGCAATACCGCAACCAATACTCTGAAGCCCGCGACCCTGGAGACCGGTGCTGTGATCAAGGTACCGCTCTTTATCAACGAGGGTGAGGTATTGAAGATCGACACCAGAACCGGCGAGTATCTGTCCCGCGCGTAATCGGGCAGTGGGAGGTATATGATGACACTGAACGAAAGAGCGTCCTATATCAAGGGCTTGGCTGACGGAATGGAGCTGGATCAGTCCTCTAAGGAGGGCAGGGTAATTGCCGCTTTGATCGAGCTGATTTCCGACATGGCGGATGAGATCGCTGTGCTTGAGGAGCAGGTGGACACGGTTCACGCGTACTGCGAGGAGTTGGACGAGGATCTTGGCAGCGTTGAGGAGATTCTGCTGGACGACGAGTGCGATTGCGATTGTTGCGAGGATGAGGACGATTACGACGACTTCGAATGCGACGGCAACTGCGATTGCTGTGACGAGGATTGTGAGCTGAATGAGGAGGATTATTTTGAGGTTGAATGTCCTTCTTGCGGTGACACCATTTGCTTTGACAGCAGTATCGATCCTGAGGAGCTGATTTGCCCCGCATGCGGTGAAAAATTTGAATGCTTGATTTCCGAAGAGGATCTCAAGGCGTTGGACGAGGAATAATTTGTCGGTTGCTTCATACAACGGCATAAATAATAACACACGGCGGTTGCGCATTGCGCAACCGCCGTGTGTGTTTCTATAAAGTATAACGACATGCTTTTTGTCATTGTTACTTTGATACAGGATTGCCTCGCAAGCTCGGCAAAGATCCTTCGCTTCGCTCTGGATGACACGTACGGCAGCTTGTGCGAGAATTAAAGTTTATCTGTCGCACAGCGCCTCATTTCCGTGTCATTCGCAAACGTTGCAGAGTGACGAGGGGAGGAAAGGCGGAGAAATACAGTCCGTACGTCGCGCAAGGTTTATTGCGTATAACGGACAGCCGACGTCTGTCTCTATGGGTTAAAATGAAATCCAAAGGTGAACGAACCTCTATGCGGGCTGATTTTTTTGTTTTTTTGGTTATGCCCGATTTTGTTGTATTTTCTGTGGTTTTTGGATGGATTTAAAAAATAATTTGCAAAAATCAAAAAAAACAAAGAAAAACTATTGACAAGAACAGAGAAATGTGGTATAGTGTATACAGCAAAGTATGTAAAGTGGAAAATAGAATGGATTTATGTGATTTTTTACAAAACAACAAGCTATAATTTGTTAAAAACGCAAAAACCAAATGAAATAAATAATAACAAAAATAACAAATAAAAGGAAAAGGAAGGTTCGTATGAAATTTTATACAGAGCCGATTGCTAAGTCTCCGAGAATATCGAAATTGGTTGACGCGCTGTTTGAGAAAATGCCTCAAATCGAAGCGGACCGTGCGGTTCTTTTGACCGAATCTTATCGGAGCACCGAGGGCGAGCCCGTGATTACACGACGGGCTAAGGCTTTTAAGCATATTCTTGAGTATATTCCGATCACCATTCGTGAGGGTGAGCTGATCGTGGGATCGGCAACCAAAGCACCCAGAGGCTGTCAGGTCTTCCCTGAATATTCTTTTGAGTGGTTGGCGTCGGAGTTTGACACGGTAGAAAAGAGAACGGCGGACCCGTTTTACATATCGGAGGAGACCAAACAGACACTTTCCGAGGTTTACAAGTATTGGAAGGGGAAAACCACCAGCGAGCTTGCTACCGCTTATATGTCAGAGGACGCCAAACTGGCGATGGAGCACAATATTTTTACTCCGGGAAATTATTTTTACAACGGAATCGGGCATGTGACCGTGGATTATCCCAAGGTTTTAGCGGTGGGATACAGCGGTATCATAAAGGAAGCCAAGGATGCTCTTGCCTGTCTGTCGCAGGGAGATGCGGATTTCGCGCGGCGCAGTCACTTCTTGAACGCGGTGATCATGAGCTGCGAGGCCGCGATCGCCTATGCAAAGCGCTATTCGGAGCTGGCGGAGACGATGGCAAAGACAACGGCGGATATCGGACGAAGAAAAGAGCTTGAAAATATCGCGTCCATTTGCCGCAATGTGCCGAAATACGGCGCGGAGAGCTTTTATGAGGCATGTCAGTCCTTTTGGTTCGTACAAATGCTGTTACAGATCGAATCCAGCGGACATTCCATTTCGCCCGGACGGTTCGACCAATATATGTATCCTTATTATAAAAAAGATTTGGATTCGGGAAGGATCACCAGAGAGCAAGCCCAAGAGCTGATGGATTGTATTTGGGTCAAGCTGAACGATCTGAACAAGTGCAGAGATGCCGCTTCGGCAGAGGGCTTCGCGGGCTACAGCTTGTTCCAGAATCTGATCGCCGGCGGACAGGACAAGCACGGAAGGGATGCGACCAACGATCTTTCCTTTATGTCGATCACCGCTACCGAGCATGTGTTCCTGCCTCAGCCTTCCTTCTCGGTAAGAGTTTGGAACGGCTCGCCCCATGAATTTTTGATCCGCGCGGCGGAGCTGACCCGAACAGGCATTGGTTTTCCCGCGTATTACAACGATGAGGTCATCATTCCCGCCTTGCAGAGCAGGGGATTGACGCTGGAGGATGCCAGAGACTACAATATTATCGGTTGTGTGGAGCCCCAAAAGGCGGCGAAAACCGACGGCTGGCATGACGCGGCGTTCTTTAATATGTGCCGCCCCTTGGAGCTTGTGTTTTCAAACGGCAGGGACAAGGGAGTACAGGTCGGTCCTCGCACCGGCGAGGTCGAGACCATGCGGACCTATGAGGAATTTGAGGCGGCTTACCGCGCGCAGATGAATTACTTTATTGAGCTTTTGGTCAATGCTGATAACGCCATTGACGCCGCTCACGCCGAGCGTTGCCCGTTGCCCTTTCAATCCTCTATGGTGAATGATTGTATTAAAAAAGGAAAGAGCTTGCAGGAGGGCGGCGCGGTCTACAACTTTACAGGTCCTCAGGGCTTTGGAATCGCCAATATTACCGACGGTATGTACGCCGTGAAAAAGCTGGTTTTTGAGGAAAAGAAGTATACCTTGGGCTTTTTCAAAAAGGCGTTGGAGGAAAACTACGGAATGGACATGGACCACCAGATGGCGTCCAAGCTTACGCGTGAGGTCGCGTTCTCCATTGCCGCGTCGGGGAAGGAGCTGACGGCGGAGGATATTAAGACCGTTTATCTGACAGTAAAGGAAAACAAGGCGAGCGAGGCGGACAAAAAGCAATATGCCCGGCTATTGAGCGATATTGCGGCGCTTTCAAAATTCGGAAACGATGAGGACGAGGTCGACAGCTTCGCGCGAGAGATGGCATACACCTACACCAAGCCTCTTGAGAATTATAAAAACCCCAGAGGCGGAAGCTATCAGGCGGGCTTATATCCTGTGTCGGCAAATGTTCCCTTGGGCGCGCAGACGGGAGCGACTCCCGACGGAAGGCTTGCGTATACCCCCATCGCGGACGGTGTTTCTCCCGCGGCGGGCAGAGACGTAAAGGGTCCCACGGCGGCTGCCAACTCGGTATCCCGCTTGGATCATTACATTGCCTCCAACGGAACGCTGTTTAACATGAAGTTCCACCCGTCGGCACTGGAGGGTCGGAGCGGTTTGGAGAGCTTTGTGGCGTTGGTTCGGGGTTATTTTGATCAAAAGGGAAGCCATATGCAATTTAATGTGGTAAGCCGAGAGACCTTGCGTGACGCGCAAAGAAATCCGGAAAAGTACAAGTCCTTGGTGGTACGTGTTGCCGGTTATTCCGCTCTCTTTACCACCTTATCCAAGGGCTTACAGGAAGATATTATCAACCGAACCGAGCAGCAGGGCTTTTAAGGAGCGGCGGTTATGTCGGTGAGTAGAAAGAGAGGGGAGAGAAGCGATGGAAAGCTCCCTGAGTGAAATACTTGAAACAAAAGGGCGGATCTTTAACATTCAACGATTCTCCATTCATGACGGTCCCGGAGTGCGCACCATTGTTTTTCTGAAGGGGTGTCCCCTTCGGTGCAGATGGTGCTGCAATCCCGAATCTCAGGAATGGAAGCCCGAGACCGTTACGGTGGGCGGTATCTCCAAGCTTGCGGGAACCGATGTGACGGTCAGAGAGGTGCTTGAGGAGATCAAGCGGGATCGGGTGTATTACAACCGTTCCGGCGGAGGCGGTGTTACGCTGTCGGGCGGGGAATGCCTTTGGCAGCCTGATTTTTCCGCGGCGTTGCTTCGCGCCTCCAAGGAGATCGGAATTTCCACTGCCATTGAGACCACGGGCTTCGCGGAAATGTCGGTGATCCGAGGTCTGCTGCCTTATGTGGATACCGTTCTGATGGATATCAAGCATATGAATGGTGAAAAGCACAAGGAATTTACCACAAGGGACAACCGATTGATTTTGGAAAACGCCAAGCATATTGCCCGAGAGGCTTCTTGTCTGGTCATTCGAACTCCTGTGATTCCCACGTTTAATGATACGGAGGAAGAGATCGGAGAGATTGCCGCCTTTGCCGCCTCCCTTGGAACGGTGAAGGAAATGCATCTTTTACCGTATCACAGGATCGGGTCTGACAAATACGCGGGCTTGGGAAGAACCTATACCATGGCGCATATTCGGGTTCCTGAAAAGGAGACCATGCAAAGGCTGCTGGCGGTAGTAAACAGCAAGGGGCTTCGGGGACAGATCGGCGGATAAAGCTGTTAGAAGGAGGAGATACGTTTGCAGGAAAAACAAAGAATTATACAGGAGCTTGTTCCGGGTAAGCAAATTACGCTGGCGCATATTATTGCCAATCCCGATGAGATCCTTTATAAAAAGCTGGGACTGGATCCCGCTGTGGAATATTCAAAATCGGCAATCGGCATTTTGACCCTCAGTCCTGCCGAAACCGCCATTATCGCGGGGGATATCGCTATTAAATCCTCGGGGGCTCAGTTGGGATTTGTTGACCGCTTTAGCGGAACGGTGATTCTGACGGGAACCTATTCGGAGGTGGATGCCTCCCTTCGCGCTGTGACACAGTATGCCGAGGAAACGCTTGGGTTTACGGTATGCAAGATCACGAAAACCTAATGAAAAAGACCCTTCTGGTGGGGCGGCATGGGGTTGGAAAAACCACTCTGACGCAGGCTTTGAAGGGAGAAGAGCTTCGGTATATCAAAACCCAGTATATGAATTACGGCGATTGGCTGATCGATTCGCCCGGAGAATACGCGGAGGTTCACGGATTGGGTGCCGCCTTGGCGATCTATTCTTATGAGGCGGATGTGGTGGCGATGCTGATCGCGGCGGATGACGATTATTCGCTATTCCCCCCCAACTGCGCTTCCATGATCAACCGTGATGTTATTGGTGTTGTGACCAAAATTGACAAGTGCCCTCCTCAGCGAGCGGAAAATTGGCTGAGGCTTTCGGGATGCAAAAGAATTTTCCCGATCAACTCGCACACCGGAGAGGGTGTGGAGGAATTGAAGGCTTATCTGCGCAAGCGGAGCTGATATAAACAATGTAAAAAATAATTTATAATTTTTAAAGGAGAACAAAAATGGTTAACGAGTATGAAATCAAAAAACAGATATGCGAGATCGGTAAGCGTATCTACAATAAGGGAATGGTTGCTTCCAACGACGGTAACATTTCCGTAAAGCTGAATGACAATGAGTTCCTTTGCACCCCTACCGGTGTTTCCAAGGGCTTTATGACCCCTGAATTCATCTGTAAGGTTGACGCTCAGGGCAAGGTGATTCAGGCAAACCCCGGCTTTAAGCCCTCTTCCGAGATCAAGATGCACATGAGAGTTTACCGTGAGCGTCCCGATGTTAACTCGGTGGTTCATGCCCATCCTCTTTACGCGACCTCTTTCGCTATCGCGGGAATTCCGCTGACCGAGCCGATCATGCCCGAGGCAGTTATCGCTCTCGGATGTGTTCCGATCGCTGAGTACGGCACGCCCTCTACCGAGGAGATTCCCGACGCGGTTTCTAAATATTTGCAGTACTACGACGCAGTCCTCCTTGCAAACCACGGTGCTCTTTCCTTCTCGGATTCCTTGCTGAACGCATATCACAAGATGGAATCGGTTGAGTTCTACGCACAGCTTTTGTATCAGTCCAAGGTTTTGGGCGGACCGAAGAAGCTGAGTGACGCTCAGGTAGAGAGACTGTATGAGATTCGCCGCCAGTTCGGTCTGAAGGGCAAGCACCCCGCAGACGTCTGTCCCAACGCGCAGGCAGGCAAGCCCAGCTGTCATGGCTGCGGCGGAAAGTGCGGAAGCAAGGGAACCGACGCGGATACCGTTGCTATGATCACAAAGCTTGTTCTTGAGCAGCTTGGCAAATAATTATACAGCAAGATCCTTATGAACGAAAATCAAATCAGAGAAATTGTTCAAAACACGATTTCCGCACGGAAGAGCGAAAAGAGACAGATGACCTTGGAGCTTGCCGAGACAATTGCCGAGGCGGTTCTAAACGAGGCGGGGCGCATGGGGGTGAAGGCGGTGGTTTGTATTTCCGATGCCGCGGGAAACCCGAAGCTGGTCAAATGTATGGATGACGCTTATATCGCCAGCTATGATGTGGCGGTGAACAAGGCGTTTACCGTGGTGGCGCTGAAAATGTCTACCATAGAGCTGAAGCCTCTCGCTCAGCCGAACGCGTCCCTTTACGGGATCCAATTTACCAATGGAGGTAAGATCGTGATTTTCGGCGGCGGAGATCCTCTGGTGAACCCTCAGGGGGCGATCATCGGCGGTCTTGGGGTCAGCGGCGGAAGTGAGGAGCAGGATACGGCTCTTTCCGCTTACGGCAGAAATTATTTTGAAAAAATGATATAAAAAAGAAGTTTGTTTTTATTACATAGTGAAAGGAAAAAGAGATGGATTTTCAATCTTCGGATATCGAAAAAATTGTCAGACAGGTTCTTGAGAGCATGGGATCTAACACCTCTGCTCCCTCTTGCGCCAAGTCGGGCAATGTTCCCGCTACCTCCAGAGTGGCAATGCTGACAAAGCCGGAGCACTTTGATATTCAGGAGTATCCCATTCCCGAATTGGGCGATGATGATATTCTTGTTAAGGTAGAGGGTTGCGGTGTGTGCGGAACCGACGCGCACGAATTCAAAAGGGATCCCTTCTCCTTGATTCCTGTTGTTCTCGGTCACGAGGGAACAGGAGAGATCGTAAAGATGGGCAAGAATGTGAAAAAAGACAGCGCGGGCAAGCCTTTAGCGGTAGGCGATAAGGTTGTAACCTGCATGATCTTTAAGGATAATCCCGATATTACCATGTTCGATCTGAACAAACAAAATGTTGGAGGCGCGGATGTATACGGTCTGTTGCCCGACGACGACAAGCATTTGAACGGATGGTTTTCCGATTACATTTTGGTAAGAGGGGGCTCCACGATCTTCAATGTCAGCGATCTGGATCTGGACAGCAGAATCCTCATTGAGCCCTGCGCTGTGCTGATCCACGCTGTGGAGAGAGCAAAGACAACGGGAATTCTCCGCTTTAACTCCAGAGTAGTGGTACAGGGATGCGGTCCTATCGGCTTGATCTGTATTGCTGTTCTTCGTACCTTGGGTACGGAAAACATTGTGGCGGTAGACGGTGAGGCAAAGCGGTTGGAGTTCGCCAAGCTTATGGGGGCGACTGAAACCGTTAACTTTAAGGATCACAAGGGAATTGAGGCTCTCAGCGGTGCTGTAAAGGATGCCTTCGGCGGCTATCTCGCTGATTTCGCCTTCCAGTGCACGGGTTCTCCCGTTGCCCACGCCAACATCTATAAGTTTATTCGTAACGGCGGCGGCCTTTGCGAGCTTGGCTTCTTTATTAACGGCGGCGACGCTACCATTAATCCCCACTTTGATATTTGCTCTAAAGAGATCACAACGGTAGGTTCTTGGGTATACACACTGAGAGATTATGTAACTACCTTTGATTTCCTGAAGCGCGCCAAGGGAATCGGACTTCCTCTCGACAAGCTTATTACTCACAAGTATCCTCTCGATAAGATCAATGAGGCACTGGAGACGAACCTGAAAATGGAAGGTCTTAAGATTGCCATTGTAAATGATTAATTTTTCTTACGGAGACGAGTATGGGAAAGGCTACAGGAATTATTGAGGTATACGGATTGGCGGCGGCATTTGTAGCGGTAGATGCCGGATGCAAGGCGGCTGACGTAACCGTTGAGACTCTTGACAAAAACAAGCCCGGCAATGCCGACGCACTTCCCGTTCCTCTGATCGTCGCGATCAAATTCAGAGGCTCGGTGGAAGATGTGAAGGCGGCTGTAGATGCTGCGGCAGCGGCGGCGGAAGGATTAACCGGTGTGATTACAAAGCATATTATCGCGAACACCGAGCCCTCCACCGAAAAAATGCTGAAGCTGAACGCATTTGATAAAAAATAAATAATTAGGGAATATCCCACTTGGAAAGGAATAAAAAATGGCACTTGAAGCACTTGGAATGGTAGAAACCAGAGGATTGGTTGCCGCAATTGAGGCGGCAGACGCTATGGTGAAGGCGGCTGAGGTTACTCTGATCGGAACTGAAAAGATCGGCTCCGGTTTGGTATCTGTTATGGTCAGAGGTGATGTAGGAGCGGTCAAGGCTGCTACGGAGGCGGGCAGCGCCGCCGCATCCAGATTGGGCGAGATCGTGGCTGTACACGTGATTCCCCGTCCTCACGCGGATGTTGAGAAGATTCTTCCTTCTCTTAACTGATTTTAACTGACCTTAACTGAGCTTAGCTGAGTTCAACGGATCTTAACTGAACCGATGATCGATGAATCGTCGGACGAGAAAATACGCAGACATAAAAAATAAAACGGAGGCGCTATGAAATCATTGGGATTTGTCGAGGTTAGCGGTGTTACCGCCGCCATTGATGCTCTCGACATTATGTGCAAAAGCGCGGATGTAACCTTAGTCAGCTGGGAGCGAAAGCTGGGAGGCAGACTGGTTACCATTATAGTAACGGGAACCGTTTCGGCGGTGCAGGCGGCAGTGGAAAACGCTGAAAAGCAATGTATCAAAAAGCCCTGCGCTGTTGCGGTCATTGCGAATCCCCACCCCGAAACCGTCAGACTTGCGGAGCTGTCGGCAAAGCGATTGGAGAAAAAATCCGCAGAGCAAGCGCCTAAGGCGACAGAGAATGAAAAGCCTAAGGCATCGGCAGCAAAACCCAAAAAAACACAAGCGAAACCCCAACAAATAAAGGAGGATAAATAATTATGGCACTTCAAGCACTTGGTATGGTAGAGACCAGAGGATTGGTTGCGGCAATCGAGGCGGCGGACGCAATGGTAAAGGCCGCGAATGTTGAGCTGATCGGCACCGAGAAGATCGGTTCCGGATTGGTTTCTGTTATGGTAAGAGGAGATGTGGGAGCTGTTAAGGCTGCTACCGAGGCGGGAAGTATGGCGGCATCCGCTTTGGGCGAGATCGTGGCTGTACATGTAATTCCTCGTCCCCACGCGGATGTTGAGAAGATTCTTCCTTCTTTAAAGTAATTTCAGGTATTTTAAAGAAAAGAGATCGAAGCGCGGGATGATTGATCCCGCAAGCAACAAACGGAAAATAATTTGCGCGTTTGCGCAATTATTTTCCGAGCCGTGCGCTTTGTCTGAAGTTTTTACACAAAGCGCAGCGCTCGGAGAATAATTGCAAACCGAAACAATCAAAAAAAAATACCGAAAGGCGGTTTGGGGTAAATATGTTAATCGGGAAAATTGTTGGAAGTGTTGTATCTACCAGAAAAAATGACAAGCTTGTTGGCAGTAAGTTTATGATCGTGGAAACTCAGGCAGAAACGGGTGACTGCAAGCGAATTGTGGCAGTGGACAATGTGGGTGCCGGAATCGGTGAGATGGTATTGGTCGCCACAGGCAGCGCGGCAAGGATCGGATGTGATCAGCCCAACGCACCCATTGACGCGGCTATCGTTGGAATTATCGATAGCGGCACGGGTTTGTCTGAATTGAGCTGAGTGCATTGAGCGCAAGCAAAGGAATGGAATAAGGAATTTCAAATGGAACTGAAAGATTTAAAGATATTGCTCCGAGAGATGGGGGTTGTGGGTGCCGGCGGTGCCGGTTTCCCAAGCTACGCTAAGCTTACGGAGCAGGCTGACACGGTGCTTCTCAATTGTGCCGAATGTGAGCCTTTACTGAAGGTCCACCGTCAGGTTCTGGAGGAATATACCTATGAGGTCTTGACCGCTTTGAGTGAAATAGTAAGCGCTACAGGCGCAAAGCGGGGAATTATCGCGATCAAAGAGCATTATCACTCCACCTTACGGGCATTGGAAGGCGAAATTTCAAATTTTTCGCATTTATCGATCCACAAATTGCAATCGGTTTATCCCGCGGGTGACGAGATCATTTTGATCAAGGAGGTGACGGGTAAAACCGTTAATCCCGGTAAGCTGCCTGTTTCGGTAGGGGTTACGGTTTGCAATGTGGAATCGGTTTACAACATATACCGAGCCATGCAAGGCTATCCTGTGACCGACAAGTATGTAACGGTTGCCGGTGAGGTTAAAAATCCTGTTACCCTATGTGTTCCTTTGGGAGTGAAAATCTCCGAGGTGATCGAGGCGGCAGGCGGTATTACCTGCTCCGATGCCGAATATATTTCCGGCGGACCTATGATGGGGCGGATCGTCAACCCAGGCGATCCCATCACAAAGACGACCAACGCGATTTTGGTTCTTCCGAAGGATCACACGGTGATTCAAAATAAAAAATTGAACGCTCAGATCAATCTTCGCCGTGCTATGTCGGTGTGCTGTCAATGCAGAAGCTGTACCGAGCTTTGTTCCCGACATGTGATCGGCTATCCTGTAGAGCCGCATTTGGTCATGCGGGTACTTTCCAACGGCGGAAAGGGTGACGTGAAGGTTTTGGCGGGCTCGATGTTTTGTTCCGGCTGTGGTTTATGTGAAACCTATTCATGTCCGCAGGGACTTTCTCCCCGTGCTATGATTGCTGAGATCAAGGCGATCGCGCGAGAGAATGGGATCAAGCCTCCTGAAAACGTAGAGGCGGATCTGAAAGTAAAGGATGCTGAATACAAGAAGGTTTCGGTAGAGCGCTTGACCGCGCGGCTGGGCTTGAAAAAATACGATGTAGCCGCTCCCCTTCATGAAAATTTTACTGCCAAGTCGGTGAAAATTCTGCTTTCCCAGCATTTGGGAGCACCGGCGGCAGCCGTTGTGAAGGAGGGAGATACGGTGAAAAAGGGAGATGTGATCGCCCTTGCCAAGGAAAACGCCTTAAGCGTGAATATTCATGCCTCCATTGACGGAACGGTTTCGGTTGTTAACTCAAAATATATTAAAATAAACGTGTGACCGCGCAAAGCGAAACGAAAAAAGGAATTTACGAGAAATGAAAAAAGCACTCGGAATGATTGAATTTAAAACGGTTGCCTCGGGGATTACCGCAACCGACATTATGCTGAAAACGGCGGAGATAGAGGTGGTACAGGCCAATCCCGTTTGTCCCGGCAAATATTTGGCTACCATCGCGGGAGAATTGAGCTCGGTCAAGGCTGCCATTGACGCGGCGGAGGCATATAATTCTGCCATGCTCATCGATAAATTTATTCTGGGAAATCCCCATGAGACGGTACAGCCCGCAATCTGCGGCGCGCTGGAGATCAAAAATAAAGGCGCCATTGGAATTTTGGAGACCTTTACAGCCGCTTCCGCGGTAGTGGCGGCGGATACCGCGGCTAAGACCGCGTTGATCGATCTTGTGGAGATCCGTTTGGCGAAGGGAATGTGCGGAAAGTCCTATATTATTCTAACGGGAAGTGTATCCTCTGTTACCGCGGCGATTGAGCGGGCAAAGGCGGGGGTTGGAGACGGTATCTTCTTGGACAGCTCCGTAATTGCCGGACCAGATGAGAGACTTTGGGATACGATTTTATAATTTTGTGAAGCAACGAAAATCAAAGAAATGGGGGTGAGTTCATTGCTCGCCATTGAACGAAGAAGAGAGATCCTTTCCCGACTAAAGGCGGATGGGAAGGTTTTAGTCTCTGAGCTTTCCAAGGATTTTGATGTAACCGAGGAAACAATCAGGCGTGATCTTGAGCGCTTGGATCGGGAGGGACTTGTATCAAAGACCTACGGCGGTGCCGTTTCCAAGCTGAATTCCGCTATGGATCTTCCGTATAATGTGCGTGAGGGGGTCAATGTGGAACAGAAGCAGTCCATTGCCGAGAAGCTTGCCTCCTTGGTGCGTGACGGAGACCGTATTATGCTGGATCCCAGCTCTACCGCTCTTTACGCGGTGAAAAAGCTGAAGGAAAAAAAGAATCTGACCATTATTACCAATTCGGTGAAGGTATTGATCGAGGTTGCTGACAGGCAGGATTGGAATGTTCTGTCTACCGGCGGTGTGTTGAGGATGAGCGCTCTTTCCTTAAATGGGTCTTCGGCTGAGAAGATGATCAATTCCTACCATGTGGATATGGCGATCTGCTCCTGCAAGGGACTGGATATGGAGTGGGGGGTAACCGATTCCAACGAAAATGACTGCTTGATCAAGAAAGCCATGTTTGCCTCGGCGGATCGCAGGATCTTAGCTCTTGACGCGGAAAAATTTGATAAAAAATCCTTTGTTAAGGTATGCGGTGTCAACGAGATCGATGCTTTAGTCACCGATACGGTTCCTTCAGAAAAATGGGTGAGCTTTTGTTCTGAAAAAAATATTCATCTGATTTACTGATTCGCAAATGAAATATTATAAAACGACGCAAAATAATACATCTGAAATTAACCGAATAACAACAGTGAAATGAAAGGAAAAGTATATGAAAATTCTTGTTTTGAATGCGGGAAGCTCCTCTTTAAAGTATCAGCTCTTTAACATGGAGGATACAGAAGTTCTTGCGAAGGGAACTTGCGAGCGAATTGGAGCGGGCGGAACCATTACGCATAAGCGTCCCAACGCGGAGACCTTTTATGAGGAGTCAGAGCTTGCCGATCACGGCGTTGCTTTGGAAAAGGTTTTATGCCTTCTTACCTCGAAGGAATACGGCGTGGTTTCCTCCATCGCGGAGATCGACGCGGTAGGACACCGTGTGGCGCATGGCGGAGAAAAGCTGAAGGAATCCTCTAAGATCACCGAAAGCGTGGTTCGCTATTTGGAGACCATCGTTCCCATCAATCCTTTGCACGGCCCTCCCGCGATCGCGGGAATCAAGGCATGCACCAAGCTGATGCCCGAGGTTCCTCAGGTTGCGGTATTTGACACCTCCTTCTATTCGAATATTGAGGATTTTCGGTATATTTATCCGATCCCCTATGAATTTTATGAAAATGATCAGATCCGCCGTTACGGCTTCCACGGTACCTCGCACCGTTATGTCAGCGCTGAGCTTGCCAAGGTCCTTGGCAAACCCATCGAGGAATTGAAGATCGTTACCTGCCATCTTGGCAACGGTTCCTCTATTACCGCGGTGGATGGCGGAACAGCCATCGATACCTCCATGGGCTTTACTCCGCAGGAGGGAATTGCCATGGGAACCCGATCCGGAAGTATTGACCCCACGGTCATCACCTATTTAATGAAAACAAAAGGATACAGTGCCCAAGAGGTTGAGGATATTCTCAACAAAAAGAGCGGCTTGCTGGGCGTTTCGGGACTTTCCAACGACTGCCGAAACATTACCGAGGCGGCGAAGGAGGGAAACAAGAGAGCTGAGCTTGCGCTCAACATTATGGTCAACGGCATAAAGAAGCATATTGGCGCCTATGTTGCCGAAATGAACGGCTTGGATGCTCTTGTATTTACCGCGGGCATTGGAGAAAATCAATCCAATATCCGAGCTAAGGTCTGCGAAAATATGAGCTATTTGGGAATTGAGATCGATACCGAAAAGAACGTAAACTTTACACGCGGGATTCCCTTTGACATTTCTAAAGAGGGAGCGAAGGTGGCTACTTGGATCATTCCCACGGATGAGGAGTATATGATCGCCATTGATACGCAGCGACTGATTGGTAAATAATTCCGGTGTGTAAATTGTGCAAATACAGAAAAGGATGTGATTGGAATGGCAAATATTACAGAAGCTGAGATCAGAAAAATCGTTGAAAATATTATTAAAGGAGCTTCCGCTCAGGGCGGGGCAAAATGGACCTCTACAGACTACAACGGCAGAAGGCTGATCGGTATTTATGAGGACATGAACCAAGCCATCGATATGGCGGAAAAAGGGTATCGCGCGGTTCGCGCTATGACGGTTGAGCAGAGAGAAAAGATCATTACGGAGATCCGCCGTTTAACAATTGCCGAGGCGCCTATTATGGCGGAGATCGGTGTTGCGGAAACAGGAATGGGTAAGGTGGAGCACAAGAGATTAAAGCATATTCTGGTGGCGGAAAAGACCCCCGGCACGGAGGACATTGTTTCCGAGGCGAAGACAGGTGACAACGGTTTGACACTGACCGAAATGGCACCCTTTGGCGTTGTTGGCTCTATCACCCCCAGTACCAACCCATCCGAAACGGTCATTTGCAATTCTATTGGTATGATCGCCGCGGGAAACGGTGTTGTTTTCAATCCTCATCCCAATGCCATTTGTACCTCCAACTATGCGGTGGATCTGGTAAACCGCGCGTCGGCTGCCGCAGGCGGTCCCGAGGTTTTGGTTTGCTCTATGGTAAAGCCCACGATGGAGACCGCATCAATCATGCAGTCCCATCCCAAGATCCGTCTTTTGGTATGCACCGGAGGTCCCGGTGTTGTAAAAGCCGTTCTTTCGTCGGGCAAGAAGGCCATTGGTGCCGGCGCGGGCAATCCTCCTGTTATTGTAGATGATACCGCGGATATCAAAAAAGCGGGTAAGGATATTATTGACGGCTGCTGCTTCGACAACAATCTTCCTTGTATCGCGGAGAAGGAAGTATTTGCTTTCCGCAATATCGCGGATGAACTGATTGCCGAAATGCGGAAAAACGGCGCATATCTGATCACTCGTGAGCAAGCGGATCAGCTGGTTCCCGTTGTTCTCAATGAGAAGACCACAAAGACAGGAAAGACGGTTAAGATCGTGAGCCGTGACTGTGTGGGACGTGACGCGGACGTTCTTCTTGCCAAGATCGGAATTCAGGTTGACAAGAGTGTTCGTTGCATTATCTGCGAGACCGACTTCACTCATGATTTTGTACAGCATGAGCTGATGATGCCTATTTTGCCGATTGTCAGAGTTGACACCATTGAGGAAGCCATTGATCTGGCGGTAAAGGCTGAGCACGGAAACCGTCATACCGCTCATATGCACTCCAAAAACATTGATCATTTGTCTGCCTTTGCCAAGGCGGTTGAGACCACGATCTTTGTGAAAAACGCTCCCTCCTATGCCGGGATCGGTTTCGGAGGCGAAGGTCATACCACCTTTACCATTGCGGGTCCGACCGGCGAGGGTATTACCTCGGCACGCTCCTTTACCAGAAAGCGCAGATGTGTTATGGCAGACAATTTCAGAATTATTTGATTGGGGGCAGAGAATCAAGCTATGAAGTACAGTGAGCAAGAATTAAAGGCATTGGTGGATAGGGTCATAGAGACAGTTAAGTCCGGCGGAAGCCAAGAAGGAGATATTCCTGTTGGCATTTCCAACCGCCATATTCATTTGAGCCGTGAGCATGTGGAAATCCTCTTTGGAAAGGGATATGAGCTGACTAAGCTGAAGGATCTATCTCAGCCCGGACAGTATGCCTGCAAGGAGCAGCTGACGATCATCGGACCCTCTATGAGAGCCATTGAGGGGGTACGGGTACTGGGTCCCGAACGGAAAAAATCACAGGTTGAGATCTCCAGAACCGACAGCTTTGTGCTGAAGGTAAAGCCTCCTGTCAGAGAATCGGGGGATGTCGCAGGCTCAGCGCCGATTACCATTATCGGACCGAAGGGCATTGTAACGCTTTCGGAAGGCTGCATTATTGCCAACCGTCACATTCACATGAGTGAGAAGGAAGGCAAGCAATTCGGTGTGAAGGATGGAGAATATGTGGATGTGGAGCTGAATGGAGAAAGAAGAAGCTTGTTTTATGATGTTCAGATCCGTGTACATAAGGATTTTCGTCTTGAGATGCATATTGACACCGATGATGCCAATGCTGCCGGTGTAGGCAATGGATTTAAAGCAAAGCTTTTAAAGCGAGGCTAAAATAAAAAATGAAACCGTTACAGGATAGTAGCGGTTTCATTTTTTGAAAACTTGACTTTCAAGCGAAAATCGTGTACAATATGTAACAGAGCATATTTGGGGGATGAGAATTTCAGGAGGCATATATGGCAAAGAAGATAAAAAATATTGTTTTTGACATGGGAAGGGTACTGGTGGATTTTTCTGTGAAGGGATTATTGACCCGATATTTTCCTGATGTCAAGAATCAGAGCTTGATGGAGAATATTCTTTTTGATTCGGGAGAATGGGATGCTTTGGACGCGGGTGCCTTTAGCGAGGAGGAGGCGTTGCGCCGCTGGGAAGAGAAAACGCCTGAGACCTTGCGAGACGGTCTCAGAGCCATGTTTTTTCATTGGCATGAAATGCTTACTCCCATTGACGGAATGGCAGAATTGGTTCGTGAATTGAAAAGCAACGGATACGGATGTTATCTTTTATCGAATACAAGTGTCAGGTTTTTTACCTATTGGGAGAAATTTGAAGCCCTGCGGTATATGGATGGAAAAATAATTTCCGCGGAGCATTATCTTCTTAAGCCGGACCCAGCGATTTATCAAAGATTGTTTGATTGCTTCGGTTTAGATCCCGCGGAATGCTTTTTTATTGATGACTGTATAGAAAATATTCAGGGAGCGGAGCGTGTGGGGATGAGGGGATTCCTTTTTCGGACCTACGATGTGGAGAAATTAAGATCCGCTTTAAGGGAACAGGGCGTTCAAATTATATAATCGCATCTTCTTATTCTTTGATTTCGAAGAAGAAGCGTTGTTTTATGGGGGCTGTCGTATTGAGACCGCCCCCATGGCTTGATTATATTACTTTTTGGATTTCCATGTATGGATCAAAAGTCTTATGTAAAGTCCGCCTTGCACGGTTCGGTGCTGGAAGCTTACGATCCTTCCGCTGACCGTATCATACCAGTCGGTCATGGGAACACGGGAGGGAGATTCATGATACGCCTGCCACAGAGGGGCGATAAACTCCATAAATGTCTTTTTGGAGGATGCCATAGAGGCGACCCAAACCAGCCAGTCGGATTTTGTATAGTCGGTTCGGTTATCTAACGGCATACCGTATTGGTTGAAGTGGGTTTTATTATCGGCAAGTTCCGCATCCATCCATTTTTGAGAGAAGAGCTTGGTGCCCCAAACCTTATCCCAAACCATATTATATTTCATAGAATAGGTATTGGGTTGATCAAATGCCAGATTGGAGGTTCCGTCCTCATTGAGCGCGGTCTCCATCCATGTCTTTGCCATGTCCTCGGCGGCTTTTTTATATTTGGATGCCTTGGATCTCTTGCCCAACATCTTCATAATGATCGCCATGCCGCGCAAGCCCATGATCGCTTTCAGCGACAAATTACAGTTATGCGCCAAATGACCCGCAAAGTCGTCGGTACAGAGCTGATCCTCGGGATCGGCGCCGTAACGGATCAAATAGTCACACCATTCCTCAAGGAGCTCCAAATGCGCCGCGGCAAATTCGGCACTTCCCGTTGCCAGAGCCACATTTGTTTCCATGACCAGCATATTGCCGCACTCCTCTACGGGCATTTGGTATTTCAGCGCGTTTTTGCCGTATACCTGTCCGTTTAGCAGGGGATACTGACCGACGTCATGAGGGGCAAAGTCATATTTCAGTTCTTTTCTCCATTCATCCGAGCAAGCGTAGCGGTAAATGGGGCGCATCATTCCCTTGATCAATTCGGGGTTATACAACAGGAACATAGGGATAGAGGGGTAGGATACGTCTACCGTTGCCGCGCATCCGTTGGAGAAGCATTCCTTGGATATGTAAAGAATATCTCCGTTTTTATCCAGCACCAGCTTATGGGCGGCAATTACCTGACGGTATGCCAAGGAAAGAAGCTCGGCATATTTTTCACCGCCCGCGGCGGTCGCGTCTACGCGGAGCTTTTCGGCAAAGGCGTTGCAGCGTGTCATTACCTCGTCATATTCCGATGCCGCTTCGGCGATTGCTTCAAGAATGGTTTGACCGTTACGGTTCCAGTAAGAGCGGAGGTGTTCTCCGAAATACTCAATACTTTCAATATCATCGTAGGCAAAATAGTACAGGGTGCGGACATTTTCCTCCAGGGTACTGCCTACATTCAGCACGGTTTGCTTATGATCCGTGGTTAGAGTAGAGGTGATATCCTTGCCGTCGCTCATGAGATAAAAATATCCCCAGTCGATTCTTACATCGTCGCCGCTTCGGTTGAGAGGCTTCTGCTCGGTATTGCCCATGCGCAGACCGCGGATCGTTTCATTGATTTGAAGCTCTTCGGTCATAACAGGGCTTTGCAGAGGCAGATCCAGACAAAGCTCTTCTCTCGCGCTGACATTCATGGTTACCGTATGTGTCTTTTCGTCAAGGGAGGTATAGGTAACGGACAGGTAGGATACGGGACGTGTCAGGAGGCGGTAGTCGTCGAGAAGAACCGGTGTGGTAAAGATCGCTGTCAAACGAATTTTATCTGTTTCAAATACCGCTGTGGTAGAGAGGGCATCGATTGACAGGGATACCTGCTTCATTTTATGGAGGTTTCTGTGGTAGCCGAAGAAGGAGAGCTCCTCGCCGTCAATCGTTACGGTTCCGACGATGGAATTGTTCTTGCCGGTCCAGTGTACTGTCCGGGCCACATTCAGGGTTGTGTCCGGAGACCATACAGAAAAATAGGGGTCTACTGTGATCAGCGGAACAGAGGGTGCACGCAGTTTCATAATTTAAAAATCCACCTTTCAAAAATATTTTTTGAACATGTTAGACAGGATAATCCAAGGTGCGCATATAACTCAGCACAATCTCGACAGCTGTCTCGAAATCAATGTTACTGGTATTGATACATAGGTCATAGTTATTGACATCTGACCAGCTTTTTCCTGTATAGTACTTACAGTACGCGGCTCTGGATTTATCGATTGCCTCAATGCGCTCGACGGCATCCTTTTCGGTTAAGCCATAGAGATTGGTAACGTTTTTGATACAGGTCTCACGGTTGGCGTAGAAAAACAGGCGAACGGTATTGGGGTGATCCTTTAACAGGTAATCGCCGCAGCGTCCGATGATGATGCAGTTTTGCTTTTCGGCAAGAGAGCGGATGATTTTTGCCTGATAGTTAAAAAGATTATCGTCGGAGACAAACTCATCGCTGTCCGGCGAGATCAATCTTTCTCCGTAGCTGCGGTTATACCGCTTGAAAAGATTGGTCTTTACCCGTTCATCGGCTTTTCCGAACAATTCGATATTGATTCCGCTTTCTTCTGATGCCAATCGAATCAGATCGTTGTCATAACAGTCAATATCCAGCTTCTTTGCCAACAGCTTGCCTATGGTTTTTCCTCCGCTGCCGAAGCCTCTGGCAATGGTAATTACGTATTTGGATTTTGTCATTTTTCTCCTCCTGTTTTTGTTTTTTATCGAATGGTGGCAATAAAGCGAAGGAATGCCAAGTGACCGCCTTCGGTACGCTTATATACGCCCGCGTCCTCAAGAACTCGCTCAAAGGTTCTTCCGATCTCTTTTTTCAGGATTTCTTCGGTATTCTCGGCGGTAAAGCTATAATTTTCTTTGAACCGATCAAACCATTCCTTATGCTTAGCGATACGCTCATCGGCGGAAAAGTCCTTTCCGCTGAGAATGAATTCACGCATAACGGTGATTTCCTCCTTCAAGCGCGCGGGAAGCACCGCCAGACCCATGACCTCGATCAAGCCGATGTTTTCCTTTTTGATGTTATGAAGCTCCGCGTGGGGGTGATATACACCCAAGGGATGCTCGTCGGTTGTGATATTATTTCGAAGGACCAGATCCAGCTCATATTTTCCGTCTCTCATTCGCGCGATGGGAGTGATGGTATTATGAGGCTCGCCGGTATTCGCGAAAATAAACGCTTCGGGATCCGAGTAATTTCTCCAAGCGTTCAGGATCTTTTCGGCAAGAGAGATCAGATTTTGCTTATTGGCGCTTCTCAGACGGATGACCGACATGGGCCATTTTACGATTCCCGCTTCCACGTCATCATAATAGGAGAAGTGAATCTGTGTTTCTATGGGCGCCTTTGCCATGGCAAAGGTATAGCAGCCTCCCTGCATGTGGTCATGGGAGAGGATGGATCCGCCTACAATGGGAAGATCCGCGTTGGAGCCGAGGAAGTAATGAGGGAACTGTGCCACAAAATCCAGAAGACGCGCGAAGGTATTGCGGTCGATCTTCATTGGCGTATGCTCCGCGGAGAGCACGATACAGTGCTCATTATAGTAAACATAGGGGGAATATTGCAGATACCATGTTTTTCCTGCCATGACGGTAGGAATTTGGCGAAGTGTTTGGCGTGCCGGTTTTCCCGCGTTGCCCGCATATCCCTCGTTCTCATGGCAGAGCAAGCATTTCGGATAACCGCTTTGGGGCAACAGCTTTGCTGCCGCGATGGCTTTGGGATCCTTTTCGGGCTTAGAAAGATTAATGGTGATATCCAAATCCCCGTAAGCGCCGCTGTATATCCATTTCATGTCCTTGGCGACACGGTAGGTTCGGATATAATCATTGTTACGAGAAAGCTTATAAAAGTAATCGGTGGCTGCCTTGGGGGAAAGGGAATAGAGCGCGGAAAAATTGCGAATGACCTCTGAGGGGCGGGGGGTTAAGATTCCCATGAGCTTGGTATCGAACAGATCACGGTATACAACGCTATTGTTTTCGATCAAACCCTTTTCAGCGGCGTAATCGCACAGATCCGAGAGGATCTCCTCCAGTGCGGGTTCGCTATTTCCTCCATCATCGGCCTCCGCTGTCTCGGTGTATTCGGAAATTTCGAGAGCGGCGAGAAGAGAATTGATGATATAAACACGGTCTTCCTCACCGATTAGTTTTTTTTGAATCGCGTAGTCAGTTAGCTGTTTGATTCTGACAGTGATATCCATAGACATAAAATAAGTGTCCTCCAATACGAGCTTATATCCAAGGGAAGCCCCCTTTTTCTTCATTATACCACTAAAAACAATATCTGTCAAAGGGATAAACAAGATTTAAAAAATTTTTCATGTTTTTTTCGCTTTTATCTGTGTTTTATTGACAGGACAGGGGAAAAATGATAAAATATTTATATGTATGATAAAGAAGCCCCTGTGCCATGGAGGCACTGAATGGCATAGGAGAGACAGGGGGAATTTATGGAAATGAATAACAATAAAAAACGAATGAATAACACGGAAGAGGTTCGTATTCGTCTCAAGTCTACCCGATATGAGGTAGACGCCTCGCTCTTTTCAGCCGATGGTGAGGCTGAGGATGGATTGCGTGTTATCTTAGCCGACCGAGAGGCGGAGCCGGAGACCATCGAGATCAATTCCTTGGGCAGGCTGTCGCGTGTAAACGGCAGGGTGGAAATTTCCTACGACGAAACCGAAGTCACGGGGATGGAGGGCTCCACTACGGCGATATCCTTTATGGAGGAGGCTGACGGTGTGGTCAGCATGATCCGTGAAGGCGCGGTTTCTACCGCCTTGGTTTTTGAGGAGGGAAAGCGGCATCATTGCGTATATAATACGCCTTTTATGCCCTTTGAGGTATGTGTTCGTACCTTGAAGGTAAACAACCGTCTGTCAGAGGACCGTTATTTGGATTTGGACTATGTGATTGAGATACGAGGAGCGCAAGCGGAAAGAACGAAGTTCCGTATGGAGCTTCTCTGAGGTATAGGTATGAAGCTATTGTTGGAATATTTAAAGCCGTATCGATGGTTTATCGGACTGACCCTACTGATCAAAACCGCGGCAACTTTGGTCGAGCTGATTATTCCGTATATTTTGAGCCATATTTTAGACAATGTCGTTCCCATGCGGCAGGTAAGGCAGATCGTGTATTGGGGCTTGGCGATGATCGTCTGCGCCGCGCTTGCTTGGATAGGAAATGTTATAGCAAACCGTATGGCGGCGAGGATCGCGAGACTTTCCACCGAGAAGATGCGGCATGTTCTTTTCAAACGGGTCATGTCACTCAGCGCCGCTCAGCTGGATGCTTTTACGATCCCAAGCCTTGAATCCCGCCTGACCTCCGACACCTATCACATTCATCATTTTGTGGGAATGAGTATGCGTATGGGCGTTCGCGCTCCAATTCTATTGATTGGCGGAATTATTGTTACCGCCGCCTTGGATCCCATGCTGACCCTGATCATGGTATTGGTTTTACCCTTGATCGGTATTTCGGTTTGGACCATTACCAAAAAAGGAGTTCCTTTATTTAAAAAAACACAGAGATCGGTGGATTCCATGATCCGTGTGGTCCGTGAGGCTTCGCAGGGAATCCGTGTGATCAAAGCGCTTTCCAAATCTGATTTTGAGCGCAGAAAATATGATGCCGCTAACCGTCAGCTTGTTTCGGATGAGACCCATGCCAGCTCCACCATGGCGGCGTCCAATCCCTTGGTTACCCTGTTTTTGAATCTTGGCTTGGTCAGTGTTATGCTGGTGGGGGCGATCCGTGTGAACGGCGGATTGACACAGCCGGGAAAAATTATTGCTTTTATTCAGTATTTTACCTTGATCTCCAATGCCATGATCGGTATTACCCGTATTTTTGTTAATTACTCCAAGGGTGCCGCGTCCGCCGGAAGAATTGAGGAGGTTATCCGTACGGCGCCTGATTTGGCGGTATTGGAGGAAGGCTCATTCCCGCGCAAGGCTTCGGAGAATTTTATTGAGTTTGAGGATGTTTCCTTTTCCTATATTGGGAAAAAGAACAATTTGTCTCGTGTATCCTTTGGTCTGAAAAGGGGACAAACCTTGGGTATTATCGGGGCAACGGGAAGCGGAAAAACCACCTTGATCCAGCTTCTTATGCGCTTTTACGATGTGTGTGAGGGAAGCATACGAATTGACGGAAGAGATGTACGCACCATTCCTCATGAGGAGCTGAACACCATGTTTGGTGTTGTAATGCAGAATGACTTTATCTATGCGGGAAGCATTGCTGAAAACATTCGCTTTGGACGGGATATTTCTGACGATGCGCTTCGCCATGCCGCGAAATTGGCACAGGCAAGCGAATTTATTGAGATGTATGACGATGGCTATGAGCACTGGCTTCAATCCAAGGGAACCAATGTGAGCGGCGGTCAAAAGCAGCGTTTATTGATCGCTCGGGCGCTGGCGGGCAATCCTCAAATTTTGGTTTTAGACGATTCCTCATCGGCGTTGGATTACAAGACCGATTCCAAGCTTCGCCGCAGTATTCGTGAAAATATGGGAAATGTTACGACCGTGGTAGTGGCACAGCGTGTCAGCTCGGTGATGAATTCTGATCTGATCTTGGTGCTTGATGAGGGTGAGATCATTGGCATAGGACGTCATGACGATCTGCTCGCCCACTGTGAGATCTATCGGGAAATCAGTGAATCACAGATTGGAGGTGCGTTCCTTGAGTAATTTGAAGCATAAAGATAAAGCTGCCTCCGCTTCTTACGCCGCAAAAAAAGCCATGGAGGAAAAAGCGCCAAAAATGAGCCGAGGCGCGAAAATGGCAGTGGTTCGACGGATTTCCAAGTATTTGTTCCGACATAAAAGCATGGTGGTTCTATGCTTTTTGATGATGTTGACCTCCAACATTCTTGCCCTTGCGGCTCCCAAGCTTTCCCAAAGGGCGATCGATGCCATAGAGCCCGGTGTTGGACTGGTGGATATGAGAAGTGTGATCTTCTACTGTGTCATGATGCTTATTTTCTATGTTGTATCGGCAGCCCTCTCGTATATTTTGGCAATGATGATGGTTCGGCTCAGCCAAAAGATCATTTACACCATGCGCAAGGAGCTATTCGATCATTTGACCGAATTGCCTGTGGGATATTTTGATACCCACGCTACGGGGGAAATCATCAGCCGTATTTCCTATGACATTGACACGGTGAATACCTCCCTATCTCACGATCTGCTTCAGATTGGAGCCAGTGTTGTGACTGTCATAGGCTCGCTGATCATGATGGCATCCATTTCTCCTGTTTTATTGCTTGTCTTTGCCATTACGGTTCCCATGTCCATTCTTTATACCAAATACCGTTCCTCGCGTGTCCGGCCGCTTTTCCGCAAACGCTCTCAGAAGCTGGGAGAGCTGAACGGCTATGCGGAGGAAATGCTTTCGGGACAAAAGGCGATTCGGGCATACAGCCGTGAAAATGTAATTTCCAATCGATTTGATGAGAAAAACAAGGAGGCGGTCACCGCCTATTATCACTCGGAATATTACAGCGCTATGGTAGGTCCCACCGTTAATTTTATCAACAATCTATCCCTTTCTCTGGTGACCATGCTGGGAGGTATTTTCTATTTGTTCTTTTTGATGAATGAGACGGGAAGCACGCAGATCCTCCCCATCCTTACCATTAGCTTAGGCGGTGTTTCGGCGTTTGTGCAATATTCGAGAAAATTCGCCGGACCCATTAACGAGTTTGCCAATATCGTCAGCGATCTGCAATCAGCCGCCGCTGCCGCGGAAAAGGTTTTTGCCGTTATTGACGAGGCGCCCGAAAAGCCCGACCGTGAGGATGCGGAGATCCTCGATCAGGTTCAGGGAAATGTGGAGCTGAGCCATGTTCGTTTTGGTTATGTGCCCGAGCGAACCATTATCAAGGATCTTTCCTTAAAGGTAAAAAAGGGAAATATTATTGCGATCGTGGGTCCTACGGGGGCGGGAAAAACCACCATTATCAATTTACTGATGCGATTTTATGACGTGAATGAGGGGAAGATTCTTGTTGACGGTAAGGAGATCGAGGGGATCACCAGAGAAAGTCTCCGAAAAGCGTATACCATGGTGCTACAGGAGACCTGGCTGTTTCACGGCACGATTTATGAAAATATTACATACGGAAAGGAGGGTGCCGACCGTGAGGCGGTGGAGCGTGTGGCGAAAATGGCACACATTCATTCCTATATTGAGACCCTGCCTGACGGCTACGATACCATCCTTTCCGATGACGGTGTCAACATTTCAAAGGGGCATAAGCAGCTGATCACCATTGCCCGCGCTATGCTTGCCGATTCGCCTATGCTGATTCTGGATGAGGCGACCTCTAACGTAGATTCCCGTACCGAACAGAAGATTCAAGCGGCAATGTACGCGCTGATGGAGGATCGGACCTGTTTTGTGATCGCTCACCGCTTATCTACCATTCAAAACGCCGATCTGATCTTGGTGGTGAAGGACGGAAATGTTATTGAGCAAGGAAATCACGGCGAATTGATGGCGAAGGAAGGCTTCTATTATTCGCTGTACCATTCACAGTTTGAACAATAAATCATTTTCATAGCAAAAAATTAGGGATCATCGCTCATGTGTTATCCGCATGAAGCTATGATCTCTATGATTTTAATATCGGTTTCTATTGACTGTCCGTTCTTCGCTGTACGGTATCAAAAGACTTTGGGGTACGGTTTACGAGAAAAATTCCAGCGCTTTTTTATATCCCTCAAATCCGAGACCGCAAATGGTTTTTTTAGCCACCATAGAAACATAAGAATGTTGACGGAAGGATTCCCGAGCGTGAATATCTGACAGATGAACCTCTACGGTGGGAATTCCAACAGCCTTTAACGCATCCAGAATCGCCACACTGGTATGGGTGTAAGCCGCGGGATTGATCACGATCCCCTCATAAACACCGTACGCCGATTGAATGATATCAACGATTTCGCCCTCATGATTGGATTGAAACAGCGTAACCTGATGGTTAAGCTCCTCTGCCGAGCCGCGGATATATTCCTCCAAGGCGTGAAAATCCTGTTTTCCGTATATGGTTGGCTCTCGGATCCCCAGCATGTTTAAATTCGGTCCGTTAATCACTAAAATCTTCATGTGCTTTCCTCATTCTTATTTTTCTTATCGTTTTTTTGCATGAGCTTTTAAGGCGTTCAGCATTGCCTCGGCGGTTTTCTCGGGAATTTCGGTGCTTTGGATCCGAAGGTCGGCAAACCGTTCGTAGGCATCCTTACGTGCCTGATAAAGCTCCTCTACCGATCTTTGTTGGGAGAGGGGTCTGCCTCCTGTGGCAAGGCGTGAAAGCTCCCGTTCCAAGTATATAAGAATCCCGTTTTGATGTAAGGGAGCGTAGTTCTGCTCCCGAGTGACGGCACCGCCTCCGCAGGCAATAACCGTGCCGCTCATTTTTCCAAGCTCGCAAAGAACCTCATGCTCCATTTCACGGAAGCGGGGTTCTCCCAAGGCTTGGATGGCTTCCGCCGGTGTAATGCCATGGTGCTTTTCAAACTCTATATCCGCGTCATAAAAACGCCGTCCTGTCATTTCAGCCAAGTGTTGTCCCACCGTGCTTTTTCCGCATCCCGGCATACCGATCAGGATGATGTTATGGGTTTGCAGGGCGATTTTTTGAGTGATTTCCTCAATAATGCCTTCCTCTGCCTTATCTCCCGTGAAAAACTCAAATGCCTTAACCGCCTGTGCCACCAGCATATACAGTCCGTTGATACAAGGGATCCCTCGCTGCTCCGCTTCTAAAAGAAGGGAGGTTCTGGCGGGATTATAAATGACATCCAGCACGCCGTGACAGTTGGGGAACATGGCAAGGCTGATCAATGATTTCCCGTTATTCGGATACATGCCCACGGGGGTTGCGTTTACGATGACATCCGCATCGGAATGCTTGCCGATATTTTCATAATTATTTTCCAGATTCAGGTCAACCACAACGATTTCCGCGGCACCGCGGTCTTGCAAAACAGTTTGCACCGTCAGAGAGGCGCCTCCGTTTCCGAGGATCACCGCTTTTTTGTCTTTTACGTCAATGCCGGACGCGCTCAACATTCCATCAAATCCAAAATAGTCGGTATTATAGCCGTCAAGTCTTCCGTCCGCACGCCGAACAACGGTGTTTACCGCGCCGATGCGCTCTGCCTCCGCGGAGATGGAATTCAAAAAGGGGATTACGGTCTTCTTATAGGGAATGGTAACATTGAAGGCATCAAAGCCGCCATTCAGAACAAATTCGCCCACTCCTTCGGTGGGGAGCTCCACCAGCTCATAGGTATAATCGGCGATCTCCGCATGGATCGGTCCTGAGAAGCTATGACCCAAATGCTCTCCGATCAGTCCGCATTTCATGTGCTGATATCCTTGTTTCATCAGATTACCTCCGAATACGAGCCAAGATAGGAAAATTCATCACACTCATTCTCAAGCTCAGCCAACAATTGCGCCAGCTTAGGGGAATATACCGAGGCTTCCAGATCAAAATAGAACATAAATTCAAAGTCACGGTCGGGAATGGGGCGGGATTCCAGCTTGAGAAGATTGATTCCCAAGGCGTTGAAGCGAGAAAGCATGCGATAGAGAGCGCCCGGCTTATGGGGCGTGACCACCATTAAGCTGGTTCGGTCGGCACCGGGATAGATCTCGGTTTTATTGGTGATACAAATAAAACGTGTATGATTATTTCCATTGTCCTGAACCGCGGAGGAGACCACCTCCAAGCCGTATTGATCCGCGCAGGAGCGGGAGGAAAGGGAAGCCACATCATTTCGTTGTGATTCGGCTACCATTTGCGCCGCTTTTGCCGTATTTTCCACTCGGGTAACCTTTACGTTGGGTCCCAAGGACGAAAGGAATGACGAGCATTGACTGATGGCTTGCTCGTGAGAAAAGATCTCTCGGATATCCGAGAGCTTTGTATTGGGCTTTGTCAGAAGATTATGATCGATTTTGATCCGTACCGTGCGTACGATACGGAATTTTCGGCTGATCATCAGATCATATACCTGCTTGACAGAGCCTGCGGTACTGTTTTCAATGGGGATCACGCCATAGCGGCACATGCCCGATTCAATGGCGGAAAAGACCTTTTCCCAGTTATTAAAGAACATGATATTTGGTACTTTAAAGAGGCGCTCCGCGGCAATTTGGGAATATGCTCCCTCTACGCCTTGACACGCGACAATCGCCCGCTCGGGAAAGATCAGAGGCGTATTTTCGATGGCATCGGTAATTTCCGTATAAAGAGGAGAATGTATGCCAAGTCTGTTATACTGATAAGAGCGTGACAGGTCTAAAATCGTGGAGTAAAGCGTACGGGAATACTCCTCAAATTCCTCTCCCGACAGCTCTGATATTTTTTCCAACAGGGCACGCTCACGGGAGGGATCCAACACCCGCATATGATTTTCCCGCTTATATTCGGCTACTTCCGCCGATACGTTCATGCGCTTGATGAACAGCGGAACCAGCTCACGGTCAATGCGATCAATTTGTTCTCTTAATTCTTTCAGTTCCATAATTTTTTATCCTTTTTTATAACGATAAGCTTTTATGTGTGTTTTTTTCGAAATCCCAAATATGCCATAACAAGGATCAATATGGGGAAGAAAATAGACAGTAAAAAGGGAATTTTTAAATTATTTCCGAACGCCTCGGCGATCCATCCGACTGCCGTGGGACCCACCATGCAGCCGATGTCGCCCGCCATGGCGAGAAGAGCGAACATTTTAACTCCTCCCCAAGGAACTCCGGCTGAGGCGAGGCTATAGGTTCCCGGCCACAAAATTCCCACCGAAAGTCCGCATAACGCGCATCCGCAAAGAGCGAGCAGAGGCCAAGGAGACAGGGCGGCGATCAGAAAGGATATAATGCAGAGGAGAGATGAAAAAACAATAAACCGAAGAAGATTGATGCGCCCTCCTGATTTTCCGTATATCACTCGGGCAGAGCCCATAAGGATGGCAAACAGGCAGGGACCCAGAATATCTCCCACGGTTTTAGAGACACCCAAGCCCGACTCCGCAAAGCTGGATGCCCACTGTCCCATGGCTTGCTCTGCCGCGCCCGCGCAAAACATCATAATGAAAAAGAGCCAAAAGATCCCCGATCGGAAAAGAGAATGGGAATGTTCCTTTTGCGGATCCTCAAGAGCTTCCAGCGAATAAATGGGGACAAAGCAAAAGGCGATGGCGCCTACTGTGGGAATGATTGCCCAAAGGCAGGAAAGAATCCGCCAATGCCCGATTCCCGCCACACTGAAAAATACAGTGGAGAGCAACACCACGCCAGCCAGCCCCCAGCTGTAAAAGGAATGGAGCAAGCTCATTGCTGAGCTTTTTTCATCGGTTGGGCACGCCTCAACAATGGGACTGATCATAACCTCAATGATCCCTCCGCCGATGGCGGCGATGATCACCGAGATCATCAATCCCATATAAGGGGAGGGGAGCGCCTCGGGAAGCCAAGCGAAGCCTGTCATACCTACAACGGCGCATAAGTGTGCGAGGATGACCGAGCCCCGTGTGTTAAACTTTTTTGAATATTTTGCCATGATCGCGTCAGAAAGCAATTGCGTTAAAAAGCTGATGGCGATGAGCAGACTGATCTTTCCCATGGAAATATGATAGGTGTTTTCAAATGTGATAAAAAGAAGGGGAGCGAAATTAATGGTGATTGCCTGAGTCAGGTAGCCGATATATGCCGCTCGGATCGTGTGTTGCGCTGTAAGTTTCATAAAAAACCTTTCTGATCTGACATTTTCTGATCTTTGCCAATATGCCAATCTATGTAAGGCAAAGCTTTTGGTTATATGTTATTCTCAGCAAGGAGAGCGTCGCAAACGGCAATGGCTGCCGCCGCTTCAAAAACAGGGACGGCGCGTAAAACGATGCAGGGATCGTGTCTTCCCTTGATGGAAAGCTTAACAGGTTGCATTGTGAACATATCTACGCTATCCTGTTCCTTAGAAATAGAGGGTGTGGGTTTCAGCGCGGCACGGAAGATCAGGGGCATTCCTGTACTCATTCCCCCCAGAATCCCTCCCGCGTGATTGGTTTTTGTAAAGATTCTTTTGCCGTCGGTATAAAAGGCATCGTTATTTTGAGAGCCTCGCAAAGCGGCGGAGCCAAAGCCCAGACCAAACTCAATTCCTTTTACCGCGGGAATTCCGAAAACGATGGAGGAGATACGGTTTTCCATACCATCGAACATATGCTCTCCCAATCCCGCGGGAAGTCCGATCACGGCGCACTCTACAATGCCGCCAACAGAATCTCCCTCGGCACGGACTTCTTCTATCAGTTTACGCATTTTTTTGCCTTGTTGCTCATCCAGCACGGGAAAATCCTGCCGAGCTTCCAATATATTCAATTCCTTTTCACTTACATTCGCGGTATGGAAGGGAAGATCCCCAATACCGCCGATCGCGTACACATGGGCGGCGATCCGAATATTTTTTTGTCTGAGATATTGCAGGCATATTCCCCCCACAGCGCAAAGAGGGGCAGTCAATCTCCCCGAAAAATGTCCGCCGCCCCGAAGATCTACCGCCTCACCGTATTTCATGCGTGCCGCGTAATCCGCGTGAGAGGGGCGTGGGATAAAGGACAAATTGGAATAATCGGAGGATCGCTGGTTCGTGTTTCGTATAATTACGTGCAATTCCTCTCCGTTCAGGGTACAATTGTTTTCCACACCCGAAAGAAATACAGGCAGATCCGCCTCTTTTCTTGGCGTTGACAGGGAGTTTTGTCCCGGCGCGCGGCGCTTCATAAATTGGAGTAGCTTTTCCATATCAAAGGTAAAGCCCTTGGGCAGACCCGTAAGGATCGCTCCGATCTCGGGATCGTGAGAACCGCCATAGACCGATAGATTGATTTTTTTTCCGTAATTGGTGGACATGAGTATTCCTTTCCGCAAAGTCTATTATACATTTTGTGTATTTTTTATCTTACTTATCCGATGCATCCGACAATCATGGGGGATTTTCAAAGTCTCAAAAATTTAAATCGTTTTGATGATTTCCAATCCCAGTTCTGCCATATCGTCCCAAAACGCGGGATAGGATTTTGCCGCGGCTTGCGCGTTTTCCACAGTTACAGGGGAATGGCATACCACCGAGGCAACAGCGGCGCTCATGGCAATGCGGTGATCGCCAAAGGAGGACACGGTTCCGCCCAAAAGCTCTTTTTTTCCGTAGATGATCAAACCGTCCTCGGTTTCGCTTACGTTAGCGCCCAGTGTATTTAATACGGTACGCACCGTGACAAGACGGTCACTTTCTTTAATTCTGAGACGGGCGGCGTTTCGGATCACGGTTTTACCCTCCGCTACCGAAGCAACGGTGGCAAGAATGGGAACCAGATCGGGGATTTGCGACGCGTCGATCTCAATTCCGCAAAGCCGAGCGGGGCTTACGGTGACAGAGTCTTGCGTTTCTTCTGCCAAGGCGCCAAAGCGCTTCAGCAGTGTCACAATGGCTTGGTCTCCTTGTCGGGATTCCGAATTTAGACCGCAAACGGTGACAGGGGCTTTTCCCAAGGCTCCGAGACACAAGGAAAAGGCGGCGTTGGACCAATCTCCTTCTACCGTTGCCTCGCCGGGAGAACGAAGTCCGTTATTTTCACGAATTTCAATTTTTTCCATATGACGGATGGCATAAAGTCCGAATTGAGCCAGTGCTTCCATTGTCATATCCACATAGGGAGCGGATTCCAGCTTCCCCTCAATTTCAATGATTCCTGTTTTTCCCGATATTGCCAGCGCGAAAAGCAATCCGCTGATAAATTGAGATGATACCGAGCCTGAGATAGAAAAACGATTTCCCTCAAGCTTTCCTTTACACAGCAATGGATTGGAGCCTATGGGAGAAAATCGAATGCCGTGCGCCTCCAATTCCTCACGAAGGGGAGAGAGGGGGCGTTGCGGCAGACGTCCTGCCATAACAAAGGAAGCGTCAAGTCCCAGCATGCACGTGAGGGGAAGCAAAAAACGCAGGGTAGAGCCGCTTTCGCCGCAGTCCAGTGAGGGGGAGTGTGTCAGTGTGCCCACAGGTGTGACCCGAAAAACGGGATCCTGCCGTACGATTTTTGCGCCAATGGCATTCAAACAGCGAACGGTAGCGGTAATATCCTCATTGATCTCCTCACAGCGGATGACGGTCTCCTTATCCGCGAAAGCGGCACAAATCAAAAGTCTGTGGGCGGCGGATTTAGACGCAATGGCTTTGATCGTTCCGTGAGGTGAGGAGGGTAAGATGCATACCTTCATTTCTTTTATACCTTTTGTAATCCTTTCTCGATGAAGTCGGAAAGCTCATGGATGGGAATGGTGTACAGTCGGCTGTCACCGATCCCAAAAGGAACGACCAAGGTAATATCGTTGCCGTTTCGCTTTTTATCCGCTGAGGCGGCATGCGCCAGCTCCTCCGCGGGATAAGCGCAGCTTACAGGCAGGTTATGAGCCTTCAGGATACGGATCAGCGCGTCAAGATCCTCCTGGGGGCAGATGCGCATATCTACTGCCGCACGGGTGACGATCACCATACCGATTGCAACCGCACTGCCGTGAGAAACGCTGAATTGTGAGCATGCCTCAATGGCATGTCCCACGGTATGGCCAAGGTTCAGAAGCTGTCGGGTTCCCCGATCAAACTCGTCTCCCTCTACCACATGGCTCTTATTTATAACGCAACGCGCGATCACCTCTTCGATCTGCTCTCGTATCCCGTTTTTTAGTATCTCAAAGAAGGGCTTATCGTTGATCACGCCGTATTTGATAACCTCGGCGCAGCCATCGGCAAAGATTTGAGGAGGAAGGGTATCAAGCGTTGTGTAATCGCAGAGGACCAAGGAGGGCTGATGAAACGCTCCCGCAAGATTTTTTCCGGCTTTTAGGTCTACCCCCGTTTTTCCTCCCACAGAGGAGTCTACCGCGGCAAGCAGTGTGGTGGGGATCTGAATAAAAGGGATCCCCCTCAGATAAATGGCTGAGGCAAAGCCTGTCAGGTCGCCTACAACCCCACCGCCCAAGGCGACCATAGCCGCTCCGCGTGACAGACGGTTTTCTGCCAAAAACTCCAAAAGCGCAACCAGCGTTTCTGTACTTTTGGAGCTTTCCCCGTGGGGAATGACAAAGGATATAACCTCAAAGCCTTTGGCTTCCAAGGAACGCTTGACCTTATCCATATACAGCGGAGCTACGTTGTCATCCGAGACCACGCACAGACGACAGGGTTTCCCCAATGTTTCCAAGCAGTATTCTCCCGAATGGCTCAGCAGATCATCCCCGATGAGAATTTCATAAGAGGAGGATGCGTTTACGGTTATTTTTCTCATAATTTTCTATCCTTGCTTAAATTTAAATGAAACTTAAAGGTTGATTATCAAGTTTTCGGAAGGAAGATCATCCGTCGATCTCTTCCTTGGCGATTCTGCCGTCACGAAGCAGTGCGCAAAGTGTTTCCGCGTCCTCCGACGAAATGGCATTCCGATATTCGGTCAAAGAGCGGATCATGGTATCAAGCTCAAAAAGCAGGGGATCTTTATTTTCCAAGAAAAGCTCGGTCCACATTTTTTCGTTTAGCCATGCCACACGGGTCATATCCTTATAGCTTCCCGCGGAAAAGCCCTTATGCCCGTGGGCTGAGGGGCTTTTCACGTATGCGTTGGACACCACATGGGCAAGCTGTGAGGTAAAGGCGATCATGCGGTCATGGGCATCCGCTGTGGTAACGGAAAATCTTCCGAAGCCCGCGGGGGCGAGGAGCTTTCGTATTTTATCGATGAAGGAAATATCGTCATAGATGGGAGGAACCAATACCATAGGCGCGTTTTTGAACAGGTTTTCCTTTGCGTACTTGATTCCCGAATACTGTGTACCTGCCATGGGATGTCCGCCCACAAAGGTAAATCCGTATTTTTTTGCCAAGTCAAAGCCACATTCACAGATCTGTTTTTTTGTACCGCAGAGGTCAATCACCACCGTGTTCCGTGAAACGATGGGGGCGATCTCTTCCAGATATTCTATTGCCTTTTGCGGATAAAGTGCGATCAATATCAGGTCACAGGAGGGAAGCGTTTCATGATTGAGCACCCCGTCGGTTATACCGGCAAGAGCGGTATAGCCAAGGGTTGCCTCGTTAATATCATAGCCCAGAACGGTATGTGAGCTTGATTTATAAGCCTTTGCCATGGAACCGCCGATAAGGCCAAGTCCGCAGATTCCTACAATCATATCAGTTCTCCTTTACAATGTTACTGCTTTACCGCGTCCAGAATTTTTTGAACCGAGGAGGTTACGTCCGCAAAAGCTTCGGGGGTCAAGGATTGGGGACCGTCACAGAGCGCATGAGAGGGGTCATTATGAACCTCGATCATTAAGCCGTCGGCACCGCATGCCGCCGCTGCCAGAGCCATGGGCTTTACAAGCTTTGCAACCCCTGTCGCGTGGGAGGGGTCGATGATAATGGGAAGATGAGTAAGCTCATGGAGCAGGGGAACCGCGGAAAGATCCAAGGTGTTCCGAGTGTAGGTCTCAAAGGTACGGATTCCTCTTTCACAGAGAATCACGTTTTCGTTGCCTCCAGCCATAATATATTCCGCCGACATCAGCAGCTCCTTTAGGGTATTGGCAAGTCCTCTCTTCAGGAGGATCGGCTTATTGGTACGTCCCAATTCTTTTAGAAGCTCAAAATTTTGCATGTTTCTCGCGCCTACCTGAATGACATCCACATCCTCAAAGAGGGGCAGGTGATTGGCGTTCATGATCTCTGTAACAATGGGCAGCCCTGTTTCCTTTTTCGCTTTGAGCAAAAGCTCGATTCCTTCCGCCTTCAGACCCTGAAAGTCGTAAGGAGAGGTACGGGGCTTAAACGCGCCTCCTCGCAGCATCGTAGCGCCTGCCTTTTTTACCGCGTGGGCAACCTCCATGATCTGTTCCTCGCTTTCAATAGAGCAGGGACCAGCCATAAAAGCGAAAATATCACCGCCCACCGAGGTGTTTCCCACGGTGATCACACTGTTGTCGGGATGAAACTTACGGTTCGCGCTCTTAAAGGGTTCGCTGATTCTTTTTACAGAATCTACAATTTCCAAGCTTTCCAGAAGCTCCTCGTCGATTTTTGCGGTATCTCCTATCAATCCGATTACGGTATGCATGCTTCCTTTGGAAATATGCACGTCTAAGCCCTGTGTTTTCAGCCACGCGGAAAGATTTTCGATTTGCGTGTCTGTGGTTCCTTGTTTCAATACTGCGATCATGATTTTTCTCCTTTGATCTTTTTTGATCATTTAATTTTTCTGTGTGAGATTTTGGGACGAATGCCTCATCCACAGAAAAAATGAAGCCTTCGCGGTGTTTTTTCACCGGAAAGGCTTCAAGAAGTTTTTTTATTTATCGGAGAATCCGAAATTTAAAACCAGATGAACCTGAAATCCGCGCCAAAAAGCACCTTTATTTACTACTCATGTTAAAGTAATAAAAATAAAGGTAATAAAACTTGTTGGCAAACAATTGGTTCATCGCCTTTTCTCCTTTGCTGTGTTTTGTATCTTTTTCGTTAAATACGATAAAATTAGTTTATCACCGTATTGTCTATTTGTCAAGAGATTTTTATAAAAAAATTATTTTTTATGAAAAATTATACAATGTATGTGAGGCATATGGAAGCTTACGCGAAAGGGGCGTATTCAAAAATACGGATCATTCCCATTGACACTGAGGAGGCGATTTCCTCATCGGAAAGAGCGGACACGGTTTTATCGCTTTTTAAGTTGAGAAGAGTAGCCATTGCGTCTCGGATCTGAGGCTTACCGCCGATAATTACGTGTGTCGCTTCGCTTTGACAGATGGTCTGAAGCTCACCTGAAAGAACGGCACCCATAAAGAAGCTGTAGGTTTGCACAGCGTTCGCTCCAAAAAGATTTTTTAGAATTCTCGTTTTAAAAAGAGCTTCATTCAGTCCATGGAAAAGGGTATAGTCATAGCCTTTGACCAGATAATCCTTGTCGGTTTCCGTCACGGAAAGGTCCACCGCGTCACGGAGGATGGTATTTTGCGAAAGAGAGGCGATCATCTCACCGGTGAGCATGGTGGTAAATTCTCGGATTTTCCCTTCTTTGTCTGTTCGAATAATTTTTGAGTGAGAGCCGGGAAGAACATAAATACAATCTTCTCCGAATGAATTTTTATTCATCAAGCCCATAAGCTCGGTCTCCTCCCCGCGCATCATGTCGCAAAGAGCCAGATCCCTGCTGTCTGTACGCACACCCGCTATAAATACGAAGGGAATGGAGGAAATATCGGGAAGAGATACCTGCTTCATTCCCTGATGAAGCTCGCGGATTCCGATGGGGCAGATCAAATGGTCCACCTTATACAGTCCGAATTCCGAGGTGATCATTCCCGAGGCAAGAATTCGGAGAACATCCTTTTCACGCAGCTTGTGTCTTGTCAAAAGCTCAGAAATGGTGTCTCTTACGGCAACACGCAGAGCGTTGCTGTTTCCTATACTTTTTTGCGCGCCTATGGATAGCTTGACAGTATCGGTTGTTTTTTTGTTTTCCACCAAGCTGACACGAGTATTGGTGGTTCCTCCGTCGATGGTAATATACCGTTGCATGTCTTCTCCTTGTTTTGATGATTATAATGCGCGATTGCTTTTTATTGATTTGGGGGCAATCTGCGTCCCAATCGGCTGACGGTCATTTGTAAGCGGCTTTCGCTATCGATCAATGAGCCGTTTAAAATATCTTCTTCGGTTACCTTTGCCATTAAAATCTCTCGGGCATGGTCGGTATAATCGGCTTTCTCGCTATAAAGCGCTCCTCTTTCATGATCATAAACAATATAGAGGTATCCGTCCTTTCCCTCGGTTACGTCGGGATAGGATACGTTGGCTCTGCCATCCAGAAGCAAGAAGCCCTCATATGTCTTTCCGTCGTCGCGTGAGATCATGGCTGTCAGGTTATTCCGTCCCGCAAAGCGGTAGTGATTGATCAAAAGGATATTGCCTGAGGTCAGTCTTCCGATATAGAAGCGGGAATTGGGGCCACCAAAACCGCAGTCAAGCGCTTTTGACCATGTTTTTCCTCCATCGAGGGAGGAGGAAAGTGCTATACCGTATTTGGTGCGAATGTACATTTCCAAGCTGCTGTCTTGCTTTTCTAAAAGCATG
>JAZSPS010000083.1:0-43483 GCA_045537595.1 Eubacteriales bacterium
ATTTGTAACATCGAATATCTACTTATGAAAGACGCAATTTTTAAAGGAGCCAGTATTGGAAAAAAACTGTTTGGAATTCGTATTGTGGATATCGATACGGAAGAAGCGCCGACCCTGTCACAGATCATAAAGAGAAATAGAGCGATGATATTTGATTCACCTCGAAGAACCACCCGTGTGCTTAAAAAATACAAAGAGGGATACGGAGATAAAATCGCCAATACAAAAATTATTTTGGCGAAAAAGAAATAAAATCTTTTATGAAGATAAAATTAATATCATTGATTTATCTTTGAATATGCGTCTTTAATATGTGTCGAATTTGTTAATTTCATGGGAATTCTGTTAATTTTCGCGAAAACCCATGAAATTTTTTTATTTTTCACGTATAATGATAAAAAAGCCTGTCCTTTTTTATTTTATTATTCTATTTATTATGCTCTCGTTTCAGAATACTTGAAATATTCGGATTGATACAGAAAGGGTTTCCTTCTATGATTCGTATAAAAATAATTCGCGCGAAAAAATTTCTTGCCTTTCTTTCGGCAGGTCTTGCTTGCCTGATGCTTCTTTCTCCCCTTATCTCCGCGGCATCGGCGGGCTTCCTTCTCTCTGATGATTCTGTGTCTCTTTCCCATAATTCTCTCGATTATTCCGATTCGGAAAATTTCTACGCTCACCGCGCCGTTCTCTCTCCCTCTGATCTTCTTCTCCTCGTTTTGCGCGCCTCGGGATCGTCAGATTCTCTCTGTGAAGCGGAAGCCGATTATCTGGATACATATTATGATGAGTACCTGTTTTACAGCGACCGTCTGTCGGGGGATCTGATCTCCGTCCAAAAGACCGAGCAGGGTGTTACTGTGGTTGCTCAAATCGCGTCTTACACCGGAGAAAACGGAAGAATCGTTACCTATCTTCCTGTTTTGGCGGAATATAACGGCGTCAAGACCGATCAGCTGGTCCTCTCTGCCGACCAAACAAGCTATACCGCTTTTTTTGACCGTTCGCTTTTCTCCGATTACCAACAGCTCTCAGGTCAGGCAACCGTCACTTATAACGGCTCTCTTACGCTCCCTCTCACCACGGTAAACAAGCTGATCAATTTTGCTTTTTCCGAGGCGCAGGGCGCACTGGCTGCCGACAAGACCCTGACCGATTACACCCTTGCGTTAAGCGAATACCGAGCCTATCTGCAAGCGCTTGAGGATTACAAGGAGCAAAAGCAGGCATATGAGGAATACACGGCGGCGAAGGAGCTTTATGACAAGGCATGCGCGGCATATGAGAAAAACATTTTGGATTGGAAGGACTACAACGAGCAAAAGAAGCTGTATGACATTTATGACGCGGCGTGTCAAAAATACCAATCGGACATGCAGACCTATCAAAAGGATTATGAAGAATACGAAAGAGCCTCTGAAAATTATACCAAGTATCTGAACAATCTCAGCGCCATCCGTACCTCCATGATTCCCATGGAAAGCCTGTTTATCAAGCCTGAGGAAGTCAACAGCCTTTATAAGGCACTGCAAAATTCCGAGCTTGTGAGCATGTTTGAGAAATACCAAAGTGTCCTTACCTCTACCTTCGGCGTTCCCGAAAGCGATATTCGGGAGATCCGTGCCTGTTCCGACGCGCTCAACGCTTTGCTGGTTCAATACGCGG
Organism: Eubacteriales bacterium; assembly: GCA_045537595.1. Classification (GTDB taxonomy): domain Bacteria; phylum Bacillota; class Clostridia; order Oscillospirales; family CAG-272; genus HGM12713. Next base: position 1,666 of record JAZSPS010000083.1, read on the forward strand.
AGCAACGCAAGGTTTCCGAGGAAGCGGCGTTTCTTTTCTACAAATCAAATTATTCCGAGATCAACTATCGATTCAATTACCTCTATGGCAAAATGAACAGCATTATGACCCCATCGGTTTACACGCTGATGTGCGGTAAGCTGGAGCTGGAGTATGGTAAGGAGCAGGGCGCCTATAAAAAATGGCGGATTAAAAATGTTCTTTCCCACATTTATCTGATCTGCCTGTGTCTGGACGATGCCCGTCAGGCAGAGGGGACATGGACCTTTTACAACGATAAGGGAGACGAACACACTTATTATTTCGGTGATCTTCTGGATCCGAGCCTGATCATTTCCGACACCGATGCCGCCAATCCTACCGCACTCGTCTGGATGCCTGTGGCAGAGCAAAAGGACCCTCCTACTTTGCCTCCAGAGCCTACTCCTGAGATACAAAAGCCGATCCCTCCCCCTGTTTTAAGCGATCCCGGCGAGGCGCCTCCGGAGGTGGAGGAGCCCACAGAGCCGACAGAAGTCTCTGAGCCGGAGGCGCCCAACGAAGGCAATCACGCCTTGCGTCTGCGCACCGATGGGATCCGTGTGGCGCTGAATGACGGTCAGATTCCCGAAAGAGAAGAGCTGACCGAGGAAATCACGGTAACGGTCGGAGAGATCTCCCTGACCAAAAACCTTCTTTTCTCCCAAGAAAATGAAGCTATACCCTGTGTCACGGTTTATGGAACCGAGGGGGAGGTGCTTTCTGTCAATTATCCCCAAGAGCCCCTGCCTTGTCTTGCGGAAAGCTACGAGGATGAGTGCTCGGTCTATGCCTTCCTTGGATGGTCCTCCTCCCCCGATTCCTTGGAGGAGCCTCCCGAAGCCATAGAGGAAGAGCTTTGCCTCTATCCCTTATACCAACGGTCGCCCAAAAGCTGTACCGTCCGATTCTCGGTAAACGGAACGGTCGTCAGCGAGCAGGAGGTGCCGTGGGGAGAGGTGCCTGTTTTTGACGGCGCGACCCCCGACAAGGAAAGCTCCGAGACGGTAGATTATGTTTTTTCCACATGGTATCCTACCCTCAGCGCTGTTCGGGAGGACACGCTTTATGAGGCGCGGTATATGGAGACCGAGCGGATCTACACCGTAACCTTTTCGGTTCGGGGACAACAGCTTTTCCGTTATTACAAGTGGAGGGAAGAGCCTGTTGCGCCCGTTCCCGCCGCCTCTTATATTGAAAAGGGAGTGCTGTATGAGTTTTCCGCGTGGGACAAAGAGCTTACGGAGGTAACTGAGAACACCTGTTACACCGCTCTTTATGAGCAGACGGTCCTTGCCTCTCTTCCCGAAGAATCCGAAGGCGACGGTCAAGGCAGAATCGAGGTCACGGCACAGGCGTCGTGCTACCGCGCTGAGGTCTCGGGAAACGGTTTGTCTTTCTCTAACCTTCTTTCTCGGTGCGTTCATGAGGGAAAAAGGCTGGAGCTTTTGTTCACGGACAGCGGCACTGAGGTGGTCTTAGATCAAACCGCTGTGGAAGGTCTAACGGCATTAGGGGCACGCTCTGCCGTTCTTCTTCAGGACGAAAGCAAAGGAATTGCCATCTTTTTTTCGGACGGTGAGGAAAAGCTTATTTCCCCGAGAAAGGGAGAGCTTCGATTGAAATTATCTACCGAATACGGAGAAGAAGACCATATTACCATAAAGGGAACTCACACCAACGGATTATTTGAGAGCAATGTTTCCTATTCCATTAAAGAAGGAAATCTGGAGCTGATCGTAAAAGCCAATGTATATTATCAGGTCACGCGCCGCTTCTCTTTGACCTGTCAGACAGGAGAGAACGGTTCGGCTTACATCGATGCTTCTCTGTATAAGGCGGGGGACAAGGTGACGCTGACCGTCCGTCCCAATGCCAATTATTACGCGGCGTCGGTTCTTCTGATTAACATCGAAACGGGCGAGAGCGTCTCCGTGGATCCGAAAAATTTGGTAATGCCCGAATATAATGCCCTGTTGAAAATCGAATTTCTTCCCATTGAATTTACGGTGGAATTTATTTACGAGGGCGGCTCTACGGTCCAAAAACAAAAAATGGGTGAGACGGTGACGTTCCCCGAGATTCCCATCTCCTTTGAGAAGGACGGATATTTTTACACCTTTACCGGATGGTCCTCCTCCGCCTCCATTGTTACGGGAGATATGAGATTTACGGCAAAATACTACTGTATTCCCATAGATGAGAAGAGCGACAGCGGAGAAGGGGGCGCATGGGGCGTGATTATCAGGAAGTACATTCTTCCCGCGGCGCTGATTGCCATTGTAATTCTTTCGGCAATGGGAACGGCTCTGACGGTATGGATCAAGAAACGAAAGAAAAGAGCAAAAAAAACTTAACGGAATGAAAAGCGAGGGAGACAGATATGGCGGAAAAGAGGTTTGAGCGGCAGGCATTGCTGCTCGGCGAGGAGGCATTGGAACGGCTTTCGGCAGCCCGAGTGGCGCTTTTTGGCGTTGGCGGCGTAGGGAGCTACGCGGCAGAGGCGCTTGCCAGATGCGGCGTGGGGTGTGTGGAGCTGATCGACCGTGATACCGTTTCGGAAACCAACATCAACCGTCAGCTGTGCGCCTTAGAGAGCACGGTGGGGCTTCCCAAGGTAAAGGTCATGGCGGACCGCATGCGGGACATCAATCCTAAAATCCGTGTTATCGAACGGCAGGAATTTTTTCTTCCCGAGACCGCCTATCTTTTTGATTTTTCCCAATACGACTATGTGATCGACGCCATTGACACGGTATCGGGAAAGATCGCCATTGCCGAGGCGGCAAATCAAGCGGGAGTACCCATGATCTCCTGTATGGGAGCGGGGAACAAGCAGGACCCCACCGCTTTCCGTGTTACCGATCTTTCCAAGACCTCGGTCTGTCCGCTGGCGCGCGTTATGCGGAGGGAATTGAAAAAAAGAGGGATCCTCCATTTGAAGGTGGTTTATTCCGAGGAGGAAGCAATGAAGCCATCGGTGTGTATGGACGAGGAAAGCGGAAAGCAGATCCCGGGAAGTCTCGCGTTTGTCCCTTCTGTGGCGGGACTCATTGCCGCCTCGGAGGCGGTCAAGACCTTGGCAGGGCGTCTCTCCCATGACTTTTCTCAAAAGGAGTGTCAGAAGTAAAAGAAGTCCGACGGATTCAACAAAACACGCAGATCTAACAGATCTAATAGATCTAACAGAAAGGAAATTAACATGAGCAAGGCAGTATGGAAGGGAGGCGCGTTGGTAGCGCCGGTTCCGCCCTGTATGGTAACCTGCGGGGAGGGGGAGAGCGCCAATATTATCACCATCGCATGGACGGGGATCATTAATACGGTACCTCCCAAGACCTATATTTCGGTTCGGCCCTCCCGACATTCTTATTCCCTGATCAAGGAATCGGGGGAATTCGCCATCAATCTGACCCCCGCTTCTTTGATCCGACAAGCGGACTATTGCGGAATTCACACGGGAAAAAAGGTGAACAAATTTGAAAAGTGCAGGCTGACGCGGGGAGAGGCGAGTAAAATCGGCTGTCCTTTGATCGAGGAAGCCCCTTTATCCTTAGAGTGCCGTGTGACCGATATTATCCCTTTAGGTAGCCACCACATGTTTTTAGCGGATATTGTAGCGGTGGATGTGGATGAGGCATTGATCGACGGAGAGGGGAAGCTGCGTCTTGACAAAGCCGGACTTGCGGCGTTTGCCCATGGAGAATATTTTGAGCTGGGACGAAAAATCGGAACCTTTGGCTTTTCCGTAAAGAAGAAGGGAAAAAAGAAAAAATAGGACTTTACTGAAGGAATTAAAAACGTTTTGAGAATATTGCCTCCTGCGTCGGCAAAGATCCTTCGCTACGCTCCATACTCCGCTTCGCTGTGTGTTGACACGTACGGTAGCTTGTGCGAGAATCAAGGTTTAACTGTCGCGCAAAGTTTATTGCGTATAACGTACAGGAAACGCCTGTCCCTACGGATATGTCAGCGCACAAACAGCCCCTCCACAAAAAATTTTGCAGGGGATGGCGTCCTCGACATCCCGAGAACAATGAATTTTGGTGAGAGAATATGGCTACGAAAACATATTGCCGACCGCCGTATTGAGCGGAAAAAAATCAGGACAAAATATCACTCTTTAATTTCAAAAAAGCAAATTTTCTCATATTTTTTCTCATTTTTCTCAAATTTTTTTAAGATTTCTGTTGAAAATTTTTGAAATCTGTGGTACAATTTTGTTAGAATAGGAGTAAATTCGATGTTTCTCGTTTTTTTGCTGTGATATAATTTTGGATGATAATGGAAAATTATTCCAAAACAGGAGACGCGGAAGATCGAATATGTCAACTTACTATTTTATTTTTTGTTTTCATACCGAGGACAAGCCAAACGAATTTAAGGAAGTTAAAATGTGTAAAAAGTTAGAAAAATTGTCGCAATACGAGCCCGAAGACCTGTATTCTCTGTTTGAGGAAGAGTACTCCGACGCGCCCATCGACATACATAAAATATTAAATGGATTGGGAATCGTATACGGCGCGGTGGATTTCAGCAAAATCCAAGGAATTTATAATAATATTGAGCTTCCCGCCCAGGCAGATATGGTCATGGGCGCTGTTGCCGCATATGACGATACCGAAAATGATAAGGATTATGTGGAAATCAGTGTCAATAAAAACGACAATTATCATAGACAAAGATTTACTCTGGCTCACGAATTGGCGCATTGCATGAGACATTCCGACAGCTTGCAGAACGGAAGAGTTGAGCTGCGTACCTCCATTACATCCGATGACCCCAGAGAAAAAGAAGCCAATATTTTGGCCGGTGAGATTCTGATTCCCGAAAAATTGCTGAAAAGAATCTACACCACGATGCCCATTCCGTTTTTACCTCTTCTTGCAGAAAAATTTGATGTTTCCGAAAACGTAATGGAAGCCCGACTGAAGTATTTAAATATGGGATATTACACAATATGAGTGAAAAAGTACGGGAACAGATTGAAGAGGTCGAAGAGCCCCAAACCACAGAAGGGGCAGAAAAGGCAGAAGAAGAGGCAAAAGAAGAGGTACAAGAAGCGCCTGCCAAAGGATCTTCCTCTCGGCAGGATCGTATTCATCAAGGCTTTAAGAATTGGAACAGCGCGCAAAAGGAAAGAGAGCCCATTAAAAAGAAAGAGCCCACACCCAAGGTGGATAGCCAAAACAAGTTTTTTGAAGATCTGTCCGAGCAATTTGTGAAACAGCAAGCGCAAATTTCAAAATTCCGCTCCGCCATTACCAGGTGGTTTGCTTGTATCACCGCCATGCAGCTGGTGATTATTAATATTCTTGTTTTTATTGCCATCGCGATGGATCGCTCGGTGATGTCTACCCTGCTGGAATTTTTGGAATATTTCATCGGAGCTACTTTTATAGAATTGCTTGGCGGATTATTTATTATCGTAAAATTTGTATTCAGCCACGAGGCCTCCGATATGCTGAAGCATCTGACCTATAAGGATCCGAAATCAAATAAATGATTATTTTCGGTCCCATTTTATGAAAATCTCATGAAGATCGGTGATCTTCATGGGATTTTCTTTTTACGATAGCGCATCCTGAGATCCATATAGAAAGAATATAAAAGACAAACGAAAATAGAGGGAGGAAGTATATGAAAAAAATTTATCTGACTCAAAATTGGAGCCTTTGGGGTAAGAAGCTTCACAGTCCCTTGGCGGTACAGGTACCGGGGTGTGTTCATACCGAGCTTGTCCGTCACGGTATCATTGGGGATCCGTTCTGGCGGGACGAAAACCGACGGTATCAATGGATCGAGAAGGAGGATTGGGAATACAGCTGTGTTTTTGACGCGCTTCCAAAGGAGGATGCTTCCTTAGTGTTTGAGGGGTTGGACACCTACGCTGAAATTACGCTGAACGGTACTCTTCTCGGGGCTGTGGACAATATGTTTATTCCCCACAGCTTTCCGGTCAAGGAGCTTCTGCGCGAGAAGGATAACCGACTGTGTGTCCGTTTTCTTTCCCCTACGAAAATGGTAGAGGGGAAGCCACCGCTTTCGGGAGCCTTTACCACGGAGCGGCTTTATTCCAGAAAAATGCAGTGCACCTACGGATGGGACTGGGTGGACCGTTTTGTCAGCTGCGGGATCTTCCGTCCCGTCTATTTGGCGTATGCCAATGGGATCGACGTGGAGAACGTATACATATACACCGAAAATCTTGACCGATTTGGGGCGCAGATCTATACCGAGATCAATTTCTCCCATTATGAAAAGGGAAGTGTGGCGCACGTGGAGATTTTGTCCCCTGACGGCACTCGGGCGGCGTCCGCCGATTTTTACGCCGACCGAGAGAAAATGATCCGCCGATTTGACATTGTGTCTCCTCAGCTTTGGTATCCCAACGGATACGGAGAACAGCCCTTATACAAAATGGTGATCACCGTGGGAGAGAACCGTTTTGAGCAGACCTTTGGGATCCGCACCCTGAAAATTTTGCAATTGCCCGACGGGGAGGGAAGCGAATACTGGAAGAGGGCCAAGAGGCTCTCCCGGACCGAGGCGGGAAGGAAATATCTCAGAAGCGAGCAATTTTTTGGCTTTCAGGTGGTAGTCAACGGAGTTAGGATCTTTTGCAAGGGAGGAAACTGGGTTCCCTGCGAGCCCTTTCCCTCCGCGGAGAGTGACGAGAAGATCTCATATTTGGTGAAGACCGCCAAGGAAATGGGAGCGAACTTCCTTCGGGTATGGGGCGGCGGAATTTTTGAGAAGGCTGCCTTTTACGATGCCTGCGACAGAGAGGGGATCCTTGTGGCACAGGACTTTTTAATGGCATGCGGTCATTATCCCGAAAAGGAGTCTTGGTTTATTGACGCCTTGACGAAGGAGTCCGAGTTTGCCGTAAAATATCTGCGAAACCATCCTTGTCTTGCCTGGTGGCACGGCGATAACGAAAACGCCACCCGAGGCAGTGATACGCAAGAGGATTATACGGGACGCAGCAGCGGTTTAACAGGGCTTGCCCCCCAGATCTGGAGATATGACTTCTCCCGTGTTTTCCTTCCCTCCAGCCCTTATGGAGGCGACGGCTACGCCTCGCTGACCTGCGGAACCGCCCATACCTCCAACCATGTCAGCCGAACACTGGAATATTTTCATACCACCGATTGCCGCGATTACCAAGACTATTTTGAGCAATTTGTCGCCCGTTTCGTATCAGAGGAGCCGACCTTAGGCGCCATTTGCCGTCCCTCACTTCTGAAATTCATGACCGAGGAGGATCTGCTGGAGGACGAGAGCGAGGCAATTTGGCAATATCACACAAAGGGGAACGATGCCCTTCCTCGGGAGATCTTTCGGGATATGAGCACCTTTGCCCGAAAGCTTTTCGGAGATTTCCAAAATGGAGAGGACCGCTTTTTCAAATATAAATATCTGCAATACGAATGGATGAGACAGCACTTTGAGAACTGCCGCTCGGCTTTAGGATATTGCAACGGAGAGATCTTTTGGATGTTTAACGATTGTTGGCCTGCCGCCGCGGGATGGTCCATTGTGGACTATTACGGTCTGCCAAAGGCCGCCTATTACTGCTTCAAGCGCTGTGCCGCTCCTGTTGTCGGCTCGGTAAAGGAGCGAGAGGACAGATATATTTTGACCGTTTCCAATGATACCGATGCGGAAAAGACTTTTTCGGTAAATGCCCGTTTGTTGGAGCTTTCCTCAGAAATTACGGAGGCAGATACTCATTCATTACAGGGAACGGTAGCGCCTTACGGTACTGTAGAGCTGGTGCTTCCGTGGCAGTCTTCCGAGCGTTTTTTGGTGATTTGCGATATTTTATATGAGGAGGGAAGGGATCGATGCTTCCATAAATCGGGCAAGCCGTATCTTCGTCCCTGTGACCAAAGCAAGGAAGGGGTCGAGGTGATTGAAAAGAGCGAGAATACGATTACGCTTCGCGCCAAGTCATACGTTCACGCGGTAGAGCTGGAGGGAGCGTGTCTCTTTGACGACAACTATTTTATCCTGCTGTCGGGTGAGACTAAGACCGTTGGCTTCCGACGGATGGAGCAAGAGGGAGAGAGCGGCTTTGAGATTCGCGGTTATACGCTGATGTAATTGCCGATAAAGCATCTGCTTGGGTCAAAGGCTCCTTTATGTGTAGGCTTATGTAAATTTCTCATCACGCATAATGCTTTGAAAAGCTTCATACAATATACTGCTCCCTGCTTGTACACCTACCCATGAAAGGATTTCAAAAATGAAAAAAAGAGCTTCTTCCGTCCTTCGCCTTATCCTTCTTGCCCTGATCTGGTGCTTGATCTGCCCTTTGCTCGCCGCTTGCCTGTCTCATGCCGACCGCCAAGATCAGCCATCGCGGGAAACCGCCGCCTCCCCTTCCTCTCACAAGGAAAAAACACTTATTTTAAACGGAAGACGCTATACATACAGCGGTGATCAAAAGGATATTTCCATAGAGGATCAGATCCTCACCCTGCATGCCTCGGGCACTTATCGAATCTCGGGGAATCTGACCGAGGGCTGTCTCCGAATCGACGCGGAGCCCTGTGAGGTGGTCCATTTGATTTTGGAGGGAGTTTCTGTTTCCTCCTCCTATGCCTCTCCCCTTCAGATCGTCAGCGCGGCTTGCGTAATCATAGAGACCGCCCAAGGCTCGGTCAATACCTTTTCCGAGAACCTCCGCAACGCTTCCTCTGAGGACACGCTCCCCCTTGCCTGTCTTCGCGCGGACAGCGACCTTACCCTGTGCGGCGAAGGGAGCCTGATCCTTAAAGGCCGTTCCGACTGTGCCCTTGCTTCCTGCGGAAATGTTGTCCTGTCAAGCGGAAAGCTCACCGTATCCTCTCCCAATATCGGCATTTGGGTGAGGGATTGCTTTGAGCTTCGGGAGGGTACTCTGACCGTCACAGCGGCAAGGATCGGTATTTATTCCGACAGCGGAGAGCGCTCCGGGGGGGAGATCCGTATTCTTGGCGGCAGACTGACCGCTTGCTGCAGCGAGGTGGCTCTGTCCGCGGGGCGAGAGATCCGCATAGAAAAAGGAGTAGGAAGCTTAGATGCCCCCAGCTATTATCTTTGCCAAAGGACAGCCGATGGCAAAAAAATTGACGGGACTATTCTTATTACCTCAAATGATTTTCCCGCTCATAGATAAAAGCAGATAAAAGGCTTGCGAATTTGAAGGATCTCTTGACGGTGGGTCGCAACGCTTTGCTTTATACAATAAACACTTGAAATATCATAATTTCTATGGTAAAATTTATAAGGTATTGAAATCCCGCGCGCCATGTATAAAACGGTTGTACCGCGCCATACTAAAAAATAAAATCCGCTGACACGAATTTTTCTGTCCATAAACCGTTTTAATTTTCAAACCGAAAGGATTTCATACCATGAAAAAAATATCCGAATGTAAAATGTGCCGCGCCCTTTCCCAATGGTGCGCCTCCCTTTTCAAATATTCCGTTCAGAAGGACTATACCATGTCCTTGGCGTTGTACGCCGACGAAAACGCGGAGATCCCCGAATGCTCTCACGAGTTTAAAGGAAGCTCCCGACACAATTTGTTCCGAATTTTGGCGGTATTTGGTATCCTCTGTCTGGCATTCTCGCTGATTCGAGGTCTTTGCTCTCTTTTTTCAGAGCTCTGAATTTATTTTTATCCGCTTCTTCACTTAACCGCGCTGTTTTTTCTTTGCGCCTCGGCGCAAAGAAAAAACAAATGTATTCTATTTTCGTTTTTAAATTTTACGGAGAGCCGAGGTAAAAAATTTTTTCTTACCTTTTATCTCCCATCTCTCCTCTCTCCGCTCTGTTACCGAGGTACATATATGACACCCAACATTCTTTACACCGATCCTCATATGCTTGTGGCGGTCAAGCCCGCGGGCATGCTTTCCGAAGGGGAGAGCGCTGACTCCTTTCCACGAGCGCTATCCCATTATTATGCCTCGTTGGAGCAGCCCTCTCTGATTTTTCCCGTCCACCGCTTGGACAGGGAGACCGAGGGCTTAATGGTCTACGCCCGTACCCAAAAAGCGGCGGCGGCTTTATCCAAAGCGATTACCGACGGCAGCTTTCAAAAAGAATATCTCGCCCTTCTCCACGGAATCCCCGAAAAAGCCTCGGACACACTGACCGACCTTCTTTTTTATGACCGCCAAAGGGGAAAATCCTATGTAGTTTCCCGTGACCGAAAAGGCGTGAAAAAAGCGGTCTTAACCTACTCGCTTTTGCGAGCGAAGCAGGATCGCGCCCTTGTGCGCATACAGCCGCAAACAGGAAGGACCCATCAGATCCGAGTTCAGTTTGCCTCCCGAGGCATGCCCCTTCTCGGAGACCGAAAATACGGCGCTCCTATTACTCAGCCCACCCTCGCGCTGTATTCCCACACGCTTCGCTTTCCCCATCCGATCAGCGGAGAGCCTTTGACCTTTTCCTCTCTTCCCGATCCTTCTCTTTCTACGGTTTGGCAGGACTGGGAGCTATGCCGAAAGGCGTCCCAATAGACGGTGAAACGGTATCTGAAACGAGAGAGGCTCTTGCCCCCCGCCCTATTTCATCTGATTTTATAATGTTATAATTTGCGCATTCCGTACAACGCATACAATCTATATAAGGAGAACATTATGTCTCAGACCATTCAACAGATCCGAAAAAAAATGGACCTCTCACAGCATTTTACAATTTTCGTGTTAGGGGACAGCATTACAGAGGGCGCGCGGGCAACCAACGCGGAAAACACCTACACCGCCGTTTTTGCTCGGGGCTTGGCGTCCCATTACGAAAAAAGCGACCGCACCGTGATCCGCTATGACGGACAAAGATACCCCTCCTCCGACGCGGAGCTGTTGCCTCTGAAGGATTACGGCACTCCCACAATCCTTCACAGCGGAACCGATCAAACCATTACCGTTGTCCGCTCGGGCATTGGAGGGAACACGGTACAGCGCCTGTTAAACCGCAAGGCGGATTTTATTGGCAAGGAAATTGACGGTCGGACCGCCGATCTTTACATTATCATGGCAGGGATCAACGACGCTTTGAGCAGCGACCCGAAAAAATTTGTATTGCCCGAGGTATACCGCTCTCATCTGAATATTTTATTGGACGAGCTGAAGAAGGGAACTCCCTCAGCGGATCTTATTTTAATGACCCCCACCTACAACGACAAGGGAGAAGAGCCCATCAGCCGACTGGACCCTTACGCCGACGCGATGCTGGCGGTAGCAAAGGAGCGGTCTGTTCCCGTTATCGATCTTCACAAAATGTGGATGGAGCATTTGGAGATCGGCGGAGAAAATTTTGGTCAGGGAGACTGGCTGTCGGGCGTTTCGGGGGATAAGTGCCATCCCGGTGACATAGGACACGCTGTCATCGGCAACGCCATTCTTTCGGCGTTCTTCGAACCCTGAGCCAAAATGTCAAAATCGTGAAAATAATTCTCGGCGGACGCAAACATAGGAGCCGACTCACGCTTTTTGTGAGTCGGCTCCTATGTGTTTTATATGATATAAATTATTCAAAATCCGTCATTTCCCGCTCGATAACCTTTTACCGTTTGATTGCCCTTCCCACAAGCGTAAAGACCAAAAACGCTGCCATATCCGCGGCAACCACCGTAGGACCTATCGGTGTGGAAAACACAAGAGACAAAAGGATTCCTCCCACGGCACAGAGCACCGCGATCGCTCCCGAGCACAGGACCACCCCCTTAAAGCTTCGGAATACCCGCATGGCGGACAAGGGGGGGAAAATGATCAGGGCGGAGATCAGAAGCGATCCCACCAAATTCATCGCCAGCACAATGATCACCGCCGTAATGACGGCAATGATCAGATTGTATGCCGATGCCCGAAGCCCTATGGCTCGGGCAAAATCCTCGTCAAAGGTCACGGCGAAGATCTTATGGTAAAACAACACAAACAAAGATAGGACGATCAATGACATTACGGCACAGACCCAAACATCCGCTCGGGATAGCACTAAAATGGAAAAGGAGCCGAACAGGCTGCCGCACACATCCCCCGCCACGTTTGCGGAGGAGGAAAACAGATCCATGATCAGATATCCCAACGCCAGCGCTCCCACAGAGATCATGGCGATGGCGGCATCCCCCTTGATTCTTGTATGCTGTCCTGTTTTTAAAAGCAAAATGGCGCAAAGCACAGTGACGGGCATCACAAGGATCACCTGATTGGTCAGATTCAGCACCGCGGCGACCGCCATGGCGCCAAATGCCACATGGGACAGTCCGTCCCCGATAAATGAAAATCTTTTTAACACCAAAACCACGCCAAACAGTGAGGAACACAAAGCGATCAGAACCCCTACGATCAAAGCGAACCATACAAATTCATGAGAAAAATACAACGAAAAAAATTCAGCCATCCGCTCTCTCCTTTCCCACAGGAAAATCCGCGCTTTTACAATAATCGGACACCGAGGCATAAAAGGTGGGCGCTTCGCTCATATGAAGAACCTTGGTGGCATACCTCATCACAGCCGAAAGATCGTGCGTGATCATAATAACGGTAATTCCCAAATTCCGATTCAGCTCCTCCACCGTCTCATACAGCGCGGAGGTGGCTCGGGGATCCAATCCCGAAACAGGCTCATCCAAAAGCAAAATTTTTTCCGCGGCACACAGAGCTCTTGCCAAAAGAACCCTTTGCTGCTGTCCTCCCGACAGCTGACTGTACGGCATAGAAGCCAAATGGGCGATCCCCAACCGTTCCATGCTTGCCATGGCGATTCGGCGATTTTCCGAGTGAAGCTTACGGAAAAGAATCCCCGTTTTGGTTCGCCCCGCGCAGCCTGAAAAAACGACCTCCCGCACGGAGGCGGGAAAATCCTTTTGCGCCTCGGTTTGCTGGGGCAGGTAACCGATATCTGTCTGACATAGCCCGTCCCCAAGGAGGATTTCTCCCCTTTCCGGTGATTTTAACCGCAGCAGGGCTTTCATCAAGGTGCTCTTTCCCGAGCCGTTATCTCCTACAATACACAGATAATCTCCCCGCTCTACCGAAAAGCTGACATGCTCGCTGACCGTACAGCCATCGTATCCCAGAGAAACCTCCCGACATGTAATTTGTGACATAAAAATCCCCTTCTTTTTCTCTCTTTTTCGCTCTTTTCCTCAGAGCTTGGCTCTCACGGAGCTAACACCTGCCTCAGGATCTCCAAATTGCTTCGCGAGACCGAAAGGTAGCTCACGCCCGCCTCCGCTTCCTTTGCCGTAACCGATTGCATAGAATCCATGACCGCGATCCTTGCGTCCTTGGCTTCTGTCGCCCGAATCACGCTTTGCGCCAGCTTTTGGTCAGAGCTTTCGGTAACCACAAGGTAGGATGTCTTTTGCTCGTTTACCGCCGCCGCCAACCGAATGACGGTGTCGGGCGTGGCATCGGTCTCGGTGCTGCACCCCTCAAAGGCGGCAATATAAGGAATATGATAGTCCTCGGTCAGATAAACAAACGGAAAGCGATCGGCGCAGATCAAAGTCGGCGAAGCCGACGCGGAAACAGCCTCCTCATATGCCGCATCCAATGCGGTCAGCTGCTCCAAATATCGGCTTGAATGATTCCGATAGCTCTCGCTGTTCGCCTCATCCAGAAGGCAAAGCTGCTCCGTGATATAAGAAACGCATGCCTTCGCGTTGCGCGGGGAGAGCCAGATGTGCTCATCCACCGCTCCGTGACCGTGGTCATGATCATGGTCATGGCAATCCTCTTCCTCGCAATTCTCCGCGTCGGATAGAATGGATCGGGCGGAGATCCGACGTGTAACAAGCCCCTCTGCCTCAAAAAGCTTTAATTTGACGCAATCCTCCTTCGCGTTCTTTTTCAAGGCTTCCTCCAGCCAAGCGTCCGATTCTCCGCCGATATAAACGATCATATGAGCGGAAGCGAGACGGATCATGTCCGCCGCCGACGGCTGATAGCTGTGCAGATCGGTACCGTTGCCCACCAAAAGGCTGACCTCAATATTTTCGGTATCTCCCACAATATTTTTTACCCAGTCGTACACGGGAAAGACGGTACAAAGAATTTTTATTTTTTCATCCTCCGAGGCTTTTCCGCATCCTCCGAGGCAAGCCGCCGACAGAAAGACTGTCAGCATAAGCGCAATTATCCTTTTAATCATTGTTTCTCCATAGGTTTATTTTCCGATTTTATGATTTAAGCTGCAGGACGCGCATTCCCCGAACAGAACCGTCTCCTCCTCGTTTACGGAAAAGTGGCTGCTATCCAAAACCTTATTCAGCAATTCATGGGAAATGCCCTCATCCAAATGGATCAACCTTCCGCAATCCATACATTTCAGGTGCAAATGGGACCGACAATGCTCCCCTTCCACAATCTGATAAACAAATCTTCGGCTATGCCCTTTTACAAAGCGCTTTACCGAGCCTTCCTCAACGAGCCTTGTTATCAAGCGGTAAACCGTGCTTTTTCCGGGCACGGAGTCACCGTAAGCCTTTTGCATTTCTATCATCAATTCTTCCACAGAAAAGGCTTTTTCGCAATTTTGTCTTAAAAAATCCGACAGCATTTTTTTCTGTTCCGTCGCGTATTCCGCCATATGTCCTCCAAAATGAGAATTACTCTCAAATTATTATACACATCTCTCTGCCATTTGTCAATCATTTTTTTGCTTTGGCAAAATATTTTATAAAATATTTCCGCTTTGGGCAAAGCCCGAAAACTACCGTCCGCGCGAGGCGCGCCGTACTGCCTGTATTCCTCCGCCTTTCCTCCCCTCGTCCTTCCGCAACGTTTGCGGATGACACGAAATGAGGAGAGTGCGACAGATAAACTTTCTTTCTCGCACAAGCTACCGTACGTGTCATCCAGAGCGAAGCGAAGGATCTTTGCCGCCAGAGGAGGCAATCCCATAAAAGAAATTTTATCAATCAAAATCCCGCCATGGTGGGATTTGCGTGAAATACAAAAAGGGGTTGTCCCACCACGACGTGAGACAACCCCGATCCATAGTTGATTCGGTTCGGTATTATAGAATATTATCGATACAGAGGGAATTTTTCGCAGATTTCGGCAACCTCGGCGCGAACCTTGTCCGCGTTAGCGTCAAAGTCCTTCGCTACCATGCCAAACATGCGGGCAATTGCCTTCATTTCCTCAACACCCAACCCTCTGGAGGTAACGGCGGGAGTTCCGACACGAACGCCGGAGGTAACAAAGGGCTTCTCGGGGTCGTTGGGGATGGCGTTCTTGTTGACTGTGATATGAACCGCATCCAATCTTGCCTCAAATTCCTTGCCTGTGATCTTCATGGGACGGAGATCCACCAGCATCAAGTGATTGTCGGTTCCGCCCGAAACCAGATCAAAGCCTTCGGCAAGCAGACAGTCCGCGAGGACATGGGCGTTCTCGACGATCTGATGCTGATATGCTTTGAATTCGGGGGTCAGCGCCTCTCCGAAGCAAACCGCCTTCGCGGCAATGGTGTGCATCAGGGGACCGTCCTGTGTTCCGGGGAAGATCGCCTTGTTGAATTTCTTTGCCAGCTCTTCGTTGTTTGTAAGAATCATACCGCCTCGGGGACCCCTTAAGGTCTTGTGCGTGGTGGTGGTTACCACATCGGCGTAGGGAATGGGGGAGGGGTGCTCGCCCGCGGCGACAAGTCCCGCGATATGCGCCATATCCACCATGAAATAAGCTCCTACGGAGTGGGCGATCTCTGCCATTTTTTCAAAATCAATGATTCTGGGGTAAGCGGAAGCGCCCGCGACAATGAGCTTCGGCTTATGCTCCTTAGCAAGGCGCTCAAAGCTCTCCATATCAATGCGCTCGGTCACGGGATCCAGCTCGTAAGGAACAAAATTATAATACATACCGGAGATGTTAACAGGGCTTCCGTGGGTCAGGTGACCTCCGTGTGCCAAGCTCATTCCCATAACTGTGTCGCCGGGCTGAAGCAGCGCGAAATAAACCGCTGTGTTCGCCTGAGCGCCGCTGTGGGGCTGCACATTGGCAAACTGAGCGCCAAACAGCTTCTTGGCACGCTCAATGGCAATGGTCTCCGCTACGTCTACGCAAGCGCAGCCGCCATAATAGCGTTTGCCGGGATAGCCCTCGGCGTATTTATTGGTGAGAACGGATCCCATGGCGCACAGAACAGCCTCGGATACAACGTTTTCCGACGCGATCAGCTCCAGACCATCGGATTGGCGAGCGTATTCGGCGGCAATGGCATTGGCAATTTCGGGATCGGTTGCCGCTATGGCTTTGATCATAGAATCAATCATGTTGTTTCCTCCGTGTAAATCTTATAAATATTCAATATACTACTATTATAAATGAAATATGACAAAAAAACAAGTTCTAATTTTATAATTTAAAAAAATTTGTAAAATATTAATCAATAATCATTGACAAAACAGCTAAAATAATGGTATAATAAACATGTTGTAGTTTTATATTTTTAATAAACTGCTGAGAAAACAACAATTTAGTCAACAGAGATTTTATTTTACACGCAAAAAACATGATTGGAGGAAACCGGATGGAAATTGCAATTATTGCACATGACATGAAAAAAGAGCTAATGGCACAATTTTGTATCGCCTACTGTGGTATTTTAAGCAAGCATACCCTATGTGCCACTGCCGTGACAGCGAAATATATTTCCGAGGCAACGGGACTGAAGATCGACCGTCTGATGTCGGGCGATCAAGGCGGCGAAGAACAGATCGCTTCCCGAATTGCGTATAACGAAATAGATATTCTTCTCTATTTCCGAGATACCCGTCCGACGATAAAGTCCAATCCGGCAGAGTACGAGCTTTTGCGTATGTGCGATCTTTACAATGTTCCCGTGGCAACCAATATCGCCACCGCTGAGGTGATCATTACGGCACTGGAGAGGGGAGATCTGGATTGGCGTGAGATCGTAAATCCTCATTCTTCTTATAACAAAGCGAAAAAAAATAAGATCTGACGGAGCTACGCGAAAAAATACGTTCCCAAAGAAACCGTATACCAGAGAGAGGACACCGTGCCGCGGCACAGGCTGAAATGTCCTTATACCAAGCCTTTCGGAATACCGCTTTTCGTACCGCGGAGCAAGTGAAGCTTGAGTGAAAAATCCGGGTGGAACCGTGCAAATGCTTTTTTGCACCCCGGACGGCTTTTGCCGTCCGAGGTGCTTTTTATAGTTTAATATTTTATGAATCAACAAAAATCGGAGGATAAACTTATTATGAAGATCAAATTCGGAGAGCGGATCTTGGAAAAATCGGAAGCGATTACCGTATATGAAGCGGCAACGGAAGCTGAGCTGATGAGCCGCGCGGTGATCGCCGCCAAGGTAAACGGCGCGCTTTGCGCGCTCACAGCGACCTTGACGGGAGACAGTGAGGTAGAGCTTCTCACCTTTGCGGATGAGGACGGAGCGCATGTGTTCCGCCATACCGCCTCTCACATTTTGGCGCAGGCGGTCAAGAGATTGTACCCCGAAACCAAGCTGACCATCGGTCCTGCCATTGAGGGCGGATTTTATTATGATTTTGACAGCGAGACCTCCTTTACTCCCGAGATCCTCAAGACCCTTGAGGACGAAATGAAGCGGATCGTAAAGGAGAACTTAAGGATCGAGCGCTTTGAGCTACCCCGTGCCGAGGCAGTCGCTCTCATGCGGGAGAAGGAGGAGCCCTATAAGGTTCAGCTGATCGAGGAGCTTCCCGAGGACGCGGTGATCAGCTTTTACCGTCAAGGAGATTTTGTGGATCTTTGCGCGGGACCTCATCTGTTCTCTACGGGAGCGGTTAAGGCATTGAAGCTGACGCAGTGTACAGGCGCTTATTGGAAGGGCGATCAGAAGAATAAAATGCTCCAGCGTGTGTACGGAACAGCTTTCCCCACAAAGGATGAGCTAAAGGCGCACATGGAGCGGATCGAGGAAGCGAAAAAGCGTGACCACAATAAGGTGGGACGCGATCTGGAATATTTCACCACGGTAGATACCATCGGACAGGGTCTTCCCATTATGCTCCCCAAGGGTGCCAGAACCATTCAGCTGTTGCAGAGATGGGTTGAGGACGAGGAGCAAAAGAGAGGATATCTGCTGACCAAAACGCCTCTGATGGCAAAGCGGGAGCTTTATAAGATCTCGGGACACTGGGATCATTATCTGGACGGTATGTTCGTTATGGGGGATCCCGACGATTACAGCAAGGAGTGCTTTGCCCTCCGTCCCATGACCTGTCCCTTCCAGTATCAGGTGTTCTTGAACAAAAAGCGGTCTTACCGTGATCTTCCCATGCGTTTGGGAGAAACCTCCACGCTGTTCCGCAATGAGGACAGCGGAGAAATGCACGGCTTGATCCGTGTCCGTCAGTTTACCATATCCGAGGGACATTTGGTGCTTCGCCCCGAGCAGCTTGCCGATGAATTCAGAGATTGTCTGGAGTTGGCGAAATATTGCCTGAGCGCGGTAGGACTTTGGGAGGATTGTTATTTCAGATTTTCTCAGTGGGATCCCAAGCGCACCGATAAGTACGAGGGAACGCCGGAGCAGTGGGCTGAGGCGCAGGGTATTATGGGAGAGCTGTTGGATAAGTATCTCGGCGAAGGAAACTATACCATCGGAGTGGATGAGGCGGCATTCTACGGCCCGAAGCTAGATATTCAAATGAGAAATGTCCACGGAAAGGAGGATACGCTGGTTACCATTCAGATCGATATGCTTTTGGCGAAGAAGTACGGGATGGAGTATGTGGATTCCGATAATACACTGAAAACGCCGTATATCATTCACCGTACCTCGTTGGGCTGCTATGAGCGCACCTTGGCTCTGCTTTTGGAAAAATACGCGGGCGCGCTGCCGATGTGGATGGCGCCTGAGCAGGTTCGCTTCCTTCCCATCGGAGAGGAGCAAGCGGAATATTGCCGTACTCTTGCCGATAAGATGAGAGCGCTGGGGATGCGGGTAACGGTAGACGGAAGAAACGAGAAGATCGGGTATAAGATCCGTGCCGCTCAGCTTGAAAAGATCCCCTATATGCTGGTGATCGGCGAAAAGGAGATGACCGAGGGAACGGTTGCCGTTCGCTCACGTAAAACAGGCGATATGGGAGCGATGGCTGCCGACGACTTTATCGCTTTGGCGAAAAAGCAGGTGGATGACAAGGCGTTGGATAACTAAGGCGGAATTTTTTCGCGAGTTGTTTCATAAATTTTGTTATATGCATCTAACTCTAATTTTTACTTTTAAAATAGCATCTGAGGATGTTATTAACTAACTATATAAAACGAGAAAGGAAGACAGCGCAATGAAAAAAAGAAGTGTAGCGGCGGTTATTATTTTGAGCATCATCACATGCGGAATCTATATGATCTACTGGACCTATGTGACCTGTGAGTCTCTTCAGAAGGAAAGCGGAATATCAAAGCTTCCTCCGATTCTGATCATGCTTTTGATGCTTTTTGTCAGCCCCGCGGGCGGTGCCTTGCTCGGATGGGATTGCAATGAGACGGTTAATATAATCAAGACCAAGAAGGGACTTCCCACCAAGGATAACTCGGTGTTGTGGATCGTGCTGGGCGCGATTATCGGGATTGTAACCGTAGGATTGGTCCAGTATGAGGTTAACCAGCTGTTGGATGCTCCCACGGATACATCCTCTGATGAATCCGATGACGAATCCGACGACACTCCCGCAGAGGAGATCTGAGAGAGTTAAATGAAGGACAGGCGGCCGCGAAAGCTTCGCGACCGCCTATTCTAAATAAAGCGATTTGAAAGCAACGGAGAAAGGAAAGGGAAGGAAAGGGAAGGAAGCTCGAATGGGAAAAAGAATTTTCAGAGTAACGCTTTTATATTTGGGCGCGGCAGCCGCAGCATTAGGCTATTTGCTTTTGGTGAGAAAGCTTGGATTTGGAATTCCGTGTATCCTTCATGAGACCACGGGATTTCTTTGCCCCGGATGCGGACTGACACGCGCGATGGTGGCGGTAAGCAAGGGGGAGCTTGCGGCGGCGATCTCTTATAACGCTTTTTTGATTCCTTATGTCCTGTATGTGGGATGGTTTCTCACGGGAGTAACCGTTCGGTATATAAAGGGAAAGAAAGATCCTTTATTTTTCGGCCCCTCCTCTCTTCATATAGTAATGCTTTGCGCAACGGTGCTGTATGGGATCGCAAGAAATTTAGTGTAAATTTCAGGGTGACACGTACGAAAGCTTGTGCGAGAATCAAGGCTTATCTGTCGCACTCTCCTCCTTTCGTGTCATTCTGAGCCGAAGGTGAAGAATCCTTGCCGAGCATGCGAGGCAAATTGATGCGGTAGCATCAATTCTTATTCATTGTTATCACAAAAAATGAAAATTTATACATCCTCAAAAAAATAGGTAACGGGGTGCGGAAATTTTCGCGGTAGGTTTCTCGAAAGAATATCAAAAAGCTCCCTTTGTGCAAAATGTGGAATTTCAGTTTTTTTTAAAAAAGACTTGACAAGCTTTTTTAAAAAGTTTTCCATACCCCAAAATAAAAATTTCAATAAAACTGCCTTGATGCTGCAAGGTTTTCCACATTATCAACAGAGTTTTCCATAGGTCTGAATGGTTTTTTCCGAAAGCTATGGAAAACTTTTTGGAAAACTTCCCTTTATGAATTATGCCGAATTTGCTAAAAAAGGAATATTTTATTGACAGATTTTCATACAGGTGGGGGGTGTTCCCTTAATATCTTTGGAATTTTTTTCATTTTTTTGTTCATATACAGGTCATGTGGAGAAAAAGCCCCAATATGCATGTTTTTCACGAAAAATGACATTTTATGCGTTTTACCATTCTTGAAGGAAAAATGAAAATCGGTAGTTTTTACAAAGAACCGAAGATATTGAGGAGGAAATAAAGAATCTGTATGGAAATTTCCCGCAAACTTCTTGTAATATTGCTCAGGGAATGATATAATATAAATAACACAAAACACATAAAATAGAAGAAGTGCGCTTTGAAATATTCAAGCGAACGAAAAAACAGGGAATCGGAAAAAGGAGAGGGAATTTTGGATTATCGGGTGGATCAACGCTCGGACGGAAAAACCGTTCTGGAAATTATGAAGCATGAGCTCGGTATTTCCACAGGACATCTCAAGCATTTGAAATTCGCGGAGAATGGGATATTGGTCAATGGTGCCCATGCCACGGTTCGATATATCCTTCGCGAGGGAGATGTGCTGTCCGTGGCGGTGGAGGATACCGAGACGGGCGAGAAGCTGCTTCCTGTTGATCTTCCTCTGAGGCTTGCTTACGAGGACGAGGATGTGGCTGTTCCGGATAAAGGCGCGGATATGCCTACCCATCCCTCCCGCGGTCATTACGAGGATACGGTGGCAAACGCCCTTGCCTATCGGTACGCGAAGCAAAATATCCCCTTTGTGTTTCGCCCTGTCAATCGTCTGGATCGAAATACCAGCGGACTGCTGCTGATCGCTCGAAACCGTATTTCCGCCGCGTATTTGGCGAAGGCAATGAAAAATCGGGAGATTCGCAAGCTGTACCTTGCCATATTGGATGGGATCCCTCCCGAAACAGAGGGGATCATCGAAACCTATATGCGCCGTACCGCTGTCAGCGTGATCGTCAGAGAGAATTGCGGACCCAATGAGGGCGGCGCGTTGGCACGGACACGGTATCGTGTGCTTTGTCAAAGCGAGGATCGCGCGCTGGTATGCGCCGCACCGCTGACAGGGCGGACACACCAGCTGAGAGTACATTTTTCGGGGCTTGGGTGCTCTATTACAGGAGATGATCTGTATGGAAGCCCCTCCGAAAAAATCGGACGGCACGCACTCCACTCCTGCTTGCTTTCTTTTCCGTCGCCAAGCGATGAAAGAAGGATCACGGTCTGTTCCTCCTTGCCCGAGGATATGCGGGCTTTGGCAGAGGAGCTGTTTGGCGCCGAGGCTTTGGCGCTTGCGGGGGAAAAGAAGCTTCTTGCGTGGGAAAAGCTAACCTGCGAAAACGACATCCGAAGCGCATATGACGGTAAATGAAAAAGGATTGGATAATATAAATTGGATAATGAAAATATGAACCAAAATTTTGTGCCCGATAAAAATTCCGATATTGGCGCAAGAAGTAGCGCTAAGAAAAATAAGAAAAAAAAGAAGCTCGCAAAAGAACCCCTACACCGTTTGCCGCGTTTTGCCGTAGTTTTTTACGGAATCTTCGGTGTTTCGGCAATTTTATATATTTCGTTTTTGTTCAGTGAGCGGTTCTCGGACTTTTTTAATCAAAGGATCAGCTCGGCAGTCCGCGCTGTGCTTTCTTACGCTACGGGATGGATCCCTTTTTCCTTCGCGGAGTTTATGCTCCTGCTGCTACCCATCCTTCTCTTCCTTTTGATCCGATACGGAATTCGCGGCTATTCCGAAACATGGCGGGGGGTTTTTATCTATTGCGGAGCGGTTCTTTCGGTGGCGGCGTTGATCTTTTCGGTCTTTGCCGTGGGATTTGCGCCGGCATATCGGGGAAGCTCGCTGGATGAAAAGCTGGGACTGGACCGACGGGAGGTCAGTGCCGAGGAGCTGTACGCAACGGCAATGATCCTTTCGGAGCATTTGAATGAAGAGGTGGAAAATATCCGATATTCCCAAGCTACGGGATTTTCGGTGATGCCTTATAATTACCAAAGGATGAACGAGCGCTTAAATGACGCATACGCGAGGGCGTGTGACCGCTATCCCTTTGTACAGCGTCTGAGAAGCAACATCAAGCCTGTGATGCTCAGCCATGCCATGGCATATACGCATATTACGGGCGTGTATACCTTTTTTACGGGAGAGGCGAATATCAACGTGGCGTTCCCCGACTATACCGTGCCCTTTACCGCCGCCCATGAGCTGTCCCATCAAAGAGGGATCGCTCGGGAGGACGAAGCGAATTTTATGGCGTTTTTGGTTTGCATGGAATCGGAGGACCCTTATATCCGATATTCGGGATATTTGAATTTGTTTGAATACGTGGCATCCGCGCTCCATTCCGTGTCGCCCTTGCTGTATGCCAAGGTGTATGCTACCCTGCCCGGATTGGTCACGGCGGAGATGGCGGCGTATTCCGACTTTTTTGAGAAATACCGTGATTCGATGGCAAGCGATGTTTCGGGCGCGGTGAATAATACCTTTTTGGTGCTTCACGGAACCGAAGGGACGAAAAGCTACGGAATGGTGGTTGACCTGGCAGTGGCATACTACCGTTCTCGGTGACCTGATTCTCCATCGGAGAATATACTGATGGTACAGATCAGGGGAATGGGGATCGGTAGAATTCCCGAAGCAAAAGGATACCAAAGCAAACGATTGAAAACTTCTTTTTGATAAAATCTGACGGAGGCGAATATGGATAATCTGATAATCCGAGGCGGACACGCGCTGTTCGGAGAAGTTGATATAAGCGGAATGAAAAACTCAGCGCTTCCTGTCATTTTCGGCACCATCGCCGCGAATGATATTTGTGTGATCGGAAATGTACCCGATGTCAGTGATATAACGCTGGCGCTAAATACCTTGCGGTCCTTGGGAGCGAAGGTGAGGTTTGTCACAGCGGATTCGGTGTTGATCGATACACGTGAGGTCGTAATGAAAAGTCCGCCCTTGGAATACGTGGGAAAAATGAGAGGCTCCACCTATTTGATCGGCGCGATGCTTGGGCGCTTTGGCGAGGCTCTTGTGGGATATCCGGGAGGATGTGATTTTGGCGTTCGTCCCATTGACCAGCATATTAAGGGCTTTGAGTATTTGGGGGCGAAGGTGGAATATGACGACAACGCCAATCTTCATGCCATTGCGGAAAACGGCTTGAAGGGGAACGTGATCTATTTTGACATAGCGTCTGTGGGCTCCACGATAAATGTTATGCTTGCGGCAACCTTCGCGGAAGGGATTACGGTCATAGAAAATGCGGCGAGAGAGCCTCATATTGTGGATATGGCAAGCTTTTTAAATGCCTGCGGAGCGGACATATGCGGAGCGGGCACGGGAATGATCCGTATTCGAGGGGTGAAAGCCCTTCACGGCTGCACCTATGAGCTGGCACCCGATATGATCGAGGCGGGTACATATATGGCAGCGGCGGCGGCGGCGGGGGGAAGCATAACGGTGAACCGAGTGATCCCAAAGCATATGGAGGCGATCACCTTAAAGCTGAAGGAGATCGGTGTGGGTGTTACCTGCTCAGACGATTCGATTACAGTCACGTCCAACCGATCCTACCGAGCGGCGGCGATCAAAACCAATCCTTATCCGGGATTTCCCACCGATATGCATCCTCAGTTCAGCGCGATGCTGTGTACGGCGGGGGGCGTAAGCTCTATTTCGGAAGGAATTTGGGGAAATCGGTTTAAATACGCGGATGAGCTGAAAAAAATGGGCGCGGATATCGTGGTGGTAGATAATACCGCTCATATCACGGGCGTTCCTTCCTTACGGGGAGCGGTTGTAAAGGCAAGCGATCTTCGCGCGGGAGCGGCGCTGGTCATTGCCGCGCTGGGCGCCGAGGGAGTAAGCACAATCTCCGGCGTGGAGTATATTGATCGGGGATATCAGGATCTTGTCAGCAAGCTGAAAGCGCTTGGGGCGGATATTCGCCGAGGATAATTTACAAAAAAACGCGGGATCGGACGTCAGCCAAATCGCGTCGGCTCTTTTTGTTGATTACAAAAAAGGCTGTCTCAAATGCAAATTTCAATGCATTTGAGACAGCCTCATTGCTTTTAGCGTTCTGTTAGCTCCTTGGCAAGCGCGGCAAATGTGCCGAAAGATCGCATTACAGGGGATATCATGTAAAAAACATAGAAAACCGCGGAGAAAGAGCGGGGAAGTATTGTAAAAATGCAAAAAATGTGGTAAAATATATAAATATAAGGATATAAAAAGGCTTTTCCTCCTTAAGGGTTCGGGAAAGGCGGAAAGAGGATAAAATGCTTTCAACCGTATATAGCGCGGGACTTTACGGAATTGACGGATATATTGTAACGGTAGAGTGTAACGCCCAATCCAGAATTCCGGGATTTGAGCTGGTCGGATTGCCCGATTTAGCCGTAAAAGAGGCAAAGGAACGGGTGCGTACCGCTTGTGAAAACAGCGGATATCGCTTTCCCGCACTGGAGCTGACCTTAAATTTGGCTCCCGCGGATCGCCGAAAGGAAGGCTCGGCGTTTGATACGGCGATCCTTTTGGGAATCCTTCGGTGCGGCGGAATTATTCGGCACGAGACGGATTTTTCTGATAAATGCTTTGTCGGCGAGCTTTCTCTTTCGGGACAGCTCCGTCCTGTCAGAGGAACGCTGTGTATGTGCGTTGCCGCTCGGGACGCGGGCTTTCGGGAGTTTTATGCTCCCACGGAAAACGCGGGGGAAGCGGCGGCAGTAGAGGGAATCCAAGTTTATGCCGTGGAAAATATCGCTCAGCTGACGGCACATCTGAACGGAGAAAAAAGATTAAGCCCTGTGGCATGTGACCGCGGCGCGTTTGAGGAGGCTATGCTCAGCTCCGCCTTGGATTTTTCCGACGTTCGGGGACAAAGCATGGCAAAAAGAGCCTTGGAGATCGCGGCGGCGGGCGGGCATAATGTTTTGCTGATCGGACCTCCCGGCACGGGAAAATCCATGCTGTCCAAAAGAATTCCGTCCATTCTTCCGCCCATGAGCTTTGATGAGGCGATTGAGACGACCAAGGTCCATTCGGTGGCGGGAACTCTGCCCGAGAGGGTATCCCTTGTAGCGCACAGACCCTTCCGCTCCCCTCACCACACCATGAGCGCGGTGAGCCTTGTGGGCGGAGGCGTGAATCCCTTGCCCGGGGAGGTTTCCTTGGCGCATAACGGGGTGCTGTTTTTGGATGAGCTTCCCGAGTTTCCCAAATTGGTTACCGATTCTTTGCGTCAGCCCTTGGAGGACAGAAGGGTGACCATCACCCGTGCCAACGGTCGGGTCACATATCCCTGCTCCTTTATGCTGGTGGGGGCGATGAATCCCTGTCGGTGCGGATATTTCGGTCACCCCACGCAAAAATGCGCGTGCAGTCCTTCGGAGGTCAAACGGTATATCTCACGGATCAGCGGACCTCTGCTGGATCGGATCGACATACAGATCGAGCTACCCTCTCTTTCTTATGACGAGCTGGCGGCAAGCGGAAAAGGCGAGGAGACCTCGGCGGTAATTCGGGAGCGGGTGAAAAAAGCGCGGAGCTTTGCCATGGAGCGAATGAAGGAAACGTCGGGCATATACTGTAATGCGCAGCTGGATTCGGCATCGATCCGCAAATACTGTGTGACCGAGCCCGCGGCACAAAATCTTTTAAAGGCGGCATACGAAAAAATGGGAATGTCGGCAAGAGGGTATGACCGTGTGATGCGTGTGGCGAGAACCATTGCCGATCTGGACGGCTCGGAGATCATTGCCGCGAAGCATATCGCGGAGGCGATCCAGTATCGCAGTCTGGATAAAAAATATTGGGGAAGCTGAGAAATTCGAGAGAATTCGATACATAGCGATCAATAGGAAAGGAGAGGTCATGAACGGGCAATACGCTGTTTTAAAGGAAAAAATCATATCTCTTTGCTCAACCATGTCCATATCGGGCTTTGAGACACGGAGCACCGAATATTTAAGAAAAACAGTGGGGGCGGATTTTGACGAATATAATACCGACGCGGTGGGAAATCACATCTTTATTAAAAGGTGCGGACGAAAAAAGGCACCGCTGGTGCTGATCGACACCCATTTTGACGAAATCGGCATGATAGTCACGCAGATCTGCGAGGGCGGGTTTTTAAGGCTTGCTTCTATCGGAGGACTGTCCCCAACCATCCTGCAGGGAGCGGATGTGACGGTGTACGGTACCCGAACCGTGCGGGGCGTGATCACCTCCACGCCTCCTCATCTGCGAAGCGGAGAAGAGGACAGCCTGCCCGATCTGACCGAATTGATGGTGGATACGGGATATACCAAGGAGGAGATGGAGCGGCTGGCACCGATAGGAACCCCTGTGGGATTTTCTCCCTGCTATCGGGAATTGCTCAACGGAAAGCTTTTGGGAAAAAGCTTTGATAATAAGGCGTGCGGCGCGATCGCGGCATATGCGCTGGCTTGTGTGGAAAAAAAGGAGCTTGCCGCCGATGTGGCTCTTCTGTTTTCCTCCTATGAGGAAACCTCCCGCATAGGAGGCGCGGCGGCGGGTTCTTTTTCGCTGGATCCCGATTACGCCATGGTGATCGACGTAAATCTGGCAGGGATTCCCGACGCGCCGAAATATGAGACGGTTCCTCTCGGAAAGGGCGTGTCTCTGTCGGTTTCCGCGGCAACGGACCGCCGATTGACAAGGATGACCAAAACACTGTGCGAGGATAAAGAGATCGCGCATACCATGATCGCGGCGCCTTCCTCCACGGGAACCAACGCGCCTACGGTAAACCTTGTAAGGGGCGGGATCCCTGTTGTGGATGTAGGCTTGCCGCTGAGAAGCATGCATACCTACAATGAGCTGATTTCTCTGGAGGATGCGGGGGCACTGTTTTGTCTGGTAAAGGAATTTGTCTGCGCTCAAGGGATCGCCAATGCCTTTACAAGAGAGGAAGGAGAGGAATTGCCCGTATGAGTATAAAAAACAATTGGGAAGATAACGATAAAGATAAGAAAGAACTTGAAAGGATCCGAGAGCTGTCCTTGCTGTTCGGACCCACAGGCTGCGAGGGCGAGGTAGCGGACTATATTCAAGCGTGTCTTCCCCCGATTTGCCATAGCTTTTGCCGTGACCGCATGGGAAATCTTATCGCCCTTGTCCGCGGAGGCGATCCCTCCGCGACTCATCGCCGCCGTGTCATGATCTCGGCGCATATGGATGAGGTGGGAATGATGATCACGGAGATCTGCGAGGATGGACTGCTTCGCTTTGACACGGTAGGCGGGATCCACGAATCGGTCATGGAAGGAAGAAAGGTGACCTTGGGTGACGAGATCAATCGGTTGCAGGGAGTGATCTCCTCCAAAGCGATCCACCATAAAAAGAAAAAAGACCGCGATAAGATCACACCCACCGATAAAATGTATATCGATATCGGCGCGAAGGATCGGGAGGAAGCGGAAAAATATTTGTCGGTCGGCAGCTTTGCCGCCTTTGATTCCGAATTTTATGTGTTCGGGGAAGGAGATCGGCTCATAAAGGGAAAAGCGCTGGATGACCGTATGGGGTGCGCCGCCATGCTTTCGGTTATGGAAGCACTGCAAAAAGAAGGCATTAAAGAGGATCTGGATCTGTACTTTTGCTTTACCGTCCGTGAGGAGATCGGACTATCGGGCGCGAAGGTAGCGGCGCAAAGGATCGCTCCTGACCTTGCGATCGTTTTGGAAAGCACGGCAGTCGCCGATCTTCCCGAGGTGGAATCGGGAAGGCGGGTGGCAGAGCTTGGCGGCGGCGGAGTGCTTTCGGTTATGGACCGCTCAACCGTATATGACCGCGCGATGTTGGATTTCGCTCTGGAGGTGGCAAGGAAGAAGAAGATCCCTGCCCAGATCAAACGGTATGTGTCGGGAGGAAATGACGCGGGCTCGATCCATAAAAGCGGTGTGGGAGTTCGATCCTTGGCGCTCTCTGTTCCCACAAGATATCTTCATTCACCCTCCTGCGTGGCAAATATAGAGGATTACCGCTCGGTCTGCCGATTGGTAGAGGCAATGCTGCGTCATATGGGCGCCCACAAGCCGTAGAGATTTTCTGATGGGATTTACGAAAGGAATGATGAGATGAATTTATATTCTGTTTTACAAAAGCTTTGTAC
Organism: Eubacteriales bacterium; assembly: GCA_045537595.1. Taxonomy (GTDB): domain Bacteria; phylum Bacillota; class Clostridia; order Oscillospirales; family CAG-272; genus HGM12713. The sequence continues at coordinate 30,497 of JAZSPS010000083.1, forward strand.
CTGTCCGTCGGTTTCGGGACGGGAAAATAAGATCCGCGAGCTGCTTCGCGAGATGATCGCGCCTCTTGTTGATGAGCTCCGAGTTGATCCTCTGGGAAATCTGATCGCCTGTAAAAAAGGACAGGGAGAGGGAAAAAGCGTAATGCTTTGTGCCCATATGGACGAGATCGGATTTTTGGTCACCTTCATTGAGGAGAGCGGTATGCTTCGTTTAGCGCCCGTGGGGGGAATCAATTTCGCGGCGTCTGCCTTTTCCGAGCTGATATCCGAAAGGGGAGTCCGAGGCGTTTTGGTTCCCGAGGGAAAAACCAAGGCGGCGGATTACCGTGCCGATCGATTTTATATCGATATCGGCGCGAAAAACCAAAAGGAAGCCGAACGAAAAGCGGCGATTGGGGATTTCTTTGTGGCAAACGGCGGTGTACGGCGAATGATAGGAAAGCGTGTTTGCGGACGGCCGTTGGACGATCGGATCGGCTGCGCGGTGCTTTTGTCCATTGCTGAGGCATTGAAAGACGAGGCGCTGAGAGGGGACGTTTTCTATGTGTTTTCGGTACAGGAGGAGGTAGGATGCCGCGGGGCGTTGCCTGCCGCCTTTGGGATCGCACCCGATTATTCCCTTTGCTTTGACGTAACGGGAACAGGCGATACTCTCGGAGCCTCTCCTATGGCGTGCGCTCTGGGGAAGGGAGCGGCGGTCAAGATCAAGGACAGCTCTGTGATCTGCCACGAGGAGGTGGTCATGTCGCTTTGCTCCTTGGCAGAGGAAAAGAAGATCGCTTATCAAAAGGAGATCCTGCTCTACGGAGGAACCGATACCTCCTCTATGCAGATGTCGGGAGCGGGAAGCCGCGCGGGCGCTCTGTCCATCCCCTGTCGGTATATTCATTCAGGGGTCGAGATGTGCGATCTCGGGGACGCGGAGGCTTGCGCTCTTCTTGGCACCGAATTTGTAAGGTCTGTTGAAAAAATTTAAGAAGAAAATAGAAGAATAAATTAAATAAAAGGAAAAATTATGGAATTTTCAGAAAAAATACTGTCGCTGGCAGAGGAGGCGGAGAGCGCGCTTAGCCAACGCTTTGCCGAGATTGACCGTGTGGCGTTTGACAATACAAAAAAAGTAATGGATGCCTTTCGGGAGCACCGTGTCAGCGAGGCGATGTTCAATCCTACCAGCGGATATGGCTATGACGATCGGGGAAGGGATACCTTGGACCGTATCTGGGCAGATGTCATGGGAGCGGAGGCGGCATTTGTGCGCCATAGCATCGTTAACGGCACACAGGCGCTAACCATAGGACTGTTTGGCTTGCTTCGCCCCGGCGATATTCTCTTCTCGGTGGCGGGAAAGCCGTACGATACGCTGGATGAGGTCATCGGAAATGTTGGAACGGAAGGAAACGGCTCCCTTCGGGATTTTGGGGTAGAGTACCGTCAGGCAGACCTGTTTGCCGACGGCGGATTTGATTTCGATACCATTAGAGAGGTTCTTGAAAAAGAGGGAGAGCGTGTTAAGGTGGTGTTTGTGCAACGGTCCAAGGGATATCTGAACCGTAAGACCCTGAGCGTGGCGCAGATCGGGGAGCTGGTTCGCTTTGTCCGTGCCGTTTCCCCCAAGGCTTATGTAGTGGTGGATAACTGTTACGGCGAGTTTACCGAAAGGCTTGAGCCCACCGCGGTGGGGGCGGATATGATCATCGGCTCGCTGATCAAGAATCCGGGCGGCGGAATGGCGGAGACCGGAGGATATATCGCGGGAAGCGCCCGCGCGGTAGAGCTGGCGTCCTACCGACTTACCTCCGTAGGCTGCGGATGCGAGGTGGGTGCCAGCCTCGGTCAGAATAAAAACATGTTTAAAGGCTTGTTTTACGCGCCTCACACCACAGCGCAAGCCCTCAAAACGGCACACCTTGCCGCGTATATTTTTGGAGAAAGAGGACTTGGCTTTGAGGTAGAGCCCCGATGGGATGAGCCCAGATATGATATTATACAAAGCGTGATCACAGGAAGCGCGGAGGGCTTGTGCGCCTTCTGCCGAGGCATACAGGCAGGCTCACCTGTGGATTCCTTTGTGGTGCCCGAGCCGTGGGAGATGCCCGGATATTCCGATAAGGTCATTATGGCGGCAGGAGCCTTTACGCAGGGATCCTCCATTGAGCTTTCGGCAGACGGACCTCTGCGTGAGCCGTATACGGCGTTTTTCCAAGGCGGCTTGACCTATGAAAGCGGAAAAATCGGAATTTTGTCGGCGGCAGAGGCGGTCATGAGAGAATTGGGGAAAAATTCATAAAAACATAAAAAAGAGAAAGAGCGTTAAGATGCGCTGAGCTTCGAGGAAAAGAGCTACATAAGTGACACTTTTTATTTTTACAAAAAATAAAAAATTAAAAAAGGTTATGCTATGCTGTTTTCCTCTCTTGAATTTTTGTATTTGTTTTTACCCCTGACCCTTGTTTTGTATTTTCTCACTCCCAAGTCTTGGCGAAACGGCGTGCTTCTTGCTGTCAGCCTAATATTTTACGGAAGCGGAGAGCCTGTCTATATTTTTTTGATGATCGCCACCATCGGGATCGATTATCTGCTTGGGTTGGGGATTGCCGTACGGGTAAGACAAAAAAGAAACGCGCGCCCCTTTCTTGTCTTTGCGGTGGCAGTCAATCTGCTGCTCTTGGGATTTTTTAAGTATTATAATTTTTTTGCCGAGATGCTTTTTCTTCCCACATTGGGAATCACGCTTCCTATCGGAATATCGTTTTATACCTTTCAATCTCTGTCCTATGTGATCGATGTTTACCGAAGAGAGGTTGAGGCACAACGGGATCCCATTGCCTTCGGCACGTATGTGGCGCTGTTTCCGCAGCTTGTGGCAGGTCCCATTGTTCGCTATCGGGAGATCGACGGACAGCTGAGGGAACGGGAGCATAGCATGGAGAAGGCTGCGGAAGGGATCGCCCTTTTCTGCGTGGGACTTTCCAAAAAGGTGCTGCTTGCCAATTTGGCGGGGGAGCTTTGGGAAGGGATGATTTCCGAGGTGGGCGGTGTCAGCGTGTTGGGTGTGTGGCTCCGGCTTGTCCTCTATGCTTTTCAGATCTATTTCGATTTTTCGGGGTATTCGGACATGGCGGTGGGCTTGGGAAAGCTTTTCGGATTTGACTTTCCCGAAAATTTCCGTTATCCCTATATCTCAAGGAGTATTACCGAGTTCTGGAGGCGCTGGCATATTACGCTTTCCTCTTGGTTTCGGGAATATGTGTATATTCCGCTGGGAGGAAATCGCAAGGGTGCTTGGAGGACCTACCGAAACTTGCTCATCACATGGGCGCTGACAGGAATCTGGCACGGAGCGGCTTGGAATTTTCTTTTGTGGGGTGTGTACTTTTTTCTGCTGCTCTCCTTGGAAAAAGCCTTTTTGAAAAAAGCATTGGAGCGTATTCCCGCGTGGATCGGACATTTTTACGCCCTGTTCTTTATTTTGATCGGTTGGCTTATCTTTTCTTCTGACGGAGTGGGATCCCTCGGGGAATTTTTCACGCTGACGGGTCAGCTGTTTGGGATCGGATGCGACTGTCTTGCTGACGGATGGATCCTTTATGAGCTTTTGCGCAATTTGCCCATGCTGACGATCATGATCATCGGAGCTACGCCCCTTCCGAAAAAATTATATGAGGAAACGCGAGGCAAGTATCCTAAAGCTACACTTTTTATCAGAAATATTCTGTGTATAGCCGCCTTGCTGCTGTGCACAGCATATCTGGTGGATTCGGGGTACAATCCCTTTTTATATTTCAGATTTTGACACGGAGTTATGGTATGACAAATCTTTTATGTAAGCTTTTTATAAAAAATCGGGAAAATACCAAGGACGCCTCTGTCCGACGAGCCTACGGAACGATGGTGAGCATTGTCGGCATCGCCGGCAATGTGGCGCTGTCGGCGGTAAAGCTGTTGGCAGGGATGCTCTCGGGATCTATCTCGGTCATGGCGGACGCGGCGAATAATTTGTCTGACGCGGGCTCACAGGTGGTGTCCTTGGTCAGCTTTAAAATATCCGCCAAGCCTGCGGACCGCGATCATCCCTTCGGACACGCGCGGATCGAGTACGTGGCATCTATGATCGTGTCCTTTTTGGTCCTTATGGTGGGAGTAGAGCTCCTTAAGGAGTCGGTAAATAAGGTGAAAAATCCGTCGGAAACTCTTTTTTCGCCCATTGTTATGGGAATTCTTGCCCTTTCGGTGGTTGTTAAGATATGGCTGTTCTTTTTCAACCGAAGGATCGCCAAAAAAATCAATTCCTCGGTAATGAAGGCGACAGCGGCAGACAGTCTTTCCGACGCGGCTGCAACGGGAGCGGTTCTGATTTCGGCAATGGTAAGCCGATTTACAGGGCTTCAAACCGACGCGTATATGGGAATCGCGGTGGCAATTTTGATTTTGATCGCGGGTGTGAGAATTTTGAATGAGACTAAGAATTCTATATTAGGCAGCGCGCCCGATCCTGAGGTGGTGGAGGGAATTATAGAACTGACACGGCAGTATCCGCAGATTTTGGGGATCCATGATATGGTGGTTCATAATTACGGTCCCTCCAACACCATCGCCTCGTTTCATGCCGAGGTGGACGGAGCGGAGAATGTGTTCGCCACGCATGATGTGATCGATACGATAGAAAAGAGGCTTTGGATTGAAATGGGAATTCGGGCAACGGTACATATGGATCCCGTTGTGACCGATGATGAGCGGGTCAACGAGCTTCGAGAGGCGGTTTTACAGAAGGTGACAGAGGTAGACCGTCGGCTGAGCATTCATGATTTTCGCTTTGTGGAGGGAATCACGCACTCCAACTTGATCTTTGATGTATCGGTGCCCTTTGAGGTAAGCAAGACGGATGATGAGCTGAAGCGAGAGATCAGCTTAGCGGTCAGTACCTTGGATCCGAATTATTTTACGGTGATCACGGTGGACCGACAGTGAGAATGCTCCGAGTCGACAGTCGGAGCGAATGGTTGTCCCCCGAATTTTTTTTGATGAAATGCTTGTGTTATAGGATTGCTTTGTGTGATCGAAAAAAGATCGGCAGTACCAACAGATTTAGCTTCTGTTGGTACTGCCGATAAGCTTTGATGAACCTTTTTTATTTGCCGACTGTCCCCATTATTTCATGCTGCGAAGCTTGGTAAAGAGATCGGTAAAGATGGCGTCTCGATCTATCGCGTAAACATAACGCATGGGGTGGCGATTGGGCGCCATGGAATAGAGATTGTCATACTGAGGAATAAGAGCGGGCGTGATATAGGATTTCAAAAAGCGGTCGTTGTCGTTGAGCAACCAAGCGATTGCGCTCACATCCCAAATACAGCGGCTCCATGCCTTACCCTTCGCGTATTCCTCCGCGGCTTCCACGGTGTGGGTGTAAAGATAATCCGAAAGAGGATTCTGTCCTTTGATCCACGCACCCAGCTCTCCTTGTGTCGTAGTCAGCTCGCTGACGACGCCCCGACAGGGAAGCTGAACGAGGGGTACTCCGCAGCCGAAAACCACTCTGGCGGCAGCCACATCCTGATACATGTTGAATTCACGGGTGTGAGGCCAAGAAACGGCGTGTCCGCCCAGCCAAACGATGACCGTGTTGTTGATCATGACATCGGGATTGGTCAAAATCGCGGAGGCGACATTGGTAATGGCACCAATGGCGACCACATACAAGGGGTTTTCGGGAGAGTGCTTTTCTGCCTCGGAAACAATAAAATCGGAAGCGTCGGTGATTACAGGGGTTTTCTCGTCAGGAAGATAGGTACGGGCACCGCGGAAAACTCTGTCGGATAAATGGCTCATGCCTGCCAGCTCCAACAGATTGAAGATCTCGTTATAGCTTTTTTCCATGCCGTCCTCCGGAGACGAGCTGTTGCTATTGAAAAAGGGAGCGGCACACAGTCCCACAGGACGGATCCTCTCGGGGGAAAGAAGCATATAGGAGATGGCATATTGATCATCCGTCTCGTTATAAGCGTCTGTGTCGAGAATAACATCTACGATTCCGGTGGGAACGTTCAAATTTTTAATCAACCGAGATTCGTTCATAAGAATACCTCATCCTTCTGTAATTATATTTTTCGGAGAAGAAAAGTTCCCGAATTTTCCTTGCCATTATAGCATAAAAAAAGGGAAATGTCAAGAAAAAAGGGTTTTTTAAAAATTCAGAAAGAATACAGGTCTTGTTTTCCGATACAGGAAATAAAAAAGTACAATAAAAGAAATATAATAAAATATCCAAAACAAAAATTCCGATTTTGGAAAAATATTTTAAAAAGCCCTTGACAAAGCGGAGCAATGGGTGTATAATGAAACTGTTCATTGGATAAACCTCGGTTCTTTCGGGGCATTTCTATAATTTTTTATAATTTCTACCGTAAATTTATCTATAATTTAAACGAGGTGCGTATGGCAACAGCAAAAAAAGCTCCCAAAGTGGAATTAATGGTATCTCCCGACAGTGATAAGGACGCTAAGGCGAAGGCGCTGAAAACAGCGATCGCTCAGATCGAAAAGAAGCACGGCGAAGGCTCAGTGATGCGGTTGGGCGAAAATACACACATGGAGGTACAGGCAGTCAGCACAGGCTCGATCTCCTTGGATCTGGCGTTGGGGATTGGCGGTGTTCCCAAGGGAAGGATCATCGAGATTTTTGGTCCGGAATCCTCCGGTAAGACCACCGTCGCCCTTCATATTGTGGCTGAGGTGCAAAAGGCGGGCGGAGAAGCGGCGTTTATCGACGCGGAGCATGCGCTGGATCCTGTCTATGCTAAGGCGCTGGGCGTGGATATTAATAATTTGTTGGTGTCACAGCCCGATTGCGGCGAGGATGCGCTGAATATTACCGAGCAGCTGGTGCGCTCGGGTGCTATCGACATTGTCGTTGTGGATTCAGTGGCGGCGTTGGTTCCCCGACAGGAGATCGAGGGCGATATGGGACAGGCAACGGTGGGCGTACAGGCAAGACTGATGTCACAGGCAATGAGAAAGCTGTCCTCGGTGATTTCCAAGAGCAATACCGTTCTGATCTTCATTAACCAGCTTCGTGAAAAGGTGGGCGTGATGTACGGAAATCCCGAAACGACCCCCGGCGGACGGGCGCTGAAATTCTATTCCTCCGTGCGCATTGATGTCAGAAAAACCGACCAGCTGAAAAACGGAAATGATATTTACGGAAACCATGTTCGCTGTAAGGTGGTAAAAAATAAGGTCGCGCCTCCCTTTAAAACAGCGGAGTTTGACATTCTTTACGGAAAAGGAATTTCTCGCTCGGGCGAGATCATTGATTACTGTATCGCGCTGGATATTATTAAAAAGAGCGGTTCTTGGTTTTCCTACAACGGGGAGCGGATCGGTCAGGGTAAGGATAATGTCCGTAAGCTGATCGAGGGAAATCCCGAGCTTCTTGCCGAGCTGGATATGAAGGTCCGCAGTATGAAGGACAGCTTGCCCGATTCGGAGGATGAATTTGAATTGGATGAGGATGACGGAGACGAGTTCGATATCCGCACCATCAAAGAGGACGAGGAATTCTGATGACGGTAACCTTGCTGTCTTTGTCGGCACGTGGCGAGGGAGAGATCTCTGTCGCCTTTGAGCTTCGGGAGGGGGGAAGCCCTCAAAGCCCGCAAAATACCGAGCATATTCAAAAGGAAAGCTTTCTTGTTTCTGCCGCCATGATTGCCGATCTGCGGCTTTCGGTGGGAGAAAGTACTCAGGAGTGCTTTGACACGGTGTCTCATTGCGCTCAGGTTTATTACGCGGTGAAGCGAGGCTTGATCCTTCTCGGATACGGAAGCTGTTCTTGCCGCGCGCTGGTCCGCAAGCTTTCGCTGAAAGGAATAGAGAGAGAGATTGCGGAGGAAGCGGTAGCGGAGCTTATTAGATCGGGATATTTAAACGATGCGGAAAACGCCTTTCGCGAGGGAGAGCGATGCATATCAAAATGCTGGGGAAAACGGCGGATCGCCGCCGAGCTATACTCGAAAGGCTATGGCGGCCAAGCGGTTCGCGGCGCGTTGGAGCGATTGGAGGATGAGGGGGTCGATTACGTGGAGCTTTGCGCTAAGCGAATCAGGATGCGAACCTCTGTGATCCCGCAAGATCGTGAGGAACGCCGAAGACTGATTGCCTCTATGGAGCGATACGGCTTTTCTTCCTCGGAGATCCGCGAGGCAACTCGCTTGCTTTCCAAGAGCGACTGAAAAGCGAAATAACCCATAGAAAACAAAAAAGAAGACAGAAGACAGAAGACAAAAACTGAAAAGCTTGCCGTGAATAAAGGTATTTTTAGAAACGAGGAATCGTCTGCCGTTAAGGAACAGACGATTCCTCGCTTTTCTTGAGAACGCACGCGATCGGAGCGGAGCACGGAGGCGTACAGTATCGGGACGTGGAGGAATATACCGATTATAAGAAAATTTTTGGTAAAATAATAAAACGAATGGAAGGAAAAATCGCGTGTGTAATTGACATTTTCAAATTATGGTGTATAATATAAAGTGTGATGATATGCTTTCCCGCGTAACTGTTAGAACCAAGCGAAATAAACAGGAAAAACAGGAGAAGAGAAGGGCGGTCACAGGATTGGATATAGAATCCAAATACATAGAAATGGAGCGACATGAAATGACGAAAATGGTTTATAAAACCAAAATCGCTGGATTGGAGCGGGAGCTTCCCCTCTGTCCCATTAATGATGACTTGATGATCGGAGCGTTTGTTATTTTCGGAGATCCTGAATTAACAACGGCTTGCGCGAAAGAGCTGCTGGCACGGGCTCCCCAATATGATTATATGGTTTCCGCCGAGGCAAAGGGGATTCCGCTGATCCACGAGATGGCACGTCTGGCGGGAAATCAAAAATATTTTTTGGCGCGAAAAAATCCCAAGCTGTATATGACAGGTGTCTTTGAGGCGGAGCTTCATTCGATAACAACGGCAAAGGATCAAAAGCTGTATTTGGATATCACCGACGCGGATATGATGAGAGGAAAGCGAATTTTGATCGTGGATGACGTGATCTCTACGGGCGAATCTCTCCGCGCGCTGGAAACGCTGGTGGAAAAAGCAGGCGGCATTATTTGCGGAAAAATGACAGTGCTTGCCGAAGGCGACGCGCAACAAAGAGAGGACCTTGTCTATCTGGAAAAGCTTCCCTTGTTTGACCGTAACGGAAATCCGTTGAGCTGACTTGGAAAGCAAAAATAAAATAATTACAGGATAACACAGAAATATCACGTAGAATTTTGAATTTTGAAAGGAAGATAAAAATGGCGGAATTATTAAAATCGACCGATAAACGCACCCACTATTGTGCCGAGCTTTCGGCGAAGAATGTGGGCGAGCGGGTATGCGTTATGGGATGGGCGCAAAAGCAAAGAGATCTGGGAGCGTTGATCTTTATTGACCTCCGTGACCGTACAGGCATTGTTCAGCTTGCTTTTGACGACGCCACCGACCGCACCGTATTCAACAGCGCCTTTGGCGTACGGGCAGAATATGTGCTCTGCGCAAAGGGAGCTGTCAGAAAAAGAGGGGAGGGAGCGGTCAATCCCAATCTTCCCACAGGCGAGGTAGAGATCGCGGTGGACGAATTCAGTATTCTCTCCGCGGCGCAGACCCCACCCTTTGAGATTCAGGAGAATAGCAATGTTAACGCGGAGCTTCGCTTAAAGCACCGATATCTGGACCTTCGCCGTCCCGATATGCAGAGAAACATCATTGCCCGCTCCAAAATCTCCAAGATCGCCAGAGATTATTACGCGGAAAACGGATTTATCGATATTGAGACCCCCAATCTGTGCAAGCCTACTCCCGAGGGTGCGCGGGACTATCTGGTTCCTTCCCGTGTCCATAAGGGCAAATTTTACGCGCTGCCCCAGTCTCCGCAGCTTTACAAACAGCTTCTGATGGTTTCGGGCTTTGATCGCTATTTTCAGATCGCCCGCTGCTACCGTGATGAGGACCTCCGTGCTGACCGTCAGCCCGAATTTACGCAGATCGATACGGAAATGTCCTTCGTAACCGCTGACGATGTTATGAAAATGCATGAGGGCTTTTTGAAATACCTTCTCCGTGAATACATGGGCAAGGAATGGGAGGGTGATTTTATCCGTATGCCCTATGCCGAGGCTATGGAGCGCTTTGGCTCGGATAAGCCGGATATTCGCTTTGGCTATGAGCTTACCAATCTTTCCGACACCATCCGCCATTGCGGATTTAAGGTGTTCGCGGGCGCGGTGGAAAACGGCGGATCGGTTCGCGGAATCAATGTAAAGGGCGGAGCGAGGTTCTCGCGCAAGGAGATCGATTCTCTGGTTGAATTTGTAAAAGCTTACCGCGCGAAGGGACTTGCGTGGCTGAAATGGACAGAGAACGGAGAAATTTCCTCTTCCTACGCAAAGTTCCTTACCGATGAGGAAAATGAGGCGATCAAGCAAGCCATGAAGGCGGAAGCGGGAGATCTTATCTTGATCGTGGCCGATAAAAACGAGGTGGTATTTGATTCCTTGGGCGCTCTGCGCTGTGAGTGCGCAAAGAGAATGGGAATTTTGGATCCCATGGACTTTAAGTTCCTTTGGGTCACCGAATTTCCGCTGTTGGAATACAGCGAGGAGGACGGACGCTTTTATGCGAAGCACCATCCCTTTACCGCTCCCATGGATGAGGACTTGGCATATTTGGAAAGCGATCCCGCACGGGTTCGCGCCAAGGCATACGATATCGTGTTGAACGGTACCGAGCTGGGCGGCGGCTCGGTGCGTATCCACGACAGCAAGATTCAGTCTAAGATGTTCGAGATCCTGGGAATGGGCGCGGAGGAAGCGCAGGAGAAATTCGGATACCTGTTGGATGCCTTTCGTTACGGCGTTCCTCCCCACGGAGGACTTGCCTTTGGCTTCGACCGCTTGGTAACCTTGCTGTTGGGACTGGAGGATATCCGTGACGTTATCGCCTTCCCGAAGGTTCAAAACGCGTCCGAGCTTATGACAAAGGCACCGTCCGCACCCGATGCGGGAGCGCTGGCGGAATTGGGAATTGCCGTGGTGGCAGAGGACTGATTCTATGTATCACTTCTTTGCCTATATGGCGCGAATGAAGCTGATTCGCCGTTGGAGTCTGATGAAATCGGTGGATGAGGAAAATATTGCCGAGCATAGCGCGCAGGTGGCACAGATCGCCCACGCCTTGGCACTGATCAAAAACCGAAAGTACGGTGGAAGCCTGAACGCGGATCGGGTAGCTACCATGGCGCTGTATCATGAGACCTCGGAGGTCTTGACCGGCGATCTGCCCACCCCTATCAAATACTATAACCCTGAGATACGAAAGGCTTATAAGGATATCGAGGGGATCGCGAACGAAAAGCTTCTGTCTATGCTTCCGGAGGAGCTGAAGGAGGATTATCGGGAGCTGATCCTACAGGATCCCGAGACCTATGAGCACGCTCTGGTGAAGGCGGCGGACAAAATTTCGGCGTATATTAAATGTATTGAGGAGCTGAGAAGCGGGAACCGAGAGTTTGCTCGCGCGGAAAGCGCTTTGCGCGCCGAGGTGGAAAAATATTATCGCTATGAAGAGGTACGGTATTTTTGCGAGACCTTCCTTGAGACCTTCCGCAAGACCTTGGATGAATTGGAATGATAGATTCCTGAAAAAAATGATCGATATAAGGAGAAAAAATGAAATACGGATTGCAATTGTACAGTGTAAGAGACACGGCGGCAGAAAGCTTTGAGGCAACATTGAAGCAGGTTGCCGAAATGGGATATGACATGGTAGAGAGTGCCGGATTCTTTGACCATTCCGCGGAGGAGGTCAAGGCTATGCTGGAGAATTACGGCTTAACGCTTTGCAGCACCCATACAAGCTATAAGCTTTTATTTAATGATTTTGAAAACACCTTGGATTTTCATAAGAAGGTGGGCTGTAAAAATATTATATTGCCCAGCACCCTTTTTTCCACCAAGGAGGAGCTTGACTATTCCGTGGCATGCATCAACCGATATCAGCCGATCATCGAGGCAGAGGGAATGACACTTCATTATCATAACCACTCGAAGGAATTTTGGCCCAATAAGGACGGCTTGATCGCGCAGGATGAATTGGCGAAGAGAACCCGAATTCTTTTTGAGCTGGATACCTTCTGGGTATTTAACGCCGGCTTGCGCGCGGTAGACGTGATGGAGCAGTATAAGGATCGCTTGCGGTTTATTCATCTGAAGGACGGAATTCCGCAGGATCGAAAGGATCCCGCCAGCAAGCCTGAGGGAAGATCGGTGGGAAGCGGACAGGCACCGGTGGAGGAGGTACGTCGTAAGGCGATCGAGATGGGCTTGAATATTGTGATTGAAAGCGAAGGCTTGGATCCCACAGGTCCCGAAGAGGTAAAGCGCTGTATTGATTTTCTCAAGGAACTGGATGCTAAGGACGGAAAATAAGCTCCATAAGACAAAAAACATAAAGAACCCCCGTTTTTGCAAACGGGGGTTCTTGCAGTCTGTCGAAAAAGCATTAATTTCATCTTGCCGACACGCAAGAGCGTGTCATTCTGAGCGGAGCAGAATCCTCGGTGAGGATTCTGCGTAGCCGAACCCGACGAAATGAGGGCGCCGTAAGGCGGAATCTTGGCAAATAGGGATCGTTGGTACGCCACCAAGATTCTGCCTCGTTCCTCGGCACCTGCCTATGGGCAGGTTCGACTGCGCAAACGATTCACAGGATCGTTTGCTCCGCTCAGAATGACACGGTGAAGTCGGATCGTAGCCATGTCGTTCTGTGAGCCAAGGAGTTGAAAGGCAGAGTTGTCTTCCTAAGACCGCTTGGCCTCCGACTTTACCAACGATCCCTTTTTGCCAAGATTCCGCCTTACGGCGCCCTCCTTTCGTCGGGTTCGGCTACGCAGAATCCTCACCGGGGATTCTGCTCCGCTCAGAATGACACGCTCTTGCGTGT